>NZ_JBAMYD010000002.1:0-480154 GCF_037002925.1 Rhizobium aouanii
ATGATTCACAAAAAATCGGAATCCCCCGTGCCACCAGATCTGCTCCAGTTACGCGTTCATTGCGTGCAGAGTTGCGCGAGACAGGCATTCCACTATCGCGCCTTCGTTCCCTCGCGATTCGTAAAATGCGCATTGCCCAACCCGGTGCCGATGGTCAGCACCGCCCATCTCGACACGTCGTTCATAAAAGGGATCTGCGACAATCCCTGCACCACGGCATCGTTGTGCATCATTACGAATGTGCTGTGGTCGCCGATCTCGGGAATGGCCTTGATCAGTGCGGCGGGAAGGTTGAAGCTGTCACTTTCCCAATTTCCGCCCGGCAGGTTTTGTCCACCGCGTTCGATCGAGCCATCGGCCTTGATGATGCCCGGACAGGCGATCCCGATAATGGGAGCAAGTTTCAGATTGGCCTTTTCGGCCTTGTCGATCAGGTCCTGCAACATCGCCGCCAGCCTCTCTACCGTTCCGCTGCGGCTTGGCTCGTCATCGGCATGGCGCCAGATCGCCGATTCCCAGACACTGGCATCCGCAAAGTGCGGTGTCTTTTCCTTTCCGAACTCGACGACGCCGGCGCGCACGTTCGTGCCGCCAATATCGACGGCAAGGATCGCCTCATAACCCTTGAACATCCACCCCGGCATGAGATGGACTGAGCCGATCAGCCCCGCCTCGTCGGGATGATGGGCGATCGGCACAACCTCGATATTGAGGCCGGCCGCCTTGAGAAGAACCATGGTCCTGGCGATCGCCAGTTCTCCGAAGCGACTTCGCCTGAAGCCTCCGCCGACGACAATGCGCTCGGTCTTGGCCCAGCGCTCGTCCTTGAGGAACTTTCCGATCACCTCGGCAAAGTCCTGGGCAAAGTCCTCCACCGCTCCCATGACCAACGCGGCAGCCTCCATGTCGTCGCCCGTCAAGAGGGCCTCGATCTTTTTCTTGGAAAGCTTTGTTGTCGCGGTCTTGCCGATCGGATCCTCCCCAAACTTGCGGATGCGTTTTCGCCAATCGTCGAGTTTCTGCTGGAAGGTCTTCTTATTGGCGTTGTCGCCAACGAAACCATTCTTGTCACGCAGTTCATTGTTGTAATCGTCGATGGTCACCAACGGCAGGACCATGGCGCCATGCGCCAATGGCGCATTGATCTCATCACGGGATTCGGAACTGCCTTTGGCCATCAATGTACCTTCTGCCGCGCGAGGTCTCGAACAGGCGGCGAGATACAACGCGGACTAGCTCTGGATGTTCCGGAGTCTGAAGAGTCACCTTGCCCTTGTCGGCCGGCGACCTAGCTTCAATATTGCAGAGTTTGGAGAATGCCGTGCAGGACGATGCCGCTACCCAGGAAATGCTTTCAATGGTCTTGGAGGAGCCGGACCGCTGGGCAATGTTTCTCGATATCGACGGGACGCTGCTCAATCTTGCGCCCACACCGGATGCGATCGAGGTCCCGGAGGCGCTTCCCGGACAACTGCATCGCCTGTCGAACAAGCTCGGCGGCGCCTTGGCGCTAGTCACCGGACGGTCGCTTGCTTATGCAGACGCGCTGTTCAAGCCCTTTGCATTTCCGACAGCAGGGCTGCACGGTGCAGAAATCAGGAATGCCGCTGGAATGCAGACGATCGAGGCGACACCTGAATTTCAGGCGCTGAAGCATGCGCTGACCGCAGAAGCCGAGCACTACCCCGGCGTCTTGATCGAGGACAAGGGCGCGGCTGTTGCCGCCCACTACCGGCTCGCGCCCGAATATGAAAAGGTGCTCGAAGACCGCATGCACCATTATGCCGAGCTCGCCGGGCCGAACTGGGCATTGCAGCTCGGCAAGATGGTATTCGAGCTGCGTCCGGCACGGTCGAGCAAGGGCGATGCGCTGGAGCGATTCTTCCAGTCCGACCCGTTCAAGAACCGCTCCCCGATTACCATCGGCGATGACCTGACCGACGAGTCGATGTTTGCTATCGCCAATGCGCGCGGCGGCGTTTCCGTGCGTGTCGGTGCAATCGGCGCCCCGAGCTGCGCCACAAGCAGGCTGTCGTCAGCTGCGCTGGTCAGAAACGTCATTGCCGCCTTGGCCGACTGAGGCGGGCCAAGAGGACTATTCAGAGACAGGCGGCGATACGCAGTACCGTCAGCGAATAGACCTCGACGCAAAGGCCGAGCCGCAGCACAGGCCGATGCTGCGGCGAAGGTCGGCGAGGGAGATGCTAATCGTCAGGCGCACGAATGACGCCGCCTGTCACAACAGTTTACATTGTTGTGGATTGTAACTTAGGATTCCCGCGGACGGCTCTTTCCATTCGTGCGGGACGGCGTCGCCTGCCTGTTTCCGGCGATCGGGATCGAGGCAATCAGCCTGGCGAGCGCCGCCTGGGATCGTACCCCCGTTTTGCCAAAGCATCGGCCGGTGTGGGTTTTTACCGTGTTGGACGAAATTCCAAGAACCCGGGCAATCTCGGGCAGATTCATTCCGCTGCCGATCAGTGCGGCGACCCGGGCTTCGGCTTCGGTCAGGCCAAAGATGTGTTGCAGTTGTTGCGCTTGCCGACACGTCTTCGCTTCCGGATCGACGATATGAATGAGGACGCGCGCTCCACTATCAACCGCATCCCATATCGAAACCGCTGTCGGTGCAAGCGGCGTGATCATCACCAGATAGGGCGGCAAACCCGATGGCCGGGAGATCGACAATGCCCCGTCGAAAGGCGTGTCTTCGCCATCGGCTATCAGCAAAGCCTGACGAATGGCGTTCACTAGGCGGGTGGATGTCTTCGAAATATGGGCGGCAAGCGAGGGTCTCTCGGATCGGCTGAGAAAAATGCCGTCGGCCTGCTTGAGCAGTGCTTCGGCAGCCGCATTCAAGAGAAGGACGGCACCCCGACTATCGATCAGCACGGCCGCATCCGCGATTGCATCGATCAGCCGTTGCGGCAATTCGGGTGCGCGGGCGATCCGGTTTACCTGAAAAGAAAGATCGATCGCCCGCGCCATATGCGGGCTCAGCCGCTCTAACCGTGCTGCCGCTTCCGCGGCGTGCTCGTCTTGCTGACGAGACAGGAACAGAGCGACACCGCCGATACCTCCCCGCTCGTGCAGGCTCGCATGCGGCAGGAAGAGCTGATTGAAGATGTTTTGAGGCTCGCAGATATCGGCGTAAAACGCGGAATGCCTTACGGCCTCTGCATCGATCAACCTATTGCCGACTGCAATCTCGCCCGGCTTTACCTTCTCGAATGCGCGGGCATAGGGGTTGCCCGTGTAATGCTGAAGATAGAGCGCATTCAAATCTTCACGCATGCGGCCGGGGATCAGAAAGCTGCCGCGGCCATCAGGTGCCTGATAGACAATATTTCCGGCGACGGCACCAACGTAATCAACGATCGCGCACAGCGTATCCGGCCATAGTTCTGAACGGACCGCCGCCTGATAGACAGCATCAACGATATCGACATGATCCATATCAGCGCCGCTCGTTTTCACGATGATGGTTCCGCCAAATGCAACGATCGCACCATTTCGATTACTGCCTAAATGTCTGAGAGGCAAGATAGCGAGCCTCACCCGATCAGGCGATATCTTGCGCCGTCTCGTTCACCGAATGACTTACCGGGATTTGTGAGAAGATCGTTGAAGAAATGGAGAGGGCTTCATCTGAATCTTGGCGCGCGCTTGGCATTGTGAAGCAATTCGGAGGCGGTCGCGAACGGGCCGAAGAGTTTCAGCAACAGCGCCTGCTCCTCGTCATCTATCCGATGGCGAGCGCAGAACTCTGTTACGGACCAGACTTTCGTCAGATCGTCTGTCTCGATTTGCTTGGGTTCGATGTGTTCGGTCAAGGGCCTGTCCTCCGAACTTCGAGACTACGCCTCCCCTGCGTCTATAAGAACTAGCTAAAAAGGATTATATACCGGCTCCCGCCGGGCCTTGTATCAAGTGGCGAAATGCGGACGCCCGCCGATTGCGCGGCGGGCGTCGTGTCTCACTGATCTATCGCTGCGGATCAAACACCGACGCCGTCGGGATGAGCATCCGTGCCGGTGATGTTGAGCGTCACCTTGGCAGTGTCCGTGTGGCCTTCGCCATCGGAGATCTTGTAGTAACGGAGAACTTCCGTGTACGTCTGACCTGCATCCAGATCGGAGGTCAGTTCATAGGTGAATGTGCCGTCCGCCTTGACGTGGAACATGCCGTAGGTGCCGGCAACGTCGGTAACGGCGCCATCCTTGCCGTCTACCTGCTCGGTCAGGAACTGACGCAGGAACATCTTGCCGTTGTCGCCGGCAATGTCGTTATCCAGAACGTTGCCGCCGATGGCGTTGCCTTCGGTGAAGCTGAAGGTATCGTCGACTGCGATCGGCTTGGTTACGCCCTGGATGTTCAAAGTGAACAGGCCGACGTCGGTGTGACCGCTGCCGTCGGAGATCTTGTAGGAAACCTTCTCTTGGAACGATTCGCCGTTGGCGAAACCGATCTTGGCAGCGTCGCTCAGGACATAGGTGTAGCTGCCGTCCGGCTTGACGAAGAAGGTGCCGTAATCGCCCTGGATTTCAGTAACCTGGCTGTTGCCGCTCTTGGCGCCAACACTTGCGCCATCGAATGCGCGCAGGAACAGGTGGCCGTTGTCGGAAGAATCGTTGGAAAGCAGGTTTCCGGAAATAACATCAGTTTCTTGAAATGTTGCACTATCATCAGTTGCATGTATCAGCGAAGCCATGGCTCTCTCCTAAAATGTTTATTGGCGGGTCAATTTCGACCTCAGCGAGCGGCTCCTTTAACAACCTATTAATACTACAAGTCAATGGTCTATTTAACAGAAGGTTAATTTCGATGGCGGTCTTCGCGTTGCTTCCATTCCGGCGGAATAATGTCACTCTCGCGCAAAATTGAAGAAAATTCGGCAAAAACTATACCCGGCTAACTTGAATAAAATGGCACCGAGTATATCTGAAGGCGATCGGCGATGCCTCGAGCCAACCATCCGGGCTATCCGTTGCAATTCTGCTCGCTGAGCCCTATGTTGCCGATGTACCCGATCCAAGCGGAAATCCAAGCCGTTGCCGGCTGCTGATTGAGACGCTTATGCATCGGCGCGCGCCTTAAGGCTGCGTGATGGGCAATCCCACAAACAATCGATAACGCCGGCCAAGGCCGGCAAAGGATTTCTTTTTGAACAACACACATACAGCCACCGCGGTTGCGGCGGCGAATCCGCGTGAGGATGACGAGGCTGTCCGCAATGCTCCCAGGAGCTGGAAGCCGTTTCCCTGCCTTCTCACCCGCCGCGAATTGCAGGCTCTGATCGCCGAGCAGCTCGGCTGAGCGGCGACTGGCGCACCATCCCAAACAAGGAGAACTCGAAATGCAGGTACTCGTCAGAGACAATAATGTCGATCAAGCGCTCAGAGTCTTGAAAAAGAAAATGCAGCGCGAAGGGCTGTTCCGCGAAATGAAGGAACGGCGCGCCTATGAGAAGCCGTCCGAACGGCGCGTCAGGGAAAAGGCACAGGCGATCAGCCGACATCGCAAGGCTGCACGCAAGCAGATGCAGCGTGAAGGCCTGCTGCCCGGTCCGAAGCGGGCGGTGGCCGCCCGTTAACGGCTTTATCCTCGCCAGCCTTCCCGGGCTTTGGTGGTTACATTCCCTGAAAGGACAGACAATGGACGAACTCAATAGCCTCACCGTTTCGGAAGAACGCCTCGAGGATTGCCGCGATGTCGTGGAGCCGGATCTGCAGGATCTGATTCAACGCGCTCTGACATCGGGCTTTTCCCGGGAGGAAGTTCTCATCGCCGTCAGCGAACTGGTCGCCGAAGATTTCGCAATTGTCATGAAAACCCCAAGCGTCCATTGATCGACTGCGTGCCTCGATCGCCTTGGGAATCGGCTCATGAGGCCCGCCGACTGGGAACATCGGCCGCGGCTGATGGTTATACTTCGTCTCTTGCACAGACGGAGATGACGATGGCCAATCAAGACGATGCGATACGGGTATGGGAATTGATCGACAAGATCGGGTTTTGCATGCTGACGACCCGCAGCGGCGACGATCTGCGAGCCCGCCCGATGTCCGCCTATACCGCGCAGCTCGAGAATGCGATCTATTTTCTGACGGATGTCGGCAGTCACAAGGACGATGAAATCACTCGCTGGCCAAACGTGTGCCTCGCCTTTGCCGACACCAAGGGACAGAAATATGTTTCCGTATCGGGGACGGCCGAGGTGCAAAACGACCGGGAGAGAATCAGGGAATTATGGGCGACGCCGGCAAAGGCCTGGTGGGACAATCCCGACGATCCTTCCATCCGCATCCTCAAGATGACGCCGGCTTCGGCGGAATATTGGGACAGCCCGGGCACGATCATCAGCTATATCAAGATGGCGGCCGCAGCAGTCTCGAACAGCAAACCTGATATGGGCGACAATGCCGAGGTCAAGCTCTAAAGCGCGTCGCGATCTTTCAGATTCGCGTGCCGCGCTTTAGGTCTTTGTTTTCCGCATGTCTTTGCCGCAAAACCGCTGCACACTTTTGCGAGACATGCTTTAGCGCATCGTCGGCCATTAAGGCCGCTTACAGCGCCGCATCTTTTAGACGCGCAAAGGATGCTGTAACACCTTGAATTGCGACATCATTTTATCCCTAGATCGATTCCGGTTAAAGAATTATGCCGGAGCCGACGCCTTGACAAAGTCGATGAATGCGCGGAGCGGCGCCGGTACCAGCCGACGCCCGGGATAGTAGAGGAATGGCCCGGAGAAACGCTGCCACCACGGTTCGAGGATGGGCTCGAGCGCGCCACTGTCGATATGCGGGCGCAGCCAGTCCTCGAAGAGGCAGACTATCCCTGTTCCTGATATCGCTGCATCGACGGCCAAATCGGTCGCCCCGCCGACCCGCACGATCAGCGGCCCCGTCGGGTCCACTCGCACTATCTCGCCATCGCGCTCGAACTCCCACGGCGCCGTCATCGCGCCGCTGGCAAAGCGACCCAATAGACAGGCATGGCCGAGCAGCTCGCTCGGATGTTGCGGCCGGCCACGGCGATCGAGGTAGTCCGGGGAGGCTGCGATGGCAAAGCGCTGGACGCGTGGCCCGATCGGTATCGCGATCATATCCTGCTCCAACCGCTCGTCATAGCGGATGCCGGCGTCGCAGCCGGCCGCGATCACGTCGACAAAGCTCTCGTCGGTGACCACTTCCAGCCGAATATCGGGATAGGCGGCAAGGAACGGCGGAACGATGGCGGGCAGCACCAGCCGCGCCGCGCTGACCGGCACATTGAGGCGCAAGGCACCGACCGGCCTGTCGCGAAATCCGTTGACGACGTCGAGGGCAGACTCCACCTCGCTCAAAGCAGGGCCGAGCCGCTCCAGCAAGCCCTTGCCCGCTTCGGTCGGGACGACGCTGCGTGTCGTCCGGTTGAGCAGCCTGACGCCGAGCTGGCCCTCCAGGCGACGCACCGCTTCGCTGAGGAAGGAGGCGCTGCTGCCGCTGACGCGCGCGCCTTCGCGAAAACCGCCGGCACGTGCCACGGCAACAAAGGCATTGAGATCACCCAGATCTGCTTTCATTGTTCGCCACTCCGCACAGCCCGTGCGGATTGTAGCCAATTTTCACGCGCGCCGACAATGCTTATCTTGGGCCTATCTTGGCGTCATCTCTTGAAAGGAGTTAGATCATGTCCACTATCGATCAGTCCGGCACGTTCAACCTCGGCGGCGGCCGCGTGAAGCGGCTTGGCTATGGCGCCATGCAGCTTGCCGGGCCTGGCGTATTTGGTCCGCCCAAGGATCATGGCGCGGCCTTGGCCGTGTTGCGAGAGGCGGTCGCAAGCGGCGTAAACCACATCGACACCAGCGACTTCTACGGCCCGCACGTCACCAACCAGATCATCCGCGAAGCACTGCATCCCTATCGCGACGATCTCGTCATCGTCACCAAGATCGGCGCCCGGCGCGGCGCGGATGGATCCTGGATTCCGGCCTTCTCGCGCGAAGAGCTGACGGAGGCAGTGCACGACAACCTCCGCAATCTCGGCCTCGACGTGCTTGATGTCGTCAATCTCAGGATCATGTTCGACGTGCACGGTCCGGCCGAAGGGTCGATCGAAGCGCCCCTGACGGTGCTCGCCGATCTCCAGCGGCAAGGCCTGGTCCGTCACGTCGGGTTGAGCAACGTCACATCCAAACAAATCGCCGAAGGGCGTGGGATCACCGAGATCGTCTGCGTGCAGAACCAGTACAATCTGGCGCATCGGGCCGACGATGCCCTGATCGACGATCTCGCGCGCGACGGCATTGCCTATGTGCCGTTCTTCCCGCTCGGCGGGTTCAGCCCACTGCAGTCTTCCACCCTGTCCGATGTCGCCGCACGCCTTAATGCCACGCCTATGCAGGTAGCGCTCGCCTGGCTGCTGCGTCGCGCGGAAAACATCCTGCTGATCCCCGGCACGTCGTCCGTCGGCCATCTCAGGGAGAACCTCGCCGCCGCCGAACTCGTGCTGCCGGATGACGCCGTCTCGGAATTAAACCGCATGGCTGATGTCGCCGCCTGAAGGTCGCCGACGGTCCAACGCTACGCCACGCTCTTCCGTGGCGTAGCGTAGCAACCCCTAAATCGATTCCGATTTACGGCCGTCCCCCGTTGCGGCTACGCTGTCAATATCGCTCCGGCACGAGCATTTCAGGCGGAACCGGCGCCCTGTTGTAATCGGCGTGACGGATGCGGTCCGGCAACTGGATCTCCGGTTTCGGAACATCCTCGTAAGGGATCTGTTCGAGAAGATGGGCGATGCAGTTCAACCGCGCCCGTTTCTTGTCCACGGCCTGCACCACCCACCAAGGTGCGTCCTCTGTGTGCGTCCGCGCCAGCATCTCTTCCTTGGCTTTGGTGTATTCCTCCCAATGGACCCGGCTTTCCATATCCATCGGTGAGAGCTTCCATTGCTTCAGCGGATCGTGAATACGCATCTTGAATCGGAATTCCTGCTCCTCGTCGGTGATCGAAAACCAGTATTTGATCAGCACGATTCCGGAGCGGACCAGCATCCGTTCGAATTCAGGCACCGAGCGGAAGAACTCCTCGAGTTCTTCCTCTGTGCAGAACCCCATGACACGCTCGACACCGGCGCGATTGTACCAGCTTCGGTCAAAGAGCACCATTTCGCCGGCGGTCGGAAGGTGCGGGACATAACGTTGGAAATACCATTGATGACGTTCCCGCTCGGTGGGCGCGGGCAGTGCGACCGTCCGACAAACGCGCGGATTGAGCCGCTGGGTCACGCGCTTGATCGCGCCTCCCTTGCCGGCCGAATCCCGGCCTTCGAAAAGCACCACCACCTTCAGCTTTTTATGCTGAACCCAATCCTGCAGCCGCACCAGTTCGTGCTGCAGCCGGAAAAGTTCCCGGAAGTAGATCTTTCGCTCGAGCGTCTGCTCCGCCGGTTCCGACATCCCTTCGGCGACCAGATCGTCCAGCCGGTCTTCCTCCATCTGCATTTCCAGCTCTTCATCGAAGCTGTCGGCGATTTCGGCTTTTATGCGGCTGAGCTGGTCCTGAGGTGTTTGAGACATAGATTTCCCTTCCTGCTTTTGTTGACAGGAGCATGTCAGTGCGAAGTTTATATGACGACACTGATCGAAGGCTGAAACGGTTAACCCGGGTCCCTCGTTCCATGCGCGGCTACAGCCGTCCCGTCCGGTACTGGTCGACAAGATTCCGGCAGGCGCGGATCGTCAGGGCCATGACGGTGAGCGTGGTGCCGGCGATGCCGCTGCCGGGGAAGGCGCTGGCGTCGGTGACGATGAGGTTCGGGGCATCCCAGACCTGGTTGTAGGGGTTGAGCACCGAAGCCTCAGGGGTTTCGCCCATGCGCGCGCCGCCCGTCTCATGGATTGCCGCGCCCATGCACATGGTCTTGCGGAACCATTTGCGGAACATGAAGCGGCTGAAGGCATCGGCTTCGGGAAAGGCGCCCTTGCCCATTTCCTTGAGGCCGGTTGGCGAGCCGATGAATTCGAGGTCGCCGCCAATCTCCCTGATCATGGCGATCAGCATCTCCTCCTGCCTTTTGAGCAGTGCCTGCTCCTCCTCTTGCATGACGCAGCGGATATGCGGCACGGGAATGTTCCAGGCATCCCTACGGCTGACGTCGAGCGTGATGCGGTTGTCGGCATAGGGCAGCATACGGCCGAAACCGAAGAAGGCGAGACGCGCATCTGTGTCCCCTGAGACCGGCGCGCGCCCGACGCTTCCCTGGTAATCGAAATCGCCGCGGGCGGCGTCGCCCTCGCCGAAACGGGGAATGAAGATCCCGCCCGACGGATTGTAGAAGGGGTCGGTCGGCGCGGAGTCGTCGGGCGCCCAGCCCTTCGCCTTCGAAAAGGAGCCGAAGGCGAGGCACGGCAGCTGATCCATGAAATAGCGACCGAGAGCGCCTGAGCTGTTGCCGAGCCCACCCGGATGTTTCGCCGAAGCCGAATTCAAGAGCAGCCGCACGCTCTCTATCGGCGAGGCGGAAAGTACCACCGTCGCAGCGCGGGCCGTCGATACCGCGCCCGTGTTGCGATCGATATATTCCGCGCCGGTGGCGCGGCCGGTCTTCTCATCCGTGGTGATGCGGCGAACGACGGCGTCGTAGCGGATGGTCAGCTCGCCGGTCGCCTTTGCTTCTCGCAGCGGCCGCGGCATGCGCTCGGCGTCCGGCGCGATGTAGCGCCAGGAGACGACGCGCCTTTCCGGCCAGCGGTTTTCAACCGCCTGCTTGAATATCTGCTCGGCGGGCGTCAGGTTTGCCGGCTTCGCATAGATGCCGTCCGGCAGGGTGGCCACGTTGTCCTTGTTGCCGTAGAGCCCGAGATAGGTCTCCACTTCGTCGTAGAAAGGCACCAGCTCGTCATAGGAAACCGGCCAGTCCACGCCCTTTCCGGCGCGTGAGCGGATCTTGAAATCGTCGTCGGTCCAGCGCAGCAGCACCCGGCCGAAACTGTGGAGGCGCCCGCCGCTCTGGCGGCCGCGAATCCAGAGGAAGGGCTCGCCCTTCGGCGTCGTATAGGGGTTCTTGCGGTCGTTGACGAAGAAGTGGCTGAAGCGCTCGGTGAAAAAGGCTGCGCGCGCCTGGATCGGCTGACCCTTGAGGGTGGCCCGCGCGCGCTCCCAGATATTGATGCTGCTTACCGGCGCCTTCTTACGGGCGGGATCGAAATCCTTCGCCCCGACGGCGGGGCCTGCCTCGAGCAGCAGCACCGATAATCCCTGTGCCGTCAGTTCCTTTACCGCAAAGGAACCCGCCGCGCCGGAGCCGATCACCAGCGCATCATAGACGATCTCAGACATGTCTTTTCAAATCCTGTCCTGGGGCAATCCGCAAACCGGCGCGAAACGCGCCCGGAATTGCGGGAAAACAATGGGATGGTGCGTCACAGCCGCGATCCGTCAGCGCCGAAGAGGGACGCCTTGGCGATATCGAGCCCGGGAGCTAGAGCATCGCCGGGCTGCAGGGTGACATCGCCCATGAGCCGGAGCGAGAGGCTCTGGTCTGCCCAGTCGAACCAGACGACGGCGTCCGAACCCATCGGCTCGACGACGGAAACGCGACCCGGAATGGTGGGCAGACCGCTCGTGGCGCCATCGAGCACAAGGTGTTCCGGGCGAAAGCCGAGCGTTGCCGGTCCTTCCGCTGCGTCCGCTCGAAAGGAATAACCGGAGAGGTCGACAGCGAGCTCCTTGCTCTGGAAAACCAGCGCGCCGTTGTCGCGCTCGATCCGGCCCTCGACGAAATTCATCGCAGGAGCGCCGATGAAGCCGGCGACGAAGAGATTTATCGGACGGCGGTAGATCTCGGCCGGCGAGGCGAGTTGCTGGATCACGCCGTCGCGCATGATGGCGATGCGGTCGGCCAGCGTCAGGGCCTCGACCTGGTCGTGGGTGACGTAGATCATGGTGTTGCCGAGGCGCTGGTGCAGTTTCTTGATCTCGACGCGCAATTCGTTGCGCAGCTTGGCATCGAGGTTCGACAGTGGTTCGTCGAACAGAAAGACATCCACTTCACGCACCAGCGCCCGGCCGATGGCGACACGCTGGCGCTGACCGCCCGACAGCTCGGCAGGACGCCGATCGAGCAGCTTGTCGAGCTGGAGGAGGTCGGCGGTGCGAGCGACACGGGACTCGATTTCGGCCTTCGGCAGGCCGGCTACGCGAAGTCCGAAGGAAAGGTTCTTGCGGACCGACATGCGGGGGTAGAGCGCGTAGGACTGGAAGACCATGCCGATGCCGCGATCCTTCGGCTCCTCCCAGCTGACGTTCTTGCCCGAGATCCAGACCTCGCCTGATGTGATGTCCTGGAGACCGGCAATGGCGTTCAGAAGCGTGGACTTGCCGCAGCCGGAAGGGCCGAGCAGCACCAGGAACTCCCGCGGCGCGATGTCGATCGACATCTTCTCGATCACCGTGTGATCGCCATAGGCGATCTTCAGGTCCTTGACGGAGACGGCAGATTGCATGGAAGCGTTACCCCTTGACTGCGCCGGCCGCGATGCCGCGCACGAACCAGCGGCCGGACAGGAAATAGATGGCGAGCGGAACGATGGCGGTGAGGATCGTCGCGGCCATGTTCACGTTGTAGGTTCGCTCGCCCATCGTGGTGTTGACGATATTGTTGAGCTGCACGGTCATTGGCAGGTTATCGCGCCCGGCAAAGACGAGACCGAGCAGGAAGTCGTTCCAGATGCCGGTGAACTGCAGCATTGAGACCACGACGACCATCGGCACGGCAATCGGCAGCATGATCTCGAAAAAGATGCGCCAGAAGCCCGCGCCGTCGACGCGCGCCGCCTTGCAGAGCTCCTCCGGCACGCTGACGAAATAGTTACGGAAGAGCAGCGTCACCAGCGGCAGGCCGAAGATCACATGCACGAGAATGATACCGGCCAGCGAATTGTAGAGATCGATATTCGCCATCGCCCGGACCATCGGATAGAGGAAGATCTGGTAGGGGATCAGGCCGCCGGCCATCAGCAGGCCAAAGAGCAGGTTTGCCCCGCGCGGCCGCCAGAGCGACAGCGCATAGCCGTTGACGGCGCCGATGAAGACCGAGAGCGCGACCGAGGGGAGGGTGATCGCCACCGAATTCCAGAAGCCGCTGCGAATACCGACGCAGACGGTTCCCATGCAGGCGCCCGACCAGGCGGTAGCCCAGGCGGAGAAATCGAGCGTGGCCGGCAGGGCAAAGATCTGCCCGAGCCGGATTTCGTCCATGGACTTCAGCGAGGTGACGACCATGGTGTAGAGCGGCAAAAGAAAGAAAAGCGCGGCGACGACAAGGAAGGCATAGAGGCCGATGCGCCCGGCGGTGATCTGTGCCGGCTTCGGGCCGTTCGGATGAGGACGGGCCATCACGCAGCCCCCTTTGCTTTGTCACGCATGTGCATCGCGTAGCGGAACGGGGCGACTGCGATGATCACGCCGAGGACAAGCACCGTCGCACCTGCTGTGGCGAGGCCGAGGTTCTGGCGCCCGAACAGATTGTCCATGATGAATTTCGCCGGCACCTCCGTCGCATTGCCGGGGCCGCCATTGGTCATGGCGACGACGATGTCGTAGGTCTTGATCACGCCCATGGCGAGCAGCATGCCGGCCGCGGCCAGCGCCGGCCCGAGCTGCGGTAGGATGATCGAGACATAGATCCGCCAGACGGGAATGCCGTCGATCCGCGCCGCCTTCCATTGCTCGGCTTCGATGCCACGCATACCGGCGAGCGCAATGACCATGACGAGCCCCGCGCCCTGCCACACGCCGGCAAGCACCAGCGCATAGATCGCCATGTCGCGATTGACCACCCAGTCGAGGACGAAGCTTTCCCAGCCGAGCGAACGCACGCTTGCCTGGACGCCGAGCGTCGGATTGAGCATCCATTGCCAGATCAGCCCGGTCACCACGAAGGACATGGCGTAGGGATAGAGGAATATGGTCCTGAAGGCGCTTTCGAAGCGGATCTTGCGATCGAGCGCCGCGGCCAGCAGGAAGCCCAGCAGCAAACAGCCTGCGACGTAAAGGACACCGAAGATCAACACGTTTTGCAGCGATGCCAGCCACTTGGCGGAAGAGAAGAGCTTCGAATACTGCGCCAAGCCGACATAGGTGGAAGACGGAAAAAGTGTGGAATTGGTGAAGGACAGGCGGATCGACCAGGCCATGGTGCCGATGAAGACCACGACCGCGACGAACCAGGTCGGCAAAAGGGCGATGGTCGCGGAAAGATTGGGCTTGCGTTTGATGGACATCGGCCAGCTCGTTGACGGGTGGAAAGCAGGGCTCGCACCACCGCGCGAGGCGGCAGCCGGCAGCAGCTGTGGCGTCGACATCAGGCCGACGCCACAGGCGCTATGCTACTCGAAGATGGCGAAGAAATTCTCGGCCGCGGCGGCCGCATCATTCGAGCCGCCGCTCCAGTACTCGTCGACGAAGTCGTCGAGTGCGCCGACCTGCTGGGGCGTCAGCACGATCGCCTGATCCGGCACGATCGCACCCGCGGCCATCAGCTCGACACCCTTCTGGGCGCAGACGTCCAGTTTCGACTTGTCGACGTCGGAGCGCATCGGAACCGAACCCTTCTTGAGCGCGAATTCGACCTGGATAGCCGGGTCCATGACGACTTCGGCGAGAAGTTTTTGTGCTTTGTCGGTCTCGGCCTTGCCGGTTTTCGGGAACCAGAGGGCGTCGGCGATGTAGACCATGCCCTTCGACTCCGGCACGATCATGCAGCCATAGTCTTTGCCCGGCTCCTTGCCGGCAACGGTGAATTCGCCCTTGGCCCAGTCGCCCATGAACTGCACGCCGGCTTTGGCGGTGATCAGCATGGCGGTGGCGTCGTTCCAGTTGCGGCCGGCTGCGCCCGCATCGACATAACCGCGCAGCTTGCCGAGGATCTCAAGGGTCTTCTTCACGCCTTCGACGGATACCGGGCTCTTGTCCTTATCGACATAGATCTTCAGGAAGCCGTCGATCCCCACCTGCGAGAGCAGGATCATATTGAAGACCTTGGTTTGCTGCCAGGGCTGGCCACCCCAGGCGACCGGAACCATGCCGGCGGCCTTCAGCTTGTCGAAATCGGCAAAGAGCTCGTCCCAGGTCTTGGGCTCTTGCGAAATGCCGGCCTTCTCGAAGGCTTCCTTCGAATAAAAGATCCAGCTTTCGCCATGGGCGCCGGTCGGCGAAAGATAGACCTTGCCGTCATAGGTGATGAGATCGTGGATCGATTTCGGCAGAGCATCGGCCCATTTGCCTGCGGCCGCCACGTCGTCGATCGGATTGAACAGTCCCTGGTTGATGAAATCTGCGGCAGCGAGACCGATGACGCCCTGCTTGGCGCCCGGCGCGTCACCGGCAACGATCCGGTTTTGGAAGGCGGCATCGGCCGCGCCGAAGCCGGCGATCGAGAAATCCTTCCAGACGCCACCGCGCTTTTCGAACTCGGTCTTGATAACGTTAAGCGCTGCTGCTTCGCCGCCCGACGTCCAGGACGACATGATCTCGATCGTCGGCTTGTCCTCGGCATGGGCCGAGCCGGATAGGCCGACGATTGCTGCGCCGGCTAGAAAAAGCTTCATCATGTTCTTCATTGTTCCACCTCTTGAAAATGCCCTCTTTGCGGGGCGTTTGTTGTCTTAGGGATGATTGTCAGCGATAGATCGGCAGGAGCGCCTGCCGGACGAGCGTGAGCCCGTTGGCGATGTCGCGGACGGGATCGGGCGCGGCATCGAGTTCGAGGATCGCCCAGCCTTCAAAGGCCCGGTCGCGCAGCAGCCGTATCCAGGCCGGCCAATCGACCCGTCCGATGCCGAAGCTGCAGAAATAGGGCTGGTGGCGTTCATGGATATGTTTGTCGATCGGTGTGTCGGCGGGCATAGGACCGATCGCATCCTTCCAATGGGCGATGATCATACGCTCGTGATGACGATCGACGAGCTGGACGGGATCGGAGCCGGCAACGATGATATGGGCTGTGTCCGGGCACATGTGCACATAGGCCGGATCGGTGAGCAGCATCATCAGATCGACGTCGCGCGCGGCGGCAAAGATCGAGTGCGCCTCGGTGTGCAGAGCAAGCCGCACGCCCCTGGCATAGAGGGTCGCGCCGAGCCGGTTCAGGAAATCGGCGATCACCTTGGCGCGGTCGAAATCGTAGAACTGCACCGGCTGGGCGCCGAGCGTCTGGCGCAAGGGAGCGCCGATCACCATGATGTCGCTGCCGCAGGCTTTCAGGAAGTCGGCATATCGTTCCGCCTTGTCGATCAGCGCGCACTGGGCCTCGGGCTCAGCAAAGTCGCCGGCCGCCTCCAGTTCAGCGAAGAAGCCGCTGCACAGCGTCAGGCCACGTCTTGCCAACTCGGCCGCGAAGGCGTCGACGGAACCATAGGTCTTGATCGCGTCCTGCCAGTTGAAAGGAGAGAAGGTCAGCTCGACGCCGGTAACGCCGGAAGCCTGGACGCCGTCGAGAATCTTTTCCCAGAAGGCGCGTGGCTCGGCGCGGGCATAGTCGACGATCGCATCGTGGCTGTCGACGCCCCAGAAGCCGGGATGAAAGAATGTCACGAGATCGACGCCGAAGCGCAGCCTGTCGCCAGTTGCCATAACCTGTCCATTTCTCGAGGCATGACCTACCCGCGTGCGGAACAGCCATTCCGCGTCCAATAAGCCATGGATTTTCAACGCATTAAGAAATGGCAATCGTTTGCCATGGCTAGATAATAGCCAAGCCGGTTTTTTAAGCAAGCAGTTTTTGGCAAACGTTTGCAATAAATCGCCCCCTGCCTTAGAGTTGCAAATCGAAGCATCTGGGAGACAGAAATAAACGTGAATAAAAACAAAGATGTGGCCGGAGAGGAGCCATCGGGTGCATTGATGGCCGATGTCGCGCGGCTCGCCGGCGTTGCAATATCGACGGTCAGCCGGGCACTCGCCAATCCCGGACGGGTCAACGAGAAGACACGCGCCAAGATCAATGCCGCAGCCAGGCAACTGGGCTACACGCCGAACGCCATGGCGCGCGGCCTCAGGGTCGGCAAGTCCAACATCATCATGATCATCCTGCCGGGATCGCTCTATTACGGCGCTTCCCAGATCATCCCGCAGGTGCTGCAGAGCATCAACAAATCGCTGATCCAGGGCGGTTACAACCTGATGATCGCCAACCTCGATCGCGACGAAATTTCAGAACGGCATATTCTCGACCTCGCCTTCGGCGGCAGCGTGCGCGGAGCCATCATCCTGTCGTCGAAGCTTCCGGAGGTCGACGGGCGCTCGCTGGCCAATTCCGGCCTGCCGATCGTGTCGATGCTGCTCGACATGAGTGATGCCGGCCTGCAGAGCGTGATTACCAACGACCGCGAAGCCGTGCGCGACGTCACGGCCGAACTGATCCGATTGGGTCATCGACAGTTCTTCTATCTTGCGGGGCCTGAAGGCAATTACCACGATGTCGAGCGTTATGGCGGCGTGCTCGAGGCGCTCGAGGCGGCAGGACTGTCAGAGGGTTCGGTGCGCCGCTCGGGCGGTCATCTCGATTATCAGCACGGCTTCGACAT
Organism: Rhizobium aouanii; assembly: GCF_037002925.1. NCBI lineage: Bacteria > Pseudomonadati > Pseudomonadota > Alphaproteobacteria > Hyphomicrobiales > Rhizobiaceae > Rhizobium > Rhizobium aouanii. The sequence continues at coordinate 17,579 of NZ_JBAMYD010000002.1, forward strand.
CGGCGTCCAGGCGGCAGACGATTTCGCGAAACTGACCGAAAAGCCAACGGCCGTCATCGCGACCAGCGACGACATGGCCATTTCATTTGTCAGCCGTATCCAGCGCACGGGCCTGAGCATCCCCGGTGATCTATCCGTCGTCTCCTTCGACGGTTCCCCCGTCTGCGAATTCTGCTCTCCACCGCTCTCGACGATCAAGCAGCCGGTGGAAGAGATGGGTCGCGCGGCGGTGGATCTGTTGCTCGGCGCCATTGACCAGAGAGAGACTACGGCGGCGGTTCGCACCGTCATCCACAGCGAGCTTATTCTGCGGGAGAGCATCGGCCCCACGAAGAACTGACGATGAGGGAACAACCGGCTGCGCATCCGTGTGGAACCGCCGGCGTTGTCAATTTGGACACTGCAATTTGCATCCATTTAAGGCGCCTACATTGCTTTACCCTGCCAAGGATCGACAATGACGACACCGGTGCCGTCGAAATCTCTCACGTTTCGCGTGACCACAGTAAGATTGTGCACCAGTGCGGTGGCAGCAATCAACGCATCTGCCTCGTTGCGCCGGTCGGGAATATGCAGATGCGCGCAACGCGTTGCGATAGCATCATCGATCGGCAGTATCCGGCCGGCGAACTGCGGACGCACGTGATCATCAAGCCATGTACGCAGGCGTGAACCTTGCCGGGCATCGCGTCGTTGGACCGCAAGCACGCCCCGTTCCAATTCAAGAATGGTAATTGCAGAGAGATAGAAGTCAGAAGCGTTTGCCATCTGAATCCATGCCACGACTTCCGGATCAGCCTTCCCGTCACCGACCTTGCGCAGTTCGGAAATGACATTCGTATCCAGCAGATAGCTCAAGACAGGTCAACTTCGCGGGTTTTGATCTCGACCCGCGGTGGCATGAAATCGATTTCCGACAGGCCCGGCATGGAAAGTCCCTCGATCAGGCCTTGGCGCCTGCCGGAAAGACGCTGAAATTCCTCATATGTCAGAAGGACATGGGAAGGCTTGCCGCGGTCGGTGATGATGACTGGCCCATTTCTGGCAGCTTTTTTCGCATTGCTGACATCGTGATTGAGTTCACGGCTGGAAAGTGTCGTAATGGTCATGGCTGCCTCATGTAGGTATTTACCTACATATAGCACTTTCAGCCGTCAGAACAAGCATTGCCCCTTCATCGAATCCATTGCGGTGGGTTCTGCCGCTTCCGGCTGCCGTCGAGGGAATTCGCTAACGTTTGGCGATATGTCTCCATAGGGCGCGGATTGCGCTCCATCAAAACTTCGTCTGACCCCATCAGCCCATACGTCGTGCTACGAAAATCACAACGCCGGGCGATCTGAAACTTCAGCTATGCGCGTTGGAATTTGAAATTCCGAGCACCCATATGGACCTCTCGAAGATCAAGACGCTGATCGACTTTGTCGGACGATCGAACATTACCGAGCTGACGGTGACGGAGAAGGACGTGACGGTTCGGATCTTCCGCACGTCGCCGGGTCAGGAGGCTGCTGCCGAGCCCCAGCAAGAGGCAGGATCGACGACAAGCCTTGCCCAGGATGCCAGCGCCGATTCGCCTTCGAGGCCTGAGAAAACCTATGCGGTGAAGGCGCCGGTCTTCGGCGTTCTGCACCGGACCCCGGCGCCTGGGGAACCGCCATTCATCGCAATCGGTGATGAGGTGGAGGAGGGGCAGACGCTTTTCATCATCGAGGCAATGAAGGTCTTCAACACGATCGCCGCGCCGCGATCGGGGCGCATCACGCATCTCACCGAAATCGACGACGGCGAGGTCGAGACTGGCGATCTGCTGGCGGAGATTGCCTGATGCCGGAAACGCTTGAACATTCCGCTGCCGCCGGGCACCGCTTCGATACCGTTCTGATCGCCAACCGCGGCGAGATCGCAGCCCGGATCGAGCGTGCCTGCCGCGAGCTCGGCCTGAAGACGGTCGCCATCTGCTCCGAGGCGGACAGGGAAGCGCCCTATGGCAGCACCGCCGACAGCTTTCTCTGTATCGGCCCGTCGAGTGCTGCCAAGAGCTATCTCAATCAGCATGCTATTATTCTGGCGGCGCGTCTCGCCGGGGCCGGCGCCATCCATCCGGGTTATGGTTTTCTGTCGGAGAACGCCGCCTTCGCCGATGCCGTCGAAAAGGCCGGCCTGGTCTTCATTGGTCCGACCGCGTCGTCAATTGCCATTATGGGCGACAAGATCTCGGCAAAACGCGCGATGATGGCGGCCGGCGTCCCCTGCGTTCCCGGTCCGGATACCGCGCTGCCCGATGACCCCGCCACGATCGAGCGCATAGCGCTGGAAATCGGATACCCTGTCATCATCAAGGCAGCCGGCGGCGGCGGCGGACGCGGCATGCGCGTCGTGCCCAAGGCCGATTTATTGCATGAAGCAATCGCGCTGACGCGGGAAGAGGCCCGCAAGGCCTTCGGCTCACCTTCGCTCTACATGGAGAAATTCTTAGAGCACCCGCGCCACATCGAGATACAGGTCATTTGCGACGATCACGGCAATGCCCTGTGGCTCGGACATCGGGATTGCTCGATGCAGCGCCGCCATCAGAAAGTGGTGGAGGAGGCACCGGCGGCGGGAATTGCGCCCGACATCATCCAGCCGGTCGGCCTGGCTTGCGTAAAGGCCTGCCTCCAGATCCGCTACCGGGGCGTCGGAACCTTCGAATTCCTCTATGAGGATGGCGCTTTCTATTTCATCGAGATGAATACGCGACTTCAGGTCGAGCATCCCGTCACCGAGATGACGAGTGGTGTCGATATCGTCCAGGCGCAGATAAGGGTGGCGCAGGGTCACGTCCTGGATCTCATCCAAGGCGATGTGACCTGCGAAGGCCATTCCTTCGAATGCCGCATCAACGCCGAGGATCCGGAAAGTTTCCTGCCGTCAGCGGGTGTCGTCACCCATCTGGCGTTGCCTGCGGGACCAGGCATCCGCGTCGATACGCATATTCATGCCGGCTACAAGGTCTCGCCCTATTACGATTCTCTGATCGCCAAGCTGATCGTCCATGCGCCGACGCGGGCCGAAGCGATGGCAAGAATGCGCGAAGCGCTTGCCGGCACTGAGGTCGAGGGGATTTCCACCAATATCCCCTTCCTGCGCGCCCTGTTCGAGGACGGCGCATTCGCGCGCGGCGAGACGGATATACATTATCTTGAACAATGGCTGAAGCTGCGGAGGGCGGCATGAGCGCGATTGATTTCAGCGATCCGGCGACCATGGCATTGCTCACCGAGGCGCTGACGGCCGCCGGTGTGGACGGTCTCGAAATCTCACGGCCGGGCGGACAGCTTCGCATCATCGTCGCTGGAAAAGACGGCGCCCGGATCAGCTCGACCGGAGCGACGCCACGCGCTCTCGGCTTCGCATCGGTCGTCATGAAGGCGCCAATGGCAGGCCGCTTCTGTGTCGAGCATCCGACCTCCACCACGCCGCAAAATCTGCCGCGCTCCGTGTCCAATGCGGATATCGTCGGCTTTGTCGGGGTAGGGCACATCCTGCTCCCCCTTCGCGCCGGCCGTTCCGGTGTTTTGACCAGGCTGCTCGCCGAGCCCGACGCACTGGTCGGCTTCGGTGATCCTCTGTTCGAAATCGAGTTCCCATCATGATCGCCACGACGAACAGACATGCATCGCAACGCGAAATCGTTCCGGCCACCAAACGCCAAGCGCGGGTTTCCTCGATCGGCGCCAAATCCTTCCTGCTAGAGGCGCCAGGCGACTTCGATCTCATCGCGCAGCGGCGGATCTGGGCTCTGTCCCAGACCGTGAAAGGCTGGCCGGACCTTGCCGAAAACATCCCCGGCATGACCAACCTGCTGGTGATCTTCAAGGAGACGCCCGAGGATCCTGATGCGGTGGTCGCCCGGCTGCTGGAGGCATGGGAGAATGCGCGCAGCATCGATCTCAACGGCAAGACCATCGAGATTCCCGTCCATTATGGCGGCGAATATGCGATGGATCTGCCGGCCCTTTGCGATCTCTCGGGCTTGAGCGATCGCGAGGTCGTCCGCATCCATCATGAAGCGACCTACCGTGTCTTCGCCCTGGGTAGCGCGCCCGGTTTCGGCTATCTGCATGGCCTCGATCCGCGCATCTATATGCCGCGAAAGACCGTGCCCTCGTTGAAGATGCCGAAGGGCTGCGTGACCATCGGCGGCATGCAGACCGGCGTCGCCATGCTCACAGGTCCGAATGGCTGGAATTCCATCGGCTTCGCGGCACTGCAGATGTTCGACCCTACCTTACCGAGCCCCGCCATGATGGCGCCGGGAGATACGGTGCGGTTCCTGCCGGCAAGGATCGAGCTATGATCGAGATCATCGAAAGCGGCCCGTTCAACACGGTGCAGGATCTTGGCCGCCCCGGCTATCGCGATATCGGCGTATCGGCCAGCGGCGCGATGGATCCGCTTGCGGTCCGGATCGGCAACATTCTCGTCGGCAATGATGAAAATGCGGCTGTGATCGAGGTGCAGACCTTCCCGTTCAGCCTGCGTTTCGAGCAGCGCGTGGTCTTTGCCATGACCGGCGCCGACGGCAATCCTCATCTTAACGGATCGGAATTGCTTCCCTGGCGCGCTTACATCGCGGAGCCCGGACAGGTTCTCGAACTGAATCAGCCTCCACGGCTGGCGCGCTCCTATATTTCGGTCGGAGGCGGGCTGGATATCCCCATCGTCATGGGTTCGCGAAGTACGTCGCTGCGCGGCGGTTTCGGGGGCAATGCCGGCCGGCCTCTGGCGAAGGGCGATCGGATCGCGGTCGGCGAGGATGCAGAGATCGCCATGCTGCCGGCCTCGGGTCTTGCCGTCGTCGAACCGGCCGTGGCACTGCGCGATGTCTTTCCGGCTGCTGTCGACGGCACGCTGCCGATCCGTGCCCTGCCGGCCGGCGAGCACGATCTTTTCGCAGGCGATGGCGAAGCTTTCTGGAACCAGACGTGGAGGATTTCCTCCCGAAGCGACCGGACGGGCTACCGATTGTCAGGCGAGCCGATCAAGCCGACCGCGTCCATTGAGATGCGCTCCCACGGCGTCGTGCCCGGCGTGATCCAGGTCCCCCCCGGCGGCGAGCCGATCGTGCAGATGAGCGATGCCAACACCGCCGGCGGCTATCCAAAGATCGCCGGCGTGATCGAATGCGACCTGTGGCGGCTCGGGCAAGCCCGCATCGGCACGCGTCTGAGCTTCGTTCGCTCGACGCATACGGAGGCGCGCAGGGTGGAACAGGCCGTCGCCCGCTATGTTGACGACGTCAGGCAAACATCTCGGATGGTCAAGGGCGCCCTGAAGGCGATGGCCTGATACGGGCAGCATGCATGAAAGCAAAGATACCGGCCGTCAAAAGGAAGAACCGATGAAGATCGATCTGAATTCCGACATGGGCGAAGGTTTTGGCCCCTACCGGCTGTGCGACGACGAAGCGATGATGAAACTCGTCTCGTCGGCCAATATCGCCTGCGGTTTCCACGGCGGCGACCCCGATACGATGGGGCGTATGGTCCGGCTTGCGAAACTGAACGGCGTCGGCATCGGCGCGCATCCGGGCTTGCCCGATCGGCTCGGGTTCGGCCGCCGCGAAATAGCGTTTTCGGCAGATGAGCTTCGCCAGCAGATGCTCTATCAGCTCGGCGCCCTGATGGCGATCGCCAAAGCCGAGGGTGTCACGCTGTCCCATATCAGCTTCCACGCAGCCATGGGCAATATGGTCAACCGCGATCCTGTGCTGGCCGACCTGATGATGGATGCGATCGCCACCGTGGATGCCGGCCTCGTCGTCTTCGTCACTTCAGGCAGCGAGATCCAGCAGGCGGCCAGACGCGCGCATTTGAAGACGCTGGCGCTTTTCCTTGCCGACCGGGCCTATGATGCCGAGGGCAGACTTGTCGCGCGCGGGCTCGCTGGCGCCGTCATCAAGGACGAAGCCTCGGTGCGTGCACGCGTACGGAAATTTCTGCTCGAAGGAACCGTCGAGACAATCGACGGAGCGGTGATCGCAATGCCGGCCCGCTCCATTCTCGTCCATAGCGACACACCCGGCGCCTTAGAGCTTGCCGGCATCGTGCGCGGCGAGATCGAAGCCGCGGGCGCCACGATCGCGCCTGCCGCCGAACTCGCCGACTGACACAATCCTGATCGCCTGCGGGCGGTCTCCCGTTCCAATCTCTCATTGAAGGACCATCGCGATGTCCGCCATATCAGACCGCCTGAAAAACGTCTCCATATCCGCCTCCGCCGCCATGACCCAGCGCGCCAGGGAACTGGCCGCCAACGGGATCAAAGTCGTCAGCCTCTCGTCCGGCGAGCCGGATTTCCCCACTCCGGCCCACGCGATCGAGGCGGCCCATGCGGCAGCTCTTGCCGGCGATACGAAATATCCTCCGATGGATGGTACGCCGGCACTGAAGGCCGCCATCATCAGGAAGTTCAAACGGGACAATAATCTCGACTACGATGCCAGCCAGATCGTCGTCTCGGGCGGCGGTAAGCAGGTGATCTTCAATGCCATGCTGGCAACCTGCAATCCCGGCGACGAGGTCGTCATTCCAACTCCCTCCTGGGTCAGCTATGCGGATATCGTCAAATTCGCCGGCGGCGTCCCGGTTGCCGTCCCCTGCCACGAGCAGTCCGGCTTCAAGCTGCGTCCGGAGGATCTGGAGGCGGCGATCACGCCGCGTACCAAGTGGCTATTCCTGAATTTCCCGAACAATCCGACCGGAGCCGCCTGCTCCCGGGCGGAGATGGCTGCCATTGCCGAGGTCATGCTGCGTCATCCCGATGTCTGGATCATGACCGACGATATCTACGAACACCTGGTCTATGACGACTTCCAGTTCTGCACGATCGCCGAAGTCGAACCCAGGCTCTATGAGCGCGTCCTGACGATGAACGGTGTCTCCAAGGCTTACGCGATGACAGGATGGCGGCTCGGCTTTTGCGCCGGGCCGAAAGAGCTGATCTCCGCCGTCAGCAACGTCAACGGCCAGAATGGCGGCGGCATCGCGACGCTGACCCAGGCTGCGGCGACCGCTGCCCTGGACGGGCCTCAGGATCTCTTGAAGGAGCGTGCCGCGATCTACAAGGAAAGACGCAACTTCGTCCTCGACAGGTTGTCGGAAGTGGAAGGACTGCGCTGCCATAGGCCCGAAGGCGCTTTCTACATCTATCCCAACATTTCCGGGCTGATCGGCAAGACCAGCAAGGGCGGGCGAAAGATCGAGACCGACGTCGATTTCGTCATGGCGCTCGTGGAAGAGCATCATGTCGCGACCGTGCAAGGAGCGGCTTACGGAATGAGCCCGTTCTTTCGCATTTCCTACGCCACGAGCATGGAGAAACTCGGCGAAGGCTGCGCGCGCATAGCTCAATTCTGCGGGGATATGCGCTGATCGGCAGCGCGTTTCAGCCCTTCAACCGCGCCGTCAGCTCGAGAAGGATGTCCCGGACGGCAAGGGCCGGTTCCGATAGGGGATTCTGGTCGGAAACGCACAGCGACAGGGTTTCTTCGATCCGCGGCGAGACGAGCCTGCAGATCAGCGGCTCGCTCGATTCCGATACGATACGGTCGGCGATGGCTTTCGGCATGATCGTCGCGCCGAGACCGCTGCCCACCGCGCGGGCGAGCGTGCGAACGATTTCGACTTCCGCCACAACTTTCAAATTGGTGCGGGTGCGTGTGAAGGCAGTATCGACCGCGCGGCGGACGAAATTATAGGCCGGCGGCAACAGCAGCGGTATCCCGTCGAGAGTATTGACCGGAACTGGTTTCGCATCCGCTTCGATCGCAAAGTCCCGATGCGCGACAAGGAAAAACTCCTCGCTGAGGATCGGCTCGAACCGGACGCCTTTGATCGGTCCGGTTCCATGGAGAAGCGCCATCTCCAGCCGGCCGTTCATGATCATCTGGCTATAGGTTTGGCCGACGCTTTCGGTCAGGTGCAGCAGAATACCGGGATGCCGTTTGCGGGTCTCCGCCAGGAGGTCGACCGACAGCGTGGCCGCACTGCTGAAGGGCACGAGACCGACGGACACACGCCCGGCAAGCGAATTGCCGGCTGCGGAGGCATCCGCTTGCGCCTGCTCCATCTGCCGAAGAATAATCTGCGCATGGCGGTACACTGCGTGTCCCGCATCGGTCATGCTGACGCCCTGCTGGCTGCGGATCAGCAGCTTGTGGCCGAAATGCTCCTCCAGTGCGGCAAGCTGCTGGCTGAGCGCCGGCTGGGCGATATGCAAAAGGTCAGCCGCTCGCGTGATGCTGCCGCTGTCGACGATCACGATGAAAGATTTGAGGCGTCTGATGTCCATGAGGATCGGGGTACCGTTCTGATGTGCGCGGCTTACATGTTTGCAGACACGCAGTGCTTTTGCAACGCGACGCCGTCACTGCTTTCCTCAGGCCCGGACGCCGCAAGCTGATGCCCGGCATCAGCTCTTTCTCTTCTTCAGCAGCCTGCGCCGGCTCCATAACCGTTGCTTATTGCTCCAGAGATAATCGGTCTTAGGCAAGGGGTTTAAGCTTCGCTACTGTCTCGATCAACAACAAGGGAACGACAATGCCATTCTCCGACTACAAGACCGCACTGGTGACCGGCGCATCCTCCGGTATCGGCGCAGCCGTGGTGGAGCGGTTCCGCCGGGAGAACATCGAGGTCCATGCCGTTGCCCGCAGCGCCGAAGCGTTGCAGCAGCTGGCCGCGCGGACGGGCTGCGTCGCCCACGTCATCGATGTGACCGACCGTCAGGCCATGGCAGAGCTCACACGTCGGGTGGAGTTCGATATTCTCGTCAACAATGCCGGTGTCGACCGGCCGAAGAAATTCCTGGAAGCCGACGAGGGCGATATCGATCTCCTCGTCGACGTCAATCTCCGAGCGGTCCTGCACATCTGCCGCATGGTCGTGCCCGGCATGGTCGCGCGCGACCGTGGACACGTCATCAACATCTCGTCGATCGCCGGCGCCTACAATTTTGGCGGCAACTCATCCTATCACGCCACCAAGGCGGGGGTCAGCATGTTGTCCAACCAGCTGCGCATCGACGCTTTCGGCAAGCGGGTGCGCGTCACGGAAATCTGCCCCGGCCGGGTCGCCACCGACATTTTCAATCACGTCCACGGCGATGATCCCAGCATCCGCGAACGGTTCATCGACGGCTTCGAACTGCCGCAGGCGGCCGATATCGCCGACGCAATCGCCTTCGCCATAGCAGCCCCCGTCGCCGTCAACATCGGGCACATGGAGATCACGCCGACGCTGCAGGTCATGGGCGGGCTGCAGACAGCAAAGCCCCAGTCTGCGGCGAAGCCGGATCAATCCGCTGCGGCGAAGACGGATCAATCCGGGGAGCCAAACCCGTGAGCGGTTTCGACCTTTCGGCAATCCTCGGAAATCCGGAATATACCGCCATGCTGCTGCATGGCATTAAGATGACCTTCATCATCTATGCCGGCTCCTGGTCTATGGCGATGGCGCTGGCACTTCTGCTGCTGGCTTTGCGTTTGTCGCCCTTTCGCTTCGGTGGTCCGTTAGTAGCCGCTTACGTCTCCTACCACCGGAACGTCCCCACCCTGGTTCAGCTGATGCTGTGGTATTTCGGGATTTTTACCCTGATGCCGAGCGGGGTAGCCGAATGGCTGGCCGTCCATAATGCCGAAGCCATCTTCGCCGTGATCGGGCTCGGGCTCTGCCAGGCGGCCTATTTCAGCGAAGATCTTCGGTCGGGCGTGCGCTCGGTCAATTCCGGCCAAATGCAGGCAGCCCGCGCGCTTGGCCACGACTACATCTCGGCGATGCGTTTCGTCATCATGCCGCAGGGCGTGCGCAACGCCCTGCCGCCGCTCATCAATCACAGCGTTTCCCTGTTCAAGAACAGCAGCCTCGCCGTCGTCATCGGAGCCTCGGAACTGACGCATGCCGTCAAGGAGATCGAGAACCTCAGTTTTCGGACCTTCGAGATTTACCTGATCGGCACGGTTCTCTACCTTTTCTTCTCGCTCGTGATCATGAGCATCGGCGCCTATCTCTCCATGCGCGCGGATCCTGCCAGGAGCGCGCGCGCATGATCCACGACATGATCGCCATCGTCCAAGACTACTGGCTGCTGCTGCTGATCGGCCAATATCCGAACGGGCCGCTTGGCGGGCTCGCCAATACGCTGATCCTTTCGGCACTCAGCATCGCTCTCGCCTTTCCGGTCAGCATCCTCTTCGCATTGGCCCGGCTCTCCAGGTCGCCGCTACTGCGCTGGCCGGTCACGGCGCTCGTCTATTTCACCAGGGGCGTGCCGCTCTTGATGCTCATCCTGTGGAGCTATTTCCTCGTTCCTCTGCTGACCGGCGCCGATGTGCCGAGCTTCGTCACGATGCTGACGACACTCGTTGTCTATCAGAGCGCCTTTCTGAGCGAAGTCGTCCGTGCCGGCATCGTTGCGCTTGGACCGGGCCAGATGGACGCGGGGCGTGCGCTTGGCCACGGTTATTTAGGTGCGATGCGCTTCATCATCCTGCCGCAGGCGCTCTACAACATGATCCCGAGCATCATCTCCACCTTCGTCTCGACGATCAAGGACACGACACTCGGCTACGTGATCAACGTGCCGGACCTGACCTTTGCCGCAAGCCAGGTCAACAACCAGCTCCTGACCCAACCTTTCCAGGTCTTCCTCATTCTGGCGATCGTCTACTTCGCCATCTGCTGGACGCTCACCTACTTCGCAAATCGCCTCGAGCGGAGCATCACACGGCGGCGTGCGGGACTTTCCAACCTTCCCTCTGCCGCCTTGGTCGCGCCATCGAAAATCATATCGGAGCAGCTATGACCATGTCAGTTCCAGCCCAGGAATTGCAGACAATCCGGCTTTCGCAGGTCTGCAAGAGCTACGGCGACTATCCGGTCCTGAAGGATATCGATGCGCAGGTCTCGCGCGGCGAAGTCGTGGTCATCTGCGGGCCATCCGGTTCGGGAAAGTCGACTCTGATCCGCACGATCAATCGCCTCGAGGAGATCAACAGCGGATCGATTACGCTCGACGGGCAAAACATCCACGCCGCCATGCGGGCGAAGGAACTCAATGCACTGCGCAGCCGGATCGGCTTCGTATTTCAGAACTTTAACCTGTTTCCGCACCTTTCGGTGGTCGAAAACGTGTCGATGTCGCCGATCCGGGTAAAAGGCGTGGCGCCGGATGTTGCAGAGGACAAGGCACTCACGCTTCTCGATCGGGTCGGTCTCGCCGACAAGGCGCGGGCCTATCCCGGCCAACTCTCAGGCGGCCAGCAGCAGCGGGTGGCAATCGCCCGCGCCCTTGCCATGGAACCGCCGGTGATGCTGTTCGACGAACCGACCAGCGCGCTCGATCCTGAAATGGTCGGCGAAGTGCTGGCCGTCATGAAGAGCCTGGCGTCCGAAGGCATGACCATGCTCTGCGTCACCCATGAAATGGGTTTCGCGCGCGACGTCGCGGATCGGGTCTGGTTCATCGATGCCGGCCAGATCCTCGAAATGGCGACACCCCAGGAATTCTTCAAAAATCCAAGCCATCCCCGTGCACAGCGTTTCCTCGCTGATCTCAGGCATTGATACCAACCACCAAAAACAAAGGAGAACAGCAATGAACTGGAAATGCTTAACCCTCACCGTCGCATTTGCCGGCATGGCGGCGGCCTTGCCCGCACAAGCCGATCAGCTTGAGAACATCATGTCGGCGAAAACCCTGCGCTGCGCGACTTTCGCCGACGTTCCTCCCTTCGCGTCGCCCGATCCGAAGACTCGCGAAATGGCCGGTTTCGACGTCGACCTCTGCGGCGCCATCGCCAAGGAATTGGGCATCAAGGCTGAAATCAAGCCGGTTTCGGTCGAAGCGCGCGTGCCCGAGGTCAAGCTCGGCCGCGTCGACATCACCGTTGCCAACCTCGCCTATACTCTGAGCCGCGCCGAGCAGATCCAGTTCAGCGATCCCTATTACCTCGCCAAGGAAATGCTGATCGTGCCGGCCGACGATGCCGGCAAGAAGAAGGCCGATTACGCAGGCCAGCGCATCGCTTCGACCAAGGGTTCGACCTCCGAGATGTCGATCAAGCTCAACAAATCCGACCCGCTGACCTTCCAGGATACCGCCTCTGCCTATCTCGCCGTCCAGCAGGGCAAGGCGCGCGGCATGGTGGCCAACACCATGACGACGACCAAGTTCGTCAATGAATCGAAGAGCAAGGGCAAGGCAATGCGGATGATCGAGGAGCCGATGCTGTACCAGCCGATCGGCATCGGCATGGCCAAGGATCAGCCGGCGCTGACCGCCAAGATCAACGAGATCCTTCGCAAGCTCGACACATCGGGCGAGATCAACAAGATCTGGGACAAGTGGCTCGGCCCGGATACCGAATACAAGATGACGCGCACCGACAAGGTCGTATCGCTCTCCGAGCTGAAGTTCGACCCGATCCCGTAAGCCGATCGGCAGCGGCACCATCCAATGACGATATCCAACGAAATCAGACGGCGGGACACGCCCGCCGTCGGCCAACGATGTGAGGCATCCATGATCCATATTAAAGATATTGCCGAACGGCCAAGCAAAGCCGATATCGACGCCGTTTCCAAATTTTCGCCCGCGACGATCCACGAGGCCCAAGGGCGCCGCGGAGCTCTTTCCTCCCGCCTCAAGCCCGTCGACTACCGCATGAAACTCTGCGGTCCGGCCTTTACGGTGAAGTGCGCGCCGCGTGACAACATCATGCTACAGCTTGCCATCAACTACGCAAAGCCGGGCGATATCATCGTCGTATCGGCCGGCGAGTACGAGGAGGCCGGATCCTTCGGCGACGTGCTTGCCAATGCCTGCCTGGCAAAGGGCATCGGCGGCCTCGTGACCGACACCGGCGTGCGCGACACGCTTCAGCTGAGGGAACTTGGCTTTCCGGTGTTCTCGCTCAGCGTCTGCATCAAGGGGACGGTGAAGGAAACTATTGCGGCGGTGAACGACACAATCATCGTCGGCGGCGAAATCATCCATCCCGGCGACATCATCGCCGGCGATGCCGACGGCCTGGTGGTCGTGCGCCGCCAGGAGGCGCAGGAAGTCGCCAGGCTGTCACAGGCCCGAGAAGAGGCAGAGGCCGGCTATATCGCGGCATATAAGCAGGGCAAATCGGTCATCGAGGTCAGCAATCTGGAACCGGTGCTGAAAGCAAAGGGCCTTGTCGCCGACATCTGAGACGACCTCCAGGCCACATCCTTATAAGCTAGCCTTTTCAGTCGCGGCCATGGCGACCGGTGACCCTGGCGAAGAAACCGACTCTCAAATGTTCTCGGGTGTTACGATTTCGAAGGCAATGGTGCGCTGAATCGTGCTGCCCGACGCGCCCTGCGTGATCGTCTCGATCATCGTCTGCACCAGAACCGCAGACGTCTGTTCCAGCGGATGACAGAGAGCTGCGGTAATCATCCCTTCCGACAGACCTATTCGTGTCTCCGGACCAATATCCCGGCAAACGAGACGGATGCTTCGGCGCCGTTCCTGGGGAATTTCTCTCAGAGCCCGCAAGACGCCCGAAATGCCGCCACCGACAATCAGGATGCCCGTGAGGTCATCTGTCGTCGCCAACAATTCCTTGACCATCCGGTAGGCCTCATTCGGCTCCTCGTGGGTGGGGCGGCTGTCCTCAATGGTCAGATGCGGCGCATGTTCGCGCACATAGGAGCGGAAGCTTGCATCGGCGACGTCCTGACATTGGTAGCGGTGGTTGCCGATGAAGACGGCAATGCGTCCTGGCCCGTGGGTCATTTGCGAGATGAGCCACGCCGCCGTTCGTCCCATCTTCCAATTGTCGGCACCGACGTAGGCGGCCCTTTCCCGGGCCGACTGGTCGGTAATATAGGCGATGACCGGCTTGCCCTTCTCGCGCAGCTCTCGGATGGCCTGGGCGATAACCGGGTGATCCGCGGCGATCACGGCGACGGCGTCACAATTTGCACCCAGGGCTTTGAGCCGGCCGGCAATATTCTCCGGCGTCAACAGATCGACGAAGTCGATGACGGGGTCGACGACTTCATCACGTCTCGCGTGGCAGGCCTCGACGATTTTCTTGCCGAAGAGCTGATAGAGTTCACGGCTCGATTGCTGCAGCAGAAAGCCAAGCCGATACTTCGGCACCGACTTGCGCAGCCGATCCTCGATCGCGCCGGCGCCGTAAAAGCCGATCCGCTCCGCGGCGGCCTGGACGCGCTGCACTGTTGTGCCTTTGACGGAGGCGCTTCCGCCAAGAATTCTGTTGACGGTCGCAATGGAGACATCCGCCTCTTTGGCAAGATCGGAGATGGTCGGCCGACGCATATTTTCCCTCCATCGTCATCGCATTCATATCATTATGAGTGATATACCATGATACTTTTTACATGTTTAGTATGATTTTGCATTTCTGAAATTTCAAGCGGTGATATGTTTCTCCTCACGGTCCTGCCAGGGAGGCGGACCAAGGGAGGAAATTGAGATGACTAAATTTCGCCGCCTCGCGGCAACCGTATCGGCTGCCGCCATTATGACCTGCGCTGCAACGGCCGTTCTGGCCGCCAACATTTTCGTCGTGGGCGGTAAGCCGGACGATCCGTTCTGGTCGATCGTCAAGCGTGGCGCCGAGGATGCCGGCAAGGTCGTGGAGGCGCAGGGTGGCAAGGTCGTCTGGCTCGGGCCTCAGAACTACGACAATCTTGGGGTCGATGCGGCTGAACTGATCCGTCAGGCCATCGACCAGGGCGCTGATGCGATCGTTGGTCCGGACTGGGTGCCGGAGGCCATGGATCCCGCCTTCAAGGCGGTCGTCGACAAAAAAATTCCGTTGGTCATCTATAACGCCGGCGGCATCGAAGCTGCCGACCGTCTCGGTGCGATGAACTATGTCGGCTCCAACGACTATCTGTCCGGCAAGGCTGCGGGCACCTATTTCGCCAAGCATGAATTGAAGAACGCCGTCTGCCTCAACACTTTGCCTGGTGCGGCAAATATCGAAGCTTTCTGCAAAGGCATGATCGAGGGTGTAACGGAAGGCGGCGGCGCAGGCTCGTCTCTGCCGCTTCCGGCAACCTCCTTCGGTTCGGCGACTGCCGTGGCGCAGGCGCTGAAGGCGCATCTTCTGCAGCATCCCGAGATCAATGCGGTGTTCGCGATTGGCAACGTCGACACAAATTCGGCGGTCAACGGTGTGACGCAAGCCGGCAAGCAGGGTCAGGTGAAGGTCTGCGGTATGAACATGGATGAAACCATCCTGAACAATATCAAGGGCGGCACTCAGCTTTGCGCGATCGACCAGCAGGGCTATCTGCAGGGCTACCTCGCAGTCTCAATCCTCAACGGCAACGTCAACTATGGGCTTACCGTGCCGACCCGAGAAATCCTGACCGGCCCCGGCGTCATCGACGCCTCGAACGTAGACGCCACCTTGGCGGGTGTGAAGGCTGGCGCCCGCTGACTTCGCCGAGCGTCGTGAAGCTGCCTGCCCCTCACGCAGGCGGCTTCGCGTCTTCCAAAAGCGTCGGCCGTTACCGGTCATCGGCTTCATTGGTGGTATCAAATGAACATGAGAAACAGTGTCCTTGCCTCCTCCGCTCCTTCAGGCGGCCAAAATATCAAAGCGACCATCGGTCAGCTTTCCCGCCGCCCTGAAGCGGGCGCGCTGCTGGGCTTGGCCATGGTGTTCGTCTTCTTCGGCTTGGTGGGCGGCAAGGTCTTTCTGTCCTTGGCGGGCTATGCGAGCTGGCTTAACGTCGCAGCCGAAATTGGCATCGTCGCGCTTCCCATTGGGCTGTTGATGATCGCCGGCGAAATGGACCTCTCGATCGGCGCGGTGATCCCGGCAGCATCCCTGACGGTGGCGATCATATCAGGTCATTACGGTCTTCCCGAGATTGTGGGCATTTCCGCCGGTCTGGGCGTCGGGCTCATCGTCGGGCTTTTCAACGGTTACCTGGTCAACCGCACACGCGTCCCCTCTTTGATCATCACCATCGGGTCGATGTTCGCAGTCATGGGACTGACTCTGGGCTTCACCGTGCTCATCGCCGGCAGCACCGGCGTGTCACTCGTGCCGAGCCCGGTCGCCAAAGCGATCCTCGGCGATTTCATCGGCGGCATGTTTCAGGTGACGA
This sequence comes from Rhizobium aouanii, assembly GCF_037002925.1. Taxonomy (NCBI): domain Bacteria; kingdom Pseudomonadati; phylum Pseudomonadota; class Alphaproteobacteria; order Hyphomicrobiales; family Rhizobiaceae; genus Rhizobium; species Rhizobium aouanii. The sequence goes on from NZ_JBAMYD010000002.1 coordinate 33,748, forward strand.
TCTTCTGGTGGGTGTTGTTCGTGGCGGCGTTCTTCTGGCTGCTGCACATCTCGCCCATGGGCAACTGGATCTTCGCTCTCGGCGGCGACAAGGTCTCGGCCCGCAACGCCGGCATTCCGACGGAAAGGCTGACCATCGCGCTCTACATGCTGTCGGGCATTTCTGCCGCTTTCGTCGGCGTCAGCCAGGTGCTTGTCTATCAAAGTGCGCAGGTGCTCGGCGGCCAATCGTTCATCTTCAACTCGATCATGTGCGTGGTCATCGGCGGTGTGCTCCTGACCGGAGGTGCCGGATCGGTGGTGGGCATCGTTTTCGGTACGCTCACCTTCGCGATCGTCAATCAGGGCATCTATTTCACCGGCATCGACCCGAACCTCGGCAGCGTCATCATAGGGGCGCTCCTGCTGCTCGCCGTGATGATGAATGACAAGTTCCGGCTGATGGCGATGTCCTACGCAGCGAAAAAGAAAAAGTGAGGGCGGGCAGATGAGTGGCTTTTCCATTGGACTATTCGTGCGCCGGCCGGAATTCGGTGCCGTCTTGAGCTTCGCCGCAGTGATTGCTTTTTATGTCGCCTTCGGCGGCGTGAGCCTCGGCACGCTCTTCGGCGCGGCAAGCTGGGTCAACTTCGCGGCCAATCTCGGCATCGTCGCCTTGCCCGTCGGTCTTCTGATGATCGCCGGCGAGCTCGACATCTCGATCGGCGCGATGATCCCGGCGGGCTCGATGTCGATCGCCATCCTCTCGGGCTATTACGAGTTGCCGATCGTCATCGGCATGTTTGGGGCGCTTGCCATCGGCGTTCTCGTGGGACTGCTCAATGGTTTCCTGGCGGTGCGCACGAGCGTGCCCTCGCTGATCATTACCTTGGGTACGCTGGTTGCGGTGCAGGGTCTCGTCCTTGCAGGATCGGTCATTTTGACCGGGGCAGCTTCGGTTCCGCTCAATGCGCCGGCCTGGGCCAAGACGGTGTTCGGCGACCTCATTCAGGGCAAATTCCAGGTGATCATCCTGTGGTGGTTTGCGCTCACGGTGGTCTTTGGTTTCGTGCTTCACGCCACGCGCTACGGCAACTGGATTTTTGCGATGGGAGGAGACGAGGTGAGTGCGCGCAATGCCGGCATCCCGACCGACCGGCTCAGGATCGCTCTCTTCGTTCTATCGAGCACGGCCGCCTCTTTCGTCGGCATGTGCGGCGCCATCCTGTTCAATTCCGCGCAGGTTTCGGGCGGCATGAACTACATCTTCAATACGGTCGTCTCGATCGTGGTGGGCGGCGTGCTGCTCACCGGCGGCTTCGGTTCGGTCGCCGGGATCTTTCTCGGCGCGCTGACCTTCGCCGTCGTCAACCAGGGCATCTACTTCACCGATATCGACCGAAACTGGTCCAACTTGATCATCGGCGTGATGCTGATGGCCGCCGTTCTGATGAACGACACGTTCCGGCAGATGGCGTTGAGCTTCGCGCCGAAGAAAAACAAGTGAGTATGCAACAATGTCCGACAATATTCCGATCCTTGAACTTCAAAATGTCGACAAGAGCTTCGGTCCGATCGACGTCCTGCACGACATCTCGCTCAAGGTCCGTGCCGGCGAAGTGCTCTGCCTGCTCGGCGACAACGGCGCCGGCAAATCGACACTCATCAAGACGCTTGCCGGCGTTCACAAACCGACGCGCGGCACCATCCTGATGGACGCAAAGCCGGTCGAATTCAGCGGACCGCGCGACGCGCAGGAGAAGGGCATCTCGACGGTGCATCAATTCGGCGGCACATTTCCGCTGATGTCGATCGGCCGCTCCTTTTTCGTCGGCGTCGAACCGACCAAGGGCTGGGGTCCGTTCAAGATCTATGACCGCAGGAAGGCCAACGAGATCGCCGTCAAGGCCGTGCAGGACTTCGGAATCACCCGCATCGACGACGGCGATCGTCTCGTCGGTGGGCTTTCCGGCGGCGAACGCCAATCGCTTGCGATCGCCCGGGCCGTGCATTTCGGGGCGCGTGTGCTCATCCTCGACGAGCCGACCGCAGCCCTCGGCGTCAAACAGGCGGCGCATGTGCTGCGGATCGTCAACGAGGCGAAGCGGCGAGGTCTGGCCGTAGTCTTCATCACCCACCAGGTCATGCATGCGATGGCGGTGGGTGATCATTTCGCCGTGCTCATCCGTGGGGCAATCGCCGCTGATTTCCGCAAGGGCGACAAGACCCGCGAGGAGATTACCGACCTGATGGCCGGCGGGGAAACCATGGCCGACCTCGAGGCCCAAATCGACACTTACATGGCAAGCCACGAGGGGCATCCGCCGCCGGCCCAGTAACCGCTGACGGCACCACAAACGAGACAGCGCAAAACGCACAATATCCGGCAGCGCCAGAAAATACCGCCGCCGGGGAAGGAAAATCATGTCCGGAATCTGGAGGTCAAAATGAAGATCGCACTCGACCCCTTCATGCATCGGCATCTCTCCCTCGAGGAGTTGCCCAGGAAGGTGAGGGAACTCGGTTACGACTGGATCGAACTATCCCCGCGCGGAGATTTCCTCGAATGGTTCAAGGCGCCGCGTGTGTTTCCTGAACGGATCAAGTCGTTCAAGCGCGCACTGACGGAGGCGGACGTCGGCATTGCGTCGATCCTGCCAATGTACCGCTGGGCCTCCAATGATGAAGTTGAGCGCCAGGCGGCGGTGAAGCATTGGAAGCGCGCGATTGAGATCGCCGTCGAGATGGAAGTCGACACGATGAATTCGGAGTTCGGCCGCGGCCCGCACCCGGATAAGGGATCGTGCTACTGCTGCCATACCGGGTCTATGATCGAGGCATGCGAGGACGCCTGGTGGCGCTCTATGGAGGAACTGGTGCCGATCTTCGAAAAGGAAGGCATCACCCTCCATGTCGAACCGCATCCGGAGGACTGGTGCGAGACGCTGCAGCCAGCGCTCGACATCATCCGCACGGTCAATTCGAAGAGCGTCAAATTTCTCTACTGCGCTCCGCACACCTTCTATTTCGGCGATGATACGAAGGCGATGCTGCGTGAGGCCAAGGACGTTCTGGCCCATGTGCATGTCGGCGACACCTTCAACCACAAAGCCTCGTCCGGCCTTCGTTATATCCTCAACCCGCCCGGCACCAACGCCCGGGTGCACCAGCACCTCAATATCGGGCAGGGAGAGGTTCCGTGGGACGATTTCTTCGGCACGCTGGCCGAGATCGGCTTCGACGGCATCATGACCGCCTGCGTCTTTGCCTGGGAAGACAAGGCAGACCAGAGCAGCACCTTCATGCGCGCCGAAATGCAGCGTTACATTGATAAGTACCGGGGGGCAAAATGACCCTTCAGGTTGGCATAATCGGCACGGGTATGATTGGCCAGGATCATATCCGCCGCCTGACGAACGTCGTTTCCGGTGTCGAAATCGTGGGTGTTACCGATATCGACCAGGCCCGCGCTGCCGCTGCCGCCCCCGCAGGGGCGGAGGTGTTCGCCACCCCCTCGGCTCTGATCTCTTCGGAAAAAGTGCAGGCCGTGATCATCTGCTCATGGGGGCCGGCACATGAGGAGCAGCTGCTCGCCTGCATCGCCGCCAGCAAGCCGGTCTTCTGCGAAAAGCCCCTGGTGACATCCGAGGCGGCCGCGCTTCGCGTGATGGAGGCCGAAGTGGCCTTCGGCCGGCGGCTCGTGCAGGTGGGCTTCATGCGCCGCTTCGATGCCGATTATCGCCGCCTGAAGGCGGTCATCGACGGCGGAAAACTTGGCGCGCCGCTCATGTTCCATTCCGTGCATCGCAATGCTTCGGTTCCCGAGGGGCTGTACACGTCGGAGATGCCGCTGAATGACACGCTCGTCCATGATGCGGATATTTCCCGCTGGCTGCTGTCGGACGAGGTCAATGGAGTGGAGGTGCGTGTTCCGCGCCGCTCCTCGCGCGGTGGGGAATTGCGCGATCCGGTTTTCGTGCTCCTGCACATGGCCTCGGGCGCGCTTGTTGACGTCGAGATTTCGGTGAACATCGCCTATGGCTATGACATCCGCGGTGAGATCAGCTGCGAGGCAGGTGTCGCCGCGCTGCCGAACCGCCCGGCAACCGTGATTTCAGATTCGAACGGCATTCGTCAGGCGATCCCCGAGGATTGGCGCGAGCGCTTCATCGACGCTTACGACCAGGAATTCCGTGAATGGATCGCAGCCGCCTCTGAGGGCACGGCGAGCGGCCCTTCCACCTGGGACGGATACGCGGCCACGCTCGTGGCCGATGCCGCTCTTCGTGCCGTGGTGAGCGGCCGCCTCGAACCGGTCGCGATGATACCGAAAGCCAATCTTTACGGACCTCCGACCGCCATGGCGGCGGAATGACACTATTGGCTACTACAGGAGCGATGATCGGATGATCAACGGAGAAAGATCCATCGAGCGCTCCCTGCGCTGGGGCATGGTCGGCGGCGGCCGTACCGGGCAGGTGGGCTACAAGCATAGAACCGGCGCAACGCGGGACGGCACCTACCGGCTCATCTGCGGAGCCTTCGATCTCGACGCCGAGCGCGGACGCGACTTCGGCACGAAGCTCGGCGTCGCTGCGGGCAGGTGCTACGGCGATTATAAGGAGCTGATCGCCAAGGAGGCCGGGCGTGAGGACGGTATCGAGGTCGTCTCGATCGCCACGCCGAACTTCACCCATTACGAGATCACCAAGGCGTGCCTCGAAGCCGGTCTTCACGTGATCTGCGAAAAGCCGCTGTTCTTCACCGTCGCCGAATGCGACGAGGTCGCGAGGCTCGCCGAAGAGCAGGGCCTGATCGTCGGCGTCACCTATGGCTTCACCGGCCATCCGCTGGTTCATCAGATGGCGGCGATGGTCAAGAAGGGCATGCTCGGCGATATCCGCATCGTCGACATGCAATATACCCACGGCTTCAACGCGGGTGACGATGCGGGCGCCGGCGAAGCCGTGAAATGGCGCACCAATCCCAAGACGGCTGGCCCGACCTTCGTTCTGGGCGATATCGGCACGCACCTCTACTATCTCTCCGAAGTGGTGCTGCCGCATATGAAGATCGAAAAGCTGCTCTGCGACCGCAAGGCCTTCATTCCGACCCGTGCACCGCTCGAAGACCATGCGACCGTTCTCATGCATTACGACAACGGCGCCCGCGGCCGTCTTTGGGTGTCCTCGGTGAATGCCGGCAATATGGGTTCGCAGCGCTATCGTTTCGTCGGCTCCAAAGCCTCGATCGAATGGTCGGATTCCCACCCCGACCAGCTGATTTACGAAATACAGGGCGAGCCGAACCGAACCCTGCACCACGGCATGCCCTACCTCGAAGAGGAAAGCCTCGCCTTCGATCGCATGGGCGCGCTGCACACCGAAGGGCTCGGCGACAGCTGGGCGAACATCTACCTCTGGATCGCCCAGGCGATCGACGCAAGACGCCGCGGCGACGAGGCCTTCCTCAAGCGCCATCATTATCCCGGCATCAAAGCCGGCACCGAAGGTGTGCGCTGGCTGGAAAACTGCGTCCGCTCGGCAGACGCAGGTTCGGCCTGGGTCGAGTTCAAGTGATCGAACAGGGGGCGTGCCGGATCTCCTCCATCCTCCTCCCAGGCGCGTCCCCGACACTCTCTTTTAGTCTGACACCCTTTTTAGAAAGACAATGACATGAAACTTTCGATCTGCACCGACGTGATGGGCGACCTCTCCTTCACCGACATGCTCGACAAATGCGTCAAACTCGGTGTTGAGGGTATCGAGATGACCGGCGGCGGCTGGTCGCGCGGGCCGCACTTCCGTGCGGACGAGTTGCTGGCCGACAGGGGCCTGCTCAAGACCAAGCTGAAGGAAATCGGAGCCCGCGGCCTGGAAGTCGCCGCGTTGAATTGCTCGGCAAACCCGCTCGACCCGGGTGACATGGGCAAGCGCCACCGCAAGGAAATGGAAGACACCATCCGGCTCGCCGGCGAAATCGGCGTGAAGAAGATCGTCACCATGTCCGGCCTGCCGGAAGCCGCCCCCGGCGACACGGTGCCGAACTGGCTCGTCTACACCAAGAGCTGGCCGAACGAGATGCCTGAGCGCGACCGATATCAGTGGGAAGATCGAGCCTTCCCGCTCTGGCACGGCCTTGTCAAGCTCGCCGAAGAAGTCGGAGTCGAAAAATACGCGCTGGAAAACTTCTCGGCCATGCTCGTCTGGAATCCCGAAACCCTCTTCCGCCTGCGCAACGAAGTCGGCCCCAAAGTCGGCATGAACCTCGACCCGTCGCACCTGATGTGGATGGGCGCCGACCCGATCGCCTCCGCCCGTGCGCTGGGCGATGCCATCCATCATTGCCATGGCAAGGATACCCGCATCGAGCGGGGCCTGGCCGATGTCAACGGCTTGCTCGAGCTCAAGGACGTGACCGACGTCGCCAATCGCAGCTGGAACTATGTCGCCGTCGGCGCCGGCCATGACCTGCAATGGTGGAAGGAGTTCTTCTCCGTGGTGCGCATGGTCGGCTACAACGATTGGGTCAGCCTCGAGATGGAAGACTTCACCATGTCGACCGAGGCGGGCATCCAATCCTCCATCGACGCGCTGCAGGCAACAATCAGCCGTTGATGGACAGGCGCGGGCGGTCGTTCGCCCGCGCCCCGATTCGTCGTTTCTTGTGAGACGCCGACGATACCAAACCCGATCACCATGACCGAATTCAATACTATTGCGAGGAAACCGACATGACCAAGACATTGGACGTGATCACGATCGGGCGAGCCGGCGTCGACCTCTATGGGGCACAGGTCGGAGGACGGCTGGAGGATATGGGATCCTTCGAAAAATATATCGGCGGCAGTCCGACCAACATTGCCTGCGGGACGGCGCGACTGGGCCTCAAGTCGGCGCTGATCTCCCGGGTGGGCGATGAGCATATGGGCCGCTTCATTCGCGAGGAGCTTGCCCGGCATGGCGTCGATGGCAGGGGCGTCGTGACGGATCCCGAGCGGCTGACGGCACTGGTCATTCTCGGGATTCGGGACGAGGAACGTTTCCCGCTGATATTCTATCGGGAAAACTGTGCCGACATGGCGCTTTGCGAGAAGGATATCGACGAGACTTTCGTTTCCGGCGCCCGTTCGGTGTTGGTGACGGGAACACACCTCTCCCATCCGCGCACGGAAGCGGCCGTGCTCAAGGCGCTCGGCTTTGCGCGCAAGCATGGCGCCAAGACGGCGCTCGACATCGACTATCGTCCAAACCTTTGGGGAATGGCCGGCCATGGCGAAGGGGAAAGCCGCTATGTGGCAAGCGGGCAGGTGACCGAAAAGCTCCAGACGACTCTTTACCTGTTCGATTTGATCGTCGGGACAGAGGAAGAATTCCACATCGCCGGCGGGACGACCGATACCGTGGCGGCTCTGCGGGCCGTGCGCGCCGTGACTGCGGCGACGCTCGTCTGCAAACGCGGCGCCAAAGGGGCGGTCGCATTCGAAGATGCAATACCGGACAATCTGGACGAGGGCATTTCCGGCGAAGGTTTCCCGGTCGAAGTCTTCAATGTTCTCGGCGCCGGAGACGGTTTTTTCGCCGGGCTGCTGAAAGGCTGGCTCGATGGCGAGGATTGGTCGACCGCGCTCAGATACGCCAATGCCTGCGGCGCTTTTGCCGTCTCTCGTCACGGCTGCACGCCGGCATATCCGTCACTTGAGGAGCTGAATTTCTTCCTCGAGCGCGGCATGACGCGCCCCGACCTGCGCAATGACCCCGCGCTGGAGCAGATACACTGGTCGACCAACCGGCATGGCGACTGGTCTGAGATGCGCGTCTTCGCCTTCGATCACCGGATGCAGCTCGAAAGCATGGCGGGCTACACGCCGTCGAAGGGCGGCGCCTTCAAGGAGCTTTGCCTTGAAGCGGCACTCAAGGTACAGAACGGGCGTTCCGGCTACGGAATCCTCTGCGACGACCGGATCGGCCGGCGCGCACTCCACGCCGCCTCCGGGACCGGCCTCTGGATCGGTCGTCCCTGCGAGTGGCCGGGGTCTCGACCGCTTAGCCTGGAGCCGTCGCTTGGTCCAGATTGCGGGGGGCTCTCGGAATGGGCACGCGAGAATGTCGTCAAGGTGCTCTGCTTCTGCCACCCCGATGACGACGATGCGACCTGGGCTCGGCAACTGGCGGAAGTGCGGCGACTTTACGTGGCCTCGCGACGCAACAGGCTGGAATTCCTGCTCGAGGTCATCCCTTCCAAGGTCGCAAGCATCACCACGGACACGACAGCGACACTGATCCGCAGCTTCTACGCCGAAGGCATCTATCCTGACTGGTGGAAGCTGGAACCGATGGACGAGCCCGAAGCTTGGACGCGGGTCTGTGCCGCCATCGAGGACAACGATCGTCATACAAGAGGGATCGTCGTCCTCGGCCTGGATGCGCCGGAGGACGTGTTGAAGGCGAGCTTCGAAGTTGCCGCGCGCTTCCCGCTCGTCAAGGGATTTGCCGTCGGCCGGACAATCTTCGGCTCGGTCGCCCGCGGCTGGTTCGAGGGCTCGATCAGTGACGAAGAGGCCGTCGAGGAGATGGCGAAACGATATTCCCGCCTTTGCACGGTCTGGGACGGCGCGCGGGCGCGCGTGCAGGAGGCAGCAGAATGACAACGATACGACTGACCGCCGCGCAGGCTATGGTAAAATGGCTCTCGGTCCAGATGACGGAGAATGGCGAACGCTTCATCGAAGGCGTCTGGGCAATCTTCGGTCACGGCAACGTCGCCGGCATCGGAGAGGCGCTGCATGGGATCGGCGACGCCCTTCCCACGTGGCGCGGCCAGAACGAACAGACCATGGCGCATGCGGCAATCGCCTATGCGAAGACGCTGAAGCGCCGGCGCGCCCAGGCGGTGACATCGTCGATCGGCCCGGGCGCCACCAATATGGTCACGGCTTGCGCGCTTGCCCATGTCAACAGATTACCCGTGCTTTTCGTACCCGGCGATGTATTCGCCAATCGCCGCCCCGAGCCCGTGTTGCAGCAGATCGAGGATATGAACGACGGAACCGTCAGCGCCAATGACTGCTTCCGGCCGGTCTCGGCCTATTTCGACCGGATCGCCCGTCCCGAGCATCTCCTGACTTGCCTGCCGCGAGCCCTGGCCGTCATGACCGATCCCGGCAGTTGCGGCCCCGTGACGCTCGCCTTCTGCCAGGATGTGCAAGCAGAGCTCTACGACTACCCGCAAGCATTTTTCGAACCGAAGGTGTGGCGCATCCGCCGTCCCGAACCGGATCCGCGGGAAGTCGCAGATCTTGCCGATGCCATCCGGGCTGCACGCAGGCCAGTGATCATTTCCGGTGGCGGCGTCATCTATTCTGAGGCCGAGGCCGAGTTCGCCGCATTCGCGGAAAAGCATCATATCCCATTTGTCGAAACACAAGCCGGGAAGGGTGCCAACAGCTGGGAGCACCCGCTGAATTTCGGGTCGCCTGGTGTGACCGGATCGGCGTCGGCCAATGTGCTTTGCGCCGACGCGGACCTCGTGATCGGCATCGGCACGCGCTTCCAGGATTTCACGACAGGCAGCTGGGCGCTCTTCCGCAATCCCTCGCGCCGGCTCGCTTCGATCAACCTTGCCGGATATGATGCAACAAAGCATTCGGCATTGCCCTGTGTCGGTGATGCCAAGGTCACGCTCAAGCGCCTGTCCACCGCGCTCGAGGCGTATCGCGGGCCTGACGTCGATGCCGGGAGCAGGACCGACTGGCACCAAACGGTCGAGCGCGTGACGGCGGCACCGGAGGCTGATGGACCTGCCAATCTGCCCACCGATGCGCAGGTCATCGGCGCCGTGCAGCGGGTGGCGACGGAAAACTCCGTGGTCATGTGTGCGGCGGGCACCATGCCGGGCGCACTGCAGGTGCTCTGGCAATCTGCCAAGGGCGGATATCACATGGAATATGGTTTCTCCTGCATGGGGTACGAAGTGGCGGGCGCCATGGGCATCAAGCTTGCCCGGCCTGACAAGGAGGTCATCTGCTTCGTCGGCGACGGCTCCTACATGATGGCCAATTCGGAACTCGCAACCGCCGTCATGCGGCGGGTGCCGTTCACCGTCGTGTTGACCGACAACCGCGGTTACGGCTGCATCAACCGTCTTCAGATCGAGTGCGGCGGTGCCGAATTCAACAACATGTACAAGGACTGCAATGTCGACGTGCAGCCCGAGATCGATTTTGTCGCGCATGCCGCTTCGATGGGCGCCCATGCCGAAAAGATAGGGTCCATCGCCGAGCTCGAGGCACGCATCGTGGCGGCGCGGGAACGGAACATTCCGAGTGTTCTGGTGATCGACACCGATGCGGTTCCCGGGACCGACGCAGGTGGCCACTGGTGGGACGTTGCCGTCCCGCAGGTCGGCGGCCCGGAGCGGCTCGAGCAGGCCCGCGCGCGTTACAACGAAAATGCCGCCAACCAACGCGCGTTCGATTGAAGGACAGCGTGCTCCCGTTACACGGCCGGCGTCTGCGTACGCCCGCCCCCAAAAATCAAATCTGGACACTATTATGGACACGTGTTCTATAAAATGGACAGACTTGACGGGAGCTCGCCATGCATCTTTCCATGTGGACCTACCCCTGGGACATTCAGGACCAGGGTTTTGACGCCTTTGCCGCCGAGCTTCTCGGCCGCGCCTGCCTTAACACGGTCAGCCTGGCGACCTCCTATCACGCCGGCCGGTTTCTGCAGCCGCGGAGCCCGCGGCAGAAGGCCTATTTCCCCGAGGACGGGACGGTCTACTTCCGGCCGGATGAGAGCCTGTGGCGGGACAAGCTGATCCGGCCGCTGATGGCTGGGAATGTCACTGAGCGCGGCGACATGCTGGAAGCACTCGTCAAGGGACGCGGGGCGACGGGTCTAAAGGTCTCCTGCTGGACGGTCTGCCTGCACAATACCCGTCTCGGCATGCTGCATCCCGATCATGTGACGCGGAACGCCTTCGGCAATCCCAACTATTACAATCTTTGCCCCTCCAGCCCGGCAGCGCGGGACTATGCCGTCACTCTCGTGCGCGACATCACGACCAACTACCGGCCCGATATGGTGGAACTCGAGAGCCCGAACTTCATGGGATTCGCGCACGAATACCATCACGAGAAGGACGGCGTCGGCCTGAATGCCGAAGACGATTTCCTGCTGTCGCTCTGCTTCTGCGACCATTGCACGGCGCGCGCCGAAAAGGCCGGCGCGCCGGTCGAAGGCGCGCGCGGAACGGTCGCGCGCTTCATCGCCGAACTCTGCGAACGAGCTGTCCCGGAACGGCAATTCTCCGACTTCCCGGCCGCCGGCATCAATGCCTTTCGCGATCATCCCGAGCTGCATGCTTATCTCACCTGGCGCAGCGAACCGGTGACCAGCCTGATCGGCGAGATCAAGGCGGCGGCCGATCCGGCAACACGCATCGTGCTCATCGACCTGAAGGACGGCTGGCTCGGCGGCGTCGATCTCGCAGCCGTCGGCAGGCTCTGCGACGGGGCGATGCTCTGCTGCTACGACATGGAACCGGACGCCATCGGCGATGTCATCCGGACAGGCCGGGCGGCAATCGGACCCGGCAAGTTCCTCGGGGTGGGCCTGCGCGTCTTTTATCCCGAGGTCAACGGGCCGGCGGTGCTCGCTGCACGCGCCAAGGCGGCCGTCAATGCCGGCGCTGACGGCGTGAACTTCTACAATTACGGCCTGATACCGGCAAAGCGTCTCGACTGGGTCAAGGCAGCGGTAGACGCAATCGCTTGAGCAGATCAGCGCTTCTCAGGATGCGATGGGTTCGGCGACCTGGATCAGGCAGTCGCCGGCCTGGCTGTCGCAATGCAGCCTGCGGGAAATGACAATGCCGCTCTCGGCAAAACGCAGCTCTTCCTCCGGCTGCTCCAGGCGTTCCAGATCATGATACCATCCGGCAAGCTCGCCGGCGGCAACGATGGCGCCGAGGACTACGGCCGGCTCGAACCAGCCTCTGCGGTTCGCATAGATGCCCTGGCTGTGCCGGGATAGCGACAGCAGTTGCAACGGTCCCGGCTCGGCGAGCACCGCGCGCGAGAGGACCGGACGCTCGACAATGCCGAGTGTGACGAGCAGCCGGTCGATCGCCGCCGCGGTGAAACCCATTGTCTCAGGCGTCACGGTGCCGCCGCCGCCGAATTCGCCGGAAAGACCGATGGTTCCGGCCCTTGCCGCAGCCCCCATCGATGTTGGTGCGGTCGGCCCGTTATCGGCGATGAAGGCATGCGCCGAACCCATGGCGCGCATCAGCGAAGCCGACCGTTCGAAGCGGGCGGCATCGGCCTGCCGCTCGATCAGCGTGCAGGGCAGGTGGGCCATTGAGGTGCCGCCTGAATGCAGATCGAGCACGACGTCATGGCGCGGAAAAAGTTCATGTTCGAGGAAATGCGCCATCCGCGCCGTCGGCGACCCGGTGGGATCGCCGGGAAATGCCCGATTGAGGTTGCCGCCGTCGAAGGGCGAGCAGCGCTTGGCCGCCATCACCGCCGGCAGGTTCGCTATCGGCAGGATGGTGACAGCGCCGCGGATTTCGGCGACATCCAACAGACGCATCAGCCGGCCGAGCTGGAGTTCGCCCTCATATTCGTCGCCATGATTGCCGGCCATCAGCAGCAAAGAAGGTCCCTCGCCATTTTTCAGGCGGAGGATCGGAATGCGGATCTGATAATAGGGCGAACGGTCGATCGAATAGGGAATGGCGAGGTGGCCGGCCTGCCGGCCCTCGCGCGAAAAGTCGATCGGATTGACGAGACCGTTATGCATGATGTCTCCAGTGCGGACGGTTGCGATGCCGTTACAGCGCCGCGCGTCTTTTTGAGACGCGCAAAGGACGCTGTAACACTTTCAACTTACGCATCGTGCTTTCCGAAAATCGAAATCCGATTTTCGGGCCGATGCGCTAGAGGGCGGCGATCGCGGTCATTTCGACGCGCAGATCGGGATCGGCGAGACGAGCTTCGGTGCAGGCGCGGGCCGGCGGGTTTTCGATGTCGATCCAGTCATCATAGACGCTGTTCATCGCCTCGAAATCAACGATCGCCGGCAGGAAGACATTGACGGCGATGAGGCGCGAGCGGTCGACGCCCGCCTCCTTCAAGAGGGCGTCGATCTTGCCGAGCACGTCGCGGGTCTGCTCCTCGATATCAGCCTTGCGATTTTCCGCGACCTGGCCGGCAATATAGACGAGACCGCCGTAGCTGACGGCTTGGCTCATACGCGAACCTTTCTGATAACGCTGGATCATGGCGGGTTTTCCTTTTCTTGCTTTTGGAGGGAGAGTTCAGCCGAAGCTGGTCAGATAGGCCGCGGTCACCGAATGGTCCGGGTCGAGGCCGTAAAGAATGGCATGCCGGTCAAGGCAGGTGCAGGGATGCGAGATGCCGTACTCGACAACGTCGCCGACCGCGACGTCGCTGCCGTCGGCAAGGGCCACGAAGGCGTGCTGATCGTTGAGGCGAAACACCTCGGCGTTTTCGAGATCGGCGAGATACGCCCCATTGCGATAGAGCGCCAACGGCCGCGGCAGGCCCTGGTCCATCGCCACGTCGCGCATGCCCATGCCGCAGATCGCCAGCCGCGCCTCCGGCCGGGAGAGGACCTCGGCCCAGACCCGCAGTGCCGGACGGAAGGCTGCGGCGGCCGAGATCGTCTCGCCGCCGATGCGGAAACCGCCGCGTGCATCGAGACCGGCAAGGCCGCGCTCGTAGATGCCGTGATCGTGGAAGAAGATCGCGCCGCTGCGCAGCACCAGCCGGCAGGCGGGATCGGCCGCGACGGCGGCTGAAAGCCTGGCAATCACCACATCGAAAAACACCGAGCCGCCGGCCGTGACGAGGAGCGGCCGCTCCTTGCCTATGCGGGCGCGCACCTTCGGCAGGAAACCTGATGTCACCGCCATCAGCGCGTCGATGCGACGCATCGTTTCTTCCGCATCGGTGGTCGCGGCCGCGCCTTCATAGGCCGCGATGCCGGTCAGCCGGAACGCCGGCGTCTCCGTGGCAAGGATCGCCTCGAGAATTACCTCGGCGGCGTCGACGCTGCGGGCACCGGCACGGCCGGCGCCGAACTCCACCAGCAGGCCGAGGGGCGGCAAACCGCCACGCTCCTGCCATGCCGAGCGAAGAGCCTCGACCAGCGCTGCGGAATCCACGAAGATATGCAGTTCCGCATCGGGATAGCGGCCAAGCAGGGCCGCGAGCCGGCAGGCGGCGGCAGCCCCGCCGATCTCGTTGGCAAGGATCAGCCGGCGCTGCCCCGCCCTCAGCTGAACGGCGGCTTGACGGATGTCGGCGACGGTCGTGCCCCAGGCGCCTGCCGCCAGAAGCGCGTCCGCCAGCGCCGTCGACATCGGTGTCTTGGCGTGCGGAGCGATGTCGACACCGTGGCTCTTCACATAGGTCATCATCAGTTCGACATTGCTGGCGAATGCCTGCCGGTCGAGTGAGATCAGCGGCAGGGCCATCCTGCCGTCATAGGGCTTCCATCCCTGCTCGCCGATTGCAGCAAGCGGAAGCGGCGGATTGCCGGGCGGAAAGCCGCGCACCCGCTCGTCGATCAGGACGTTTTCCGTCGCGGTATGAAGGTCAGACATCGCAGCCACTCCTGATCTCGGCCGGATCGGCGATACCGAGGCGATAAGTGTCGTTGGCGGTGGCAAAGAACAGGGCGCGCTGCTCGTCGCAAGAGAGCTGCGAGGCGACAGCTCGGAAAACCTGGTAGACCTCGTCGAAAGAGGCGTGCAGGCCCGCGACCGGAAAGTCGCTCGCGAACATGGCGCGCGCCGGGCCGAAACAATCGAGGCAATGCTCGATCACCGGCCGCAGGCTTTCGAGCGTCCACTTATTGTCATAGGCGACGAGGTCGGAAATCTTCAGGCGCAGATTCGGCTCGCTGCCGAGCGCCCGCAGGCCGCGGCGCCAGAGCGCCATTCCGTCCTCCGTCCGGTCAGCCGGGCTGCCGCCGTGGTTGAGCACGAAAAGCGTTTCCGGAAAAGCCCGCACCAGTTCGAGCGCCTCGCTCATCTGCCAGGGATAGAGCATCAGGTCGAAGACCAGCCCGAGCCGGGTGGCATGGGCAAGCCCCACCCGCCAGGCGGGATCGCCCATGCGGTTCGGGCGCGGCGCAAAACTCTTCGCCGCGTCCGGATGCCAGCTCAAAATATCGCGGATGCCGACGACATTCGGGTTCGCCGCTTCCGCCTCGAGCAGGCGCATGGCGTCCGGCCCGTCGAGGGGTACGCGCGCGATATAACGATGCGCCACGCCGGAGCTGCGGTCGAGGAGATCCAGCCAGCGGCTCTCTTCCAGCGGGTACGCAACGGACCAGCCGGCCTCGACATGCACGGTTGCAATCACGTTCTGGCGGGCAGCATCGGCGCGATAATCGTCGATGCCATAGTCGCGCAGGATCGGTGCGAGGCTTCCGAAGACCATCTCTTCGCCCTTCTGCAGCCAGGGATGGCGTTGCAAGCTGAGGTCCCAGAGATGGTGATGCGGGTCGATCACCGGCCCGTTATAGAGCTCCGTCATCTGCGCGCCTCGCGGCCGGAAACCAGCAAAAGGGCGAGGATCAGCGTGCCGAACATGATCGACCGCCAGCCGGGCGAGGCGTTGACGACAGTGATCAGCGCCGTCGTCGTAACGAGCAGGATTGCCCCGGGAATGGTCCCGGCATAGGTGCCGCGGCCGCCGAGGATGGAGGTGCCGCCGAGCACGACGGCGGCGATCGAGGTCAGCAGATAGGGGTCGCCGATGCCGACATAACCTTGCCGGTTCATGCCGAGCACGAGAATGCCGGCAAGCCCTGCGAAAAAACCCGACAGAGAGTGGACGATCAGCGTATTGCGAGTGACGCTGACGCCGGAAAGCCGGGCCGCCAGCGGGTTCGCCCCAAGCGCCAGGAACCGTGCGCCGATCGGCATGCGGTGGACGAGCAGCAGGACGACGATCGAGACGACGAGCCACAAAATGATGCCCGAGGGAATGCCGAGCGGCCGCGCCTGCCCGAGCAGAATGACCGCCGGGTTGCTGACGGTGACCGCGCTGCCGCCGGCGACGATGACGAGCAGGCCCTGCAGGAAGGTCGCCATGGCCAGCGTCATGATGATTGGCGGCACGCGAAGATAAGCAGCACCGGCACCGTTCATCAGACCGATGCCGGTGGCGATGGCAAGGGCCGCCGCGATGCCGGCGAGGCCGGTCGGGTCCCAGGCGGGCGAGATCAGCGGCAGCAGGATCGCCGTGACTGTTATGACCGCGCCGACGGAGAGATCGATGCCGCCCATCAGGATGACGAGCGTCTGGCCGGCGGCGGCAATGCCGATCACCGCGGCGAGTTCGAGCAGATAGCGCAGGTGGCCATAGGCGCCGAAACCGCGCAGTGTGAGGCTTGCGACGATCCAGACGAGCGCGACCAGAAGGAAGGTCAGCAGCGGTGGATTGCGGAATGCAGACCTGATGATGTTCATCGTCTTGCCCTCCAAGCCCCAAGAAGTTCCGGGACGGCGACCGCGCCGACGATGATCAACCCTTGCGCGACATATTGGGCGACCGGCGGGAAGCCCAGGAAGAACATGACGTTGATCATCACCGAGAGCAGCAGGCTGCCGCAGATCGCCCCGCGCATCGTGCCCTTGCCGCCGAGGAAACCCACGCCGCCGAGCACGGCGGCGGCGATCGAGTTCAGCGTGAAGGGCGTGCCGATGACCGGATCACCCGAGCCGGTCTGCGCAGCGACGAAGAGACCGGTCAGGGCGGCGAGAAGACCGGACAGGGCGAAGGCGACAACCTTCACCCGTTCGACCGGGACGCCTGAGCGGAATGCGCCGACCGGATTGTCGCCGGCTGCGTAGATGCCGAGGCCGAGCGGCGTTGCAAGAAAGATCTTCCAGAGCGCCAGGATCAAGACCAGCAGCAGGAAGGCGACCGGCGTGTGGCCGGCCAGCGTCGTCGACAGCCAATCGGGAATGAACCCGCCCGGCCGCGGCAGCAGGATGAGTGCGACCCCGCCGATGATGAAGGAGCCGGCAAGCGTGACGATGATTGCGGGAAGCCTCAGATGCGTGACGATAGCGCCGATGACGGCGCCGATCGAAAGGCCGGCAAGTGCTACCGCAAGAATGCCGCCCGGCACGCCGAGCGCCCCTTCCATCGTCGTCGCAGCGATCACGGCTCCCAAGCTGACGAGAGGGCCGATCGCCAGCGTGATGCCGCCGTTCAGCATGAGCAGCGCCTGCGCCATGGTGACGAGCGCGAGCGGGAACCAGTTCTGCGTGAATTTGGAGAAGCCGCCGATCGAAAGGATCCCGGGAAAGAGCAGCGCATAGAGGATGAGAAAGGCGGCGACAACCAGATAGAGGCCCGCAAGGCCGCGGTTGCGGCGGAGCTGGATCGCGCCGTAGAGCCAGGATGACGAAGTTGTGCTCATGCTGCCTCACCCTGCGTCGCGGTGGTGATGCCCATGGCCGCGCCGACAATCGCCCCTTCGCTGATTTCATCCTGCGACAGCACCGCGGCGACACGCCCCTCGCGCAGAACCACGACACGGTCGCAGAGATGCACGAGCTCCGGCGTATCGGAACTGGCCAGAATGACGAGCCGCCCCTCGGCGGCGAAGGCGCGGAGCATGAGGTAGATTTCCCGCTTGGTCTCGATGTCGACGCCGCGCGTCGGATCATTGAGGAGCAGAACGGAAGGATCGAGCGGCAGCCATTTGGCGAGCGCCACCTTCTGCTGGTTGCCGCCGGAAAGCGCCTGCACCGGGCGGGTCGTATCACCCTTGATCGTCAGCCGGCGGGCGAGATCGGCGACCAGGCCGTTTTCCGCCGGCCGGTCGCGCAGCCCCTTGCGGGCGAGCCGTCCAAGCGAGGGCAGGATGAGATTGGAGGCGATGGAGTGGGGCAGCACCAGCCCCTCATGCTTGCGGTCGGCCGGGACATAGACGATGCCGGCGGCATTCGCCTCGCCGACATCAGCGGGCAGGGCGGGCTTGCCGGATACCTCCGCTCTGGACGCCGCGGCCGGAATCGCGCCGTAGAGGCCGAGCAGCAGGTCTTCCTGCCCCTGTCCCACCAGCCCGCCGATACCGACGATCTCGCCGGCGCGGGCGAAGAAGCCGACGTCACGCACCATGCCGGCGGAAAAACCTTCGACGTTGATGCGCATCGGGCCGGGTGCTGCTGTCAGGCGCGGCGGGAACAGGTTGCCGGTCTCACGACCGACCATCAGGCGCACCAGGCCTTCGCCGTCGATGCCGGACAGCGACTGGTCGGCGGTGACCAAGCCATCCTTCAGCACCGTGACATGTGAGCAGAGCGCCTGCACCTCGTTGAGCCGGTGGGAAATATAGAGAAGTGCGGTGCCGCGGTCCCTCAGCGTCTCGATCAGGCGGGCAAGGATGCCGGCTTCATGCGCGGAAAGCGACGAAGTCGGTTCGTCCAGGATCAGTACACGCGGCTTGCGGAATAGCGCCTTGGCGATCTCCACCATCTGACGGCGGCCGAGCGCCAGATCGGCGACCGGCATATCGAGCGGCTCGGTGAGCCCGACCATGTCGCAAACATCGCGCACGCCGCGATGGAGCGCTCTGTAATCGATGAGACCGAACCGTCTTGGAAAGGCGCCGAGCCCGATGTTTTCGGCAATCGAGAGACTGGCCGTCAGGCTCAGTTCCTGCTGAACGACGGCAATACCGGCCGCGCGCGCAGCCGCCGGGCTGAAGCGCTCGACCGGCTTGCCGTCGACGAGGATGGAACCGCCGTCCGGCTGGAGAGCGCCGGACAGGAGGTTGATCAGCGTGGACTTGCCGGCGCCGTTTTCGCCGAGCAGGGCGTGGACCCTGCCCGGCAGAAGGGCAATGTCGACGCCCTTCAAAACGGGATTGCCGAAAAATCCCCTGAACACCTGCCGGGCTTCCAGCAGGGGTCTTTCTTCCGTCATGACGGCTTTCCTTAACCCGAGTTATTTGGGCGGATTACTTGGCGGCAAGCAGCTTGTCGAAGAGCGCCTTGTCGTAGTCCGAGTAGATATACCCGTCAGCCGGAAACTTGTCGGCCCGTGCGAGATAGCTGCCGATTGTGCTGTCGTCGATGACAGGCAGCGGCACCTTGACGAAGGCCGGAACGTCCTTGCCTTCCAGCGCCTGCACGGCGGTGTAAACGGAAAGCGCGCCGAGCCAGTTGGGCTGCATGGTCGCCCAGCCCTTCAGTCCCTTCTCCTTCCAGAGTTCCAGGAACTGCCTGGCGTTTTCGCCTGTGGTCGGCACCTGGTCGCGGCCCTGGCGCTCGAAGGCCAGCACCGAGCCGGCCGACAGTGCGCCGCCGAGCGACAGCACGCCGTCGATTTCGGGATTGGCGAAGAGCAGGCTGGTCATCGCTTCCTGTGCTGGCGCGACGTTATATTCCGTGTTCGTCTCGGTGATCACCTGGAGACCGGGATTGGCGTCGAGGACCGGCTGGGCGCCCTTGCGGCGGTCGTCGCTCACCGAAATGCCGGCCGGGCCGTTCATGATGATGATCTTGCCCTTGCCGCCGAGCTGGCTGACCATCCACTTGGCAGCAGTCGCGCCCCATTCGTTGGAATCGGTGTTGATCTTCGCCGTCACCTTGTCGGTGTTAACGAGGCTGTCGAAATTCACGACCGCGATGCCCTTGTCGCAGGCATCTGATATGACACGGTCGAGTGCGTTGGAGGAACCGGCGATCACGACGATGGCGTCGACATTGGCGTCGATCATCGACTGGATATGCTGGATCTGCGTCTGCGCGTTACCCTGCGCGTCCGTGATCATCAGGTCCTTCACAAGCCCCGCCTTCTTCAGCTCCTCCACTTCAGCCGTGATGGTGCCTTCGGTCTGCTTCATCCAGGTCGGCACCGAATAGATGTTTGCCCAGCCGACCGTGTAGGGCGCTTTCCTGTCACCCTTGATGCAATTGGCGGCGGCCGAGGCCGTGCCGGCCGAAAAAACGAGGAGTGCCGCAGCGGCGGCAGCACCCGCCAGAAGGCGGCGGCGCAGCGAAGCGGAAATACCGTTTTCAAGATTTTTCATGTCGATCCCCTTTTTTGTGTGCGGCAGCGTTGACGGCTTGCCATTCGTGTCCAATATATCGTACATGTGATCTATATATTGGACGATGTGATCTTATGCCGATTTTTCTACCTCGCAAGAGGGGTGGGATAATTTCATTCGCTAGGAAACACGGGATCGATTGACAGATGCGGCAGTCGGTTTGAAAAGCTTGGCCGGACAAAAAAGGGATCGAAGCAATGGATGCAGTTCAGGACGAAGCAGCCGGCAAACGCGCCCGAGGGCTCGACCGCGCCTTCGAGATCCTCGATTTCCTGCGCCAGAAACGCCAGGCCCTGAAGCCGAATGAAATCGCCGCGCAGATCGGCGCGCCACGCTCATCGGTTTACGAGCTCGTCAACCTGCTGCTGCAAAATGGCATCCTCGAATTCACCGGCGGCGAGGGGCGTGTCTATCTCGGCCGCAAGCTGTATTTCCTCGGCGCAGCCTATGAGAACCATTTTGATTTCACCCGCGAATGCGAGGCCGCACTGGAACAGCTTGCCGACGAGACGCGGGAGACGGCGCAGTTCTGCATGCTGGATGGAAACAGATACACCGTCGTTCGCATGCGCGAAGGCGCGCGCCCCTTCCGCATTTCGACGGATGTCGGGCAATCGGTGCCGATCCCGTGGACGGCGTCGGGCCGCCTGCTCGTTGCGCATCTGTCGGATCAGGACATCCTGAACTTCATTCCGCCGCAGGATTTTCGCCTGCCGAACGGCGAATGGCTGGAGCCGCAAACCTTCATCGCCGAGGTGCGCCAGGCCGAACGTGAAGGTCTCTTCACCTTCAACAGTATCGTCGACAGCTTCACCCACTGTTTTGCCGTACCGGTGCGGGGCGAGGAAGGCCATGCAGCCGCAACGCTCTGCCTCGTCACCCCGCGCGACGATGGCATCGCCAACCGCGACCGCTACCTCGACTGCCTGAAGGAGGCCGCCGCCGGCCTCGACCACGCTCCGACCCGGCCGAAACGGGGCTGATGCCTGAGCGGCGCGGCTATCGCGACTCGCTCTTCGGCCCGACAGTCAGATACGGTCGCCAATCGAGTTCCGCGGATGTGTAGGAGCTCCGCTGCCGCAGCAGATTCTTACGTGCGATCAGGCCACACATGACAGGGCAACAGCCAGATGGTGGTCTTCACCAGCAGGATCGATATCAGTGCCGGCGCGAGCGGCCGCCGCGAGATTCTCAATGTCCTCAGCGCGACTACTGCCCGCAGAAAGCCGAAACGATTGCCAAGCGGATCGGACTATCGGTCTCGGCCGTGCAGACGCGATTGAAGAGCCTGCGCGAGGAAGCGGGCATCAGGGCGGAGGTGCCCGTCGGCGACCGCGAGGCGACGGGGAGAGCGAAAGTGCTCACCGCCGGATGAAGATCGAGCGGGACAAGTATCGCGCTACGTCAAGCTCGGCCTGTTCGTGCCCCTGGACTAGCGCGCGATGCCCGCCGGTAGTGGGTTCCGACTGTCACGGATCGCGCTCCGACAAGCCGCTGGACTCGCATTTGACAAAGGGCATAATTCCCGGCGCAAATTCTCGGGAGGAATGATCGTTGACGTTACGACACCAGATCATCGCATTGGCGATCGTTCCGCTCGTCATTTCGATCCTTGCGATCACCACCTTCATCACCTGGCAATCGGCAAACCTCGCCAAGAACAGCATCGACACGTTCGAGCAGAATATGCTGAAGACCAAGGAAGCCGAAATCCTCAATCTGACCTACCTTGCTCTATCCGCCATCCAGACGATCTATGACAAAGCCGGTGCCGACGACGAGGCGGCCAAGCAGCAGGTGGCGGCGATCCTGACTTCGCTCGACTACGGCAAGGACGGATATTTCTTCGTCTACGATTACGACGGCAACAACATCGTCCATCCGCGCCAGAGTTTCCGGCATGGGCACAACTGGCTCGACCTCACCGATCCGGATGGCGACAAGGTCATTGCCGAACTGATCGCCACGGCAAAAGCGGGCGGGGGCCTGCATCAGTACAAATGGCAGAAACCATCGACCGGACAGATCGCAGACAAGCTCTCCTTCGTCGTCAGCCTCGACAAATGGCACTGGGTCGTCGGCACCGGCGTTTATCTGGATGACGTCTTTGCCCAAAGTGCCGCCGCGAACGCAGTTATGCGCGCCAACATAAAACGGACCTTCGTCATCGTCGCGCTGATCGCCGTGCCTTCGGTGCTTGTCGTCTTCACCACCTGCATGCTGCTGACCTTCCATGAGCGCCGCATGGCCGATGGCCGGCTCAAGGAACTGACGCAGCGGGTCATCGATACGCAGGAAGAAGAGCGCGCACGGCTCGCACGCGAGTTGCACGACGGCATTTCCCAAAATCTCGTCGGCGTGCGCTATGCGATGGATCTTGCCGGCCGTAAGGTCAGGACCAATGTCGACGATGCAGCACTGACCATCGATCGTGGTGTCGAGGCGCTGAACGGCGCCATCAAGGAAATCAGACGGCTGTCGCACGATCTGCGCCCGCGCGTGCTCGACGATCTCGGCCTGACGGCGGCGCTGGAGGCACTCTGTTACCATTTTGCCGAGCGGACGGGGATCGAGACGAAGATCGATTCCTCGGGCTTCACCGACACGCTGAAGGCCGAGGCGAGCACCGCGCTTTATCGTGTCGCACAGGAAGCGTTCAACAACGTCGAACGCCACTCGGGCGCCTCCAAGCTTGCGGTCAAGCTCTGGAGCGACGGCGGCCGGGTTCGCATGACGATCACCGACAACGGCAGTGGCTTCGACGGCATCAAGGACGGCGTGTCCGGCAAATCGGGTCTCGGCCTGCGCAACATGCAGGAGCGAATGGCCCACTTCCGCGGCCTGTTGCTGATCAACAGCAGCGAGACCGGCACGACGCTGACGGCGATGCTGCCGAAATCGGCCAATTGTCCCGCCGATCGGCAGGCGGAAGCCGCATGACGGAACGCCCGAAAATCAGGGTGCTCTTGATCGACAACCACCCGCTGGTGCTGGACGGGTTGAAGGCCGTGCTCGAGACATTCGACCATATCGAAGTTGCCGGCACGGCCGGGCTCGCCCAAACCGGGCTCGAGATCGGCCGGCAGATCCTGCCGCAGGTCGTGCTGATGGACATCAACATGCCGAAGCTGAGCGGCATCGATGCGATCGAATTGTTCAGGAACGAACTTCCCCAGGCACGGGTCGTGATGCTCTCCATGCATGACAGCCGCGAGTATATTTCCTCCTCGGTCATGCATGGCGCTGCCGGTTACATTCTGAAGGACGTTTCGACCGACGAGATCGTCTCGGCCATCGAGACCGTGGCGGGTGGGGGGACATATTTCTCGTCCGGCGTCTTCGACGCACTGATGGGCGAACGCGCAGAGGAGGGTAGCGCCCCCCTGACGCCGCGCGAACGTGACATTCTCGGGCTGATCGTTGCGGGCAGAAGCAATCGGGAGATCGGCGAAACGCTCGGGATCACCTCCGCCACGGCGGAAACCCATCGCAAGAACCTCAAGAAGAAGCTCGGTATCGCCACCACCGCGGGCCTCATCCGTTATGCGCTCGATCACGGCATCGTCTCGAAAGTCGGATAAATCGCGTCTACCCACTTCTGGGTAGGCCTCGGCATTTCAGCGCCGCGCCCATCTTGCGAGCTTAAAACCGGCGCCATAGGACTCCATCCACGGCTGGCCAAGTGCGAGCCGTTGGGAGGAATTCACATGCGTTACATCAGCTTCCGATCGGTCGGAAAAGCTCGAGCGACCCGAGCCGGGCCTGCTGCGGTCGCCGACTGACAGACCTGCCTTCCACGCCGACAACTGGAACATGGCGACCGCGTTGCGGCGCCTGAAAGGTATCCCGACATGGAAAAACCACGTAGCAAGGCAGCGCTCTGGCTGCTTGTCATTCCCTATCTAGGTCTGCTCTGGCCGCCATTTTACAATGTCCGCGAGCCATCTCTTTTCGGCTTTCCCTTCTTCTATTGGTATCAGCTTCTCTGGGTGCCGATCACCGCAGCGCTGACCTGGATCGCCTATCGGAGCACTCGCCATGACGACTGACATCAACGGCACGGCGCTTGCCGTCTTCATCTTCTTTTTCGTTTTGGTCACGGTCATGGGCTTCGTCGCCAGCCGCTGGCGCAAGCCCGAGACACTGGCCCACATCGATGAATGGGGCCTCGGCGGACGCAACTTCGGCACCTGGATCACCTGGTTCCTCGTCGGCGGCGATTTCTATACCGCCTATACCGTGATCGCCGTCCCGGCGCTGGTCTATACCGTGGGAGCCTACGGCTTCTTCGCGCTGCCCTACACCATCGTCGTCTATCCCTTCGTCTTCATGGTCATGCCCGTGCTCTGGAAACGCGCCAAGGATTTCGGCTATGTCACGGCTGCCGACGTCGTCCACGGTCAATACGGATCGCGCAGTCTCGAACTCGCCGTGGCGGCAACAGGCGTCATCGCCACCATGCCCTATATTGCCCTCCAGCTCGTCGGCATGACGGCGGTGCTGAAGGCGCTCGGGCTGCATGGCGAACTGCCGCTGGCAATCGCCTTTATCGTGCTGGCGCTCTACACCTATTCCGCGGGCCTGCGCGCCCCGGCTCTGATCGCCTTCGTCAAGGACATCATGATCTATATCGTCGTGATCGCGGCCGTCGCACTGATCCCGTCGAAACTCGGAGGCTACGCGAATGTCTTCGCCTCGGCCGATGCGGCCTTCGAGGCCAAGGGGTCCGGCAACCTGCTGCTCGGCGGCAACCAGTATGTCGCCTATGCCACACTCGCTTTGGGTTCGGCGCTCGCGGCCTTCATGTATCCGCATACGCTGACCGGCATCTTTGCCTCCAACAGCGGCAAGACGATCCGCAAGAATGCGATCATGTTACCCGCCTATACGCTGCTGCTCGGCCTTCTGGCGCTGCTCGGCTATATGGGGCACGCCGCCAACCTGAAGCTCGACAGCGCCAATGACGTTGTTCCGACGCTGTTCAAGACGCTGTTTTCAGGCTGGTTCTCCGGCTTCGCCTTTGCGGCGATCGCCATCGGCGCGCTGGTGCCGGCGGCGGTGATGAGCATAGGCGCCGCCAACCTCTTCACCCGCAATTTCTGGAAAGCCTATGTCGATCCTGACGTCAGCGATGCGGGCGAAGCCAAGGTCGCAAAGATCACCTCGCTCGTGGTGAAGATCGGTGCGCTTCTCGTCATCATCTTCTTGCCGACGCAATTCGCCCTCGACCTGCAGCTGCTCGGCGGCGTCTGGATCCTGCAGACGCTTCCGGCCTTGGTCTTCGGCCTGTATACCAACTGGTTCCGTGCACCCGGTCTGCTTGCCGGCTGGTTCGTCGGCTTCGGCGGCGGCACTTTCCTCGTCTGGGACGCCGGTTGGAAACCTCTGCATCTGATCAATCTCGGCGGCGAACCCTTCACCGTCTATACCGGACTGCTGGCGCTTGCGGCCAACATCGCCGTTGCGGTCGTGGTCAACGCCCTGCTTCCGGCCAAGGCTGCGGTTCGGGTCTAATGTCGCCCAAAAGCGTGTAGCCGTATGGGACCACGACATACTCACCTTCTTTGATCCAAAATGCGAAGGGCAGCAAATGCTGCCCTTCGCAAGAATCATACGGCTTTGCTTTCCAGTGTCAGCTGGAAAGAGATCAGAGCGACTTAAAACTCTTCCCAGTCGCCGGCCAATGCCGCATTCCCGTTCGTCTGGAACGACTTGCCCACCTTGGCAATCATCTGACGCGCAGGCGAGGGCGCCGGTTGAGCATGGGGCGCCGCGGCAGCGGGCTGCGATGCGCGCTTCGGTGCCACCACTCCGCCAATGTTGAATTGGCCGAGAAGCTGGAACAGCGCGTCCGCTTCCTTGGCGAGGTTGTGGGCGGCCGCTGTGGCTTCTTCCACCATGGCGGCGTTCTGCTGCGTCCCCTGATCCATCCTGTTGACAGCGGTATTGATCTCCTTCAGCCCCGTCGCCTGCTCTTTCGAAGCGCCGACGATGGCCCCCACATTGCCATCGACCTGCTGCACCTGCTCGGCAATCTCCTTCAGCGCCTTTCCGGTCTCGCCAACCAGGGCCACACCGCTTTTGACGTGGCCGTTCGAAGCGTTGATGAGTTCCTTGATTTCTTTTGCCGCCTTGGCGGAGCGTTGCGCCAGTTCGCGCACTTCCTGAGCGACGACAGCGAAGCCCTTGCCTGCGTCACCGGCACGGGCGGCTTCGACGCCGGCATTGAGCGCCAGCAGATTGGTCTGGAACGCGATTTCATCGATGACGCCGATGATGCTGCCGATTTCGGTGGCGGAGGATTCGATCTTGCCCATGGCATCGACCGCATCCCGAACGACGCTGCCCGAGCGCTCCGCGCTATCCTTCGTCTTGCGAACGAGCTGGCCGGCTTCCTGAGCCTTGTTGCTCGAGTCGGCAACGGTGGTCGTAATCTCTTCCAGGGCAGCGGCGGTTTCCTCGACCGAGGCTGCCTGCTGTTCGGTCCGCTTGGCGAGATCGTCCGAAGCGGAGCGGATCTCCTGTGCGCCGGCGGCGATGGCGCTGGCGTTCTGAGCGACCTTCTGCATGGCAGCACGGAGCTTTTCGACAGCAGAATTGAAGTCGGCTCTCAGTTTTTCCAGAGACGGAATGAACGGAGTGCCGATCTGCTGGGTAAGGTCGCCGTCCGCCAGCGCCTGCAGCGCATCGCCAAGCTGGCCGACAGCCTTGTCCGTCTGCTCGGCAAGGGTGCGGCGTTCATCGGCATCCTGCTCAAGCCGATGCCGCTCCGACACGGCTCGCTTCGCCTCGGCGTCGGCCTCCCGTTCAGCCTTTGCCGAAATTGCGTCGCGCAGCCCGGCCACCGCCCGTGCGAGCTTGCCGATCTCATCGCCGCGCGCTTCGAGGCGGCGATCGCCATCAAGATTACCGTCGGCCATGGCTTTCAGCGAAAGCTGAAGTCTCGCCAGCGGGCCGACGATCGTGCGTGCAGTCACGGCGGCGGCAACGAGCGAAAGAACAGCCGCAATGCCAAGCGCGGTCAGGGCGAATGGCTTGAAGCCGCTTGCCATGCTGCGAACCTCGCCGCCAATCGATTTGTTCAGCGCTTCCTGATAGTCGATGAATTTGTTGATGGCGCCGAGCCAGGCAACGAAGGCCGGCCGAGCCTGTTCGAGCAGAACCTTGCGGGCGGCCTCGCCGTCGCCCTTCTCCTGCAGCGCAATGATCTGGGCGACCAGAGGATTGGTCTTCGCCTGGATGTCTGCAATCTCGCTGAGAATGGTCTTTTCCTGTTCCGTCGCACCGGCCGGAGATGCAACCATATCCGCCATGCGCTTTTCATTCTCGGCGTAGGAGGCCGCCAGCTTCTCGATCAATGCCTCGGCCGTCTTCCGTTCATCGGGAGACGTCACCAGAGTGACGTCGCGGATGGCAATCGCCCGATCGTGCACGCTGCCGCGGTAGTTGATGGCAAACCGCTGCTTCACGCTGTTGACGTCGTTGATGGCTCCAAGTTTATCGTTGATCTGCGCAACTTCTTCCGTCGAATAGATGGTCAAGCCGACCATCAGCAAGAGGAGAACGCCGAAGCCAAGCGCTAAGCGCGCCACAACCCCGAAACTCATGATATTCTTCATATGCCTCTCCCCCGTGGTGAGCTCTGTTGGAAGGATGTCTCGGCAGCAAGGATTGCTTGTCATATCTCGTTCGAATGCAAAGCCTCGGTGTGTCTCCGAGTGCATCCGACGGGCACCCCTGTGCCCGGAATCGCGCTAGAGATACGGGACATCCGTCAAAGCAATAAAAGCCGATTTCATGCGAAATTCGGGTGCCTGGCCCGCCATCATGGCGGAGGTGACGGTCCTCAAGAACGTCGCCCCGATATCTAAAAAATTAGAGTAATATATTTTAGAGAGTGTAAACGAGCCGACGGAGCATGGCTTTAGCGCTCTATTTGGATAGCTTTTGCGCTTTTCGGATGGACAATTCGACGAGCGCTCTCCCGATGGTTGCGAAATCACCAACCTCCCCCGCATAGCAAGGTTTTGCGGCTTGCCCACGAACTGCGCGACGCTCTGAACGGTCTCGGCAATCGGCATGAATTGCAGCTGCGGCACCGGAGCGCCGCTGCTCCGGCTTCAGCCGCGCAGCAGCGGAAGAAGCTGATCGCCCTGCCGCTTGATTTCGGAGAGATAAGGTGTGTCGGACAGCACGAAGTGGGTGATGCCGAGATCCTGATATTTGCGCAGCGAGCGGGCGACGTCTTCCGCCGACCCGACCAGCCAGGTGGTGCCGGCTCCGCCGCCGCCGAACTTGCCCGGCGCGGTATAGAGGTTGTCGTCGAGGACGTCGCCGCGCTCATGCAGATCGAGCAACCGCTGCTGGCCGACGGCGAGCGCCCGCTGGTGATCATGCCAGCCGGTACCTTTGTTTCTGGCCATCTCGGCGACCTTCGCCTCGGCGTCGGTCCAGGCCCGTTCCGTGGTGTCGCGGACCAGCGTCGTGATCCGCAGGCCGAACTCCAGCGGCGGGAGGTCGCGGTCCAGTTCCCGGCTCAACGCCTTGAGCCGCGCGATCCGTTCGCGGACACCCTCGAGCGGCTCGCCCCAGAAGAGCTGGACATCGGCCTCGGTCGCGGCCACCCGCTCGGCCGCCTCCGAGGCGCCGCCAAAATAGAATTTGGGGTGCCGACGGTCGCCGCGGACCTGGATGCGCGGCACCACGGTGGATTCAGCAACCCGGAAGTTCTCGCCCGCGGACGTGACGTTTTCTTCGGTCCATAATCTTCGGACCAGCCGCATGAACTCCTTGGTCCTGGCATAGCGGTGTGCCTGATCGCCCTCGCTGTCGCCGTAGGCGGGCAGGTTGTCCTTACCCGATACGATGTTGATCCGCACGCGGCCGTCCGTCAGATGGTCCAGCGTGGCCGCCGCGGAAGCGAAGTTCGCCGGGCGCCAATAGCCCGGACGGATCGCAATGAGCGGCTCGAAGGTGGTGGTCCGGGCAGCGAGCGAGGCCGCGACGGTAAACGTGTCGGGGCGGCCCCAACCGGTGCCGATGAGCGCGCCCTTCCAGCCATGCGCCTCCAGCGCCCTTGCGTGGCTGGTCAGCGTATCCAGACTGTTATGGTTCTCGACGGCGGAATCGCCGCGATGGCCGGCTTTGACGTCGTTCGGAATATAGCAGAGAAATTCGGAATTCTTGCTCATGCGATGCTGCGGTTCCCTATGTGATTGGAACAAAACCAGGGGGAGGGAAGCCACCTCAAGAGATCATACGGCCGCCTGCACCTGCTGCTGTCCCGCCTGAACCACAAAGCCATTCGGCGGGCGTTGGAGGCCAAGGTTCTCCCGTAGCGTCGTCCCCTCGTATTCGTTCCGGAACAGGCCGCGCTTGCGCAGGATCGGGACGACCTGATCGACGAAATCGGTCAAGGCGGTGGGCAGGATCGGCGGCATGATGTTGAAGGCGTCGGCAGCACCGTTCTCGAACCAGCTCTGCATCGCATCGGCGATCTGCTCGGGTGTTCCGACCACCGTCCGGTGGCCGCGGGCGGTGGCCACCGCCAGATAGAACTGGCGCAGCGTCAGATTGTTGCGCGATACCAGGTCGGAAACCAGCTTGAGGCGGCTCTTGTTGAGTTCGGTATTGTCAGGCAGGGGAGGGGCGGGATCATCCAGCGAGTAGCCGGAAAGGTCGATGTCCTTGTAATGGCGGGCAAGGATATTCCAGGCGATCGAGGGATGAACCAGCGATTGGATATGGTCGTAATTCGCCTGGGCTTCCGCTTCCGTCCCGCCGAGAACCGGGAATATGCCGGGACTGATCAGCAGTTCGTCCGGCCAGCGTCCGTAGCGGGCGAGCCGCCCTTTGACGTCGGAATAGAATTCCTGCGCATCCTCGAAAGTCTGGTTGGCGGTAAAGATCATCTCGGCCGTGCGGGCAGCAAGTTCGCGCCCCGGTTCCGATGCACCGGCCTGCACGATGACAGGATAGCCCTGAACCGGACGGCCGACGTTGAGCGGACCGGCCACCGAGAAGAACTTGCCCTTGTGATCGACGAGATGCACCTTGTCGGGATCGAGATAGACCCCGCTCTCCTTGTCACGGATGAAGGCGTCGTCCTCGTAAGAATCCCACAATCCTTTCACCAGGTCGACGAATTCCTCGGCCCGTTCATAACGATCTGCATGGGCGGGATGGCCTGCGATTGAAAAATTCTTCGAAACATCCGCGCCCGTCGTGACGACGTTCCATGCCGCACGGCCCTTGGAGATATAGTCGAGCGACGCGAACCTGCGGGCGAGAAGGTAGGGGTCCTCATAGGTCGTCGATGCCGTGGCGACGAAGCCGATATGTTTGGTCACCTGGGAGAGGGCGGCCCAGAGGGTCAGCGGCTCGAAATGCGCGCCCTGGGCGGTACGGCGAAGCGCTTCCGGGTCCTTGGCGCGGTCCCATCCAGCCGGACTGTCGGCGACGAAGACGAGATCGAATTTGCCACGTTCGGCGGTCTGCGCGAGCTCGCGGTAGTGATCGATATTGAGGCCGGCATCGGCCTGCGCCTCCGGATGGCGCCAGGCGGCGATATGATGGCCGGTCGCCATGATGAATGCGCCAAGCCGCATTTGTCGTTTCGATGTGCTCATTGGCTTATCTCCAGATCAAATTCAACTGTTGCTGACGTCAGGCGGCCTTGCGGCCCGGAAGCTCGACTCCGAGCCGGCTGAGAAGATGGATCCGGAATTGCGCAAAGCGCGGATCGCCGTGATCGCGCGGCGCCGGCAGATCGATCTTGAGATCCTCGATGAGGCGGCCCTCGTCGAGGACCAGTATGCGGTCGGCCAGCGAAATCGCCTCGTCGACATCGTGGGTGACGAGCAGCACGGCAGGACGGTGTCTTGCGCACAACTCCCGCAGCAGATCGTGCATTTTCAGCCGGGTCAGCGCATCAAGCGCGCCGAACGGCTCATCGGCGAGAAGCAAGGCCGGTTCGCGCACCAGCGAACGGGCAAGCGCGACCCTCTGCTGCTCGCCACCCGAAAGCTGGTTCGGCCACGCCGTTTCCCGGCCTGCAAGTCCTACCTCCGCCAAAGCCTTCCATCCGGCTTCCTGGCCGGAGGCGCCGGTCAAGCCGAGCGTGACGTTCTGGATGACAGTGCGCCACGGCAGCAGGCGGGCGTCCTGGAAAACCACCGAAAGGCTCTCCGGTGTCTCGAGGGTGCCGGTTCCCTCGACACCGTGATCGAGACCGGCAAGAGCCCTGAGGAGCGTGCTTTTGCCGGAGCCGCTGCGGCCGAGCAGGGCGACGAACTCGCCTTCCTCGATATCGAGATCGACGCCGTCGAGGATCGTCTTCGTCGCAAACCGCCGTGCGAGGTCTCGCACGTGGACGGCCTTCGTTGCGGGCTTCAGTTTGCCAGGGTGCGGCGCCATGAGAGGGCCCTCCGTTCAAGCAGGCGGACGAGACCGTCCGAGACGAGACCGAGCAGCACATAGACCACCAGGCCGACGAGAATGACGTCGGTCTGCCCATAATTTCGGGCAAGATCGATCATGTAACCGAGCCCGCTGGTGGCATTGATCTGCTCGACCACGACGAGAGAAACCCAGCAGAGGGTGACGGCAAACCGCAGACCCAGAAGGAAACCCGGCAAAGCACCCGGCAGCACCACCTGAAGGATGAAGTCCTTCTGGCTCATGCGCAGCGTCTCGGCCAGTTCGACATAGCGGCTGTCGATGCTGCGGAGCGCATTGTGGGTGTGGATGTAAATCGGCACGATCACGGCCAGCGCGATGGTCGTAACCTTCATGCTCTCGCCGATGCCGAACCACAGGATCAGCAAGGGGATCAGGGCCAGCGTCGGTATCGCGCGCTTGATCTGCACCGGCCCGTCGATCAGGGCTTCGCCGATCCGGGAAAGACCGGCGATCACCGCCAGGATCGTGCCGGTCAGCAATCCGATACCAAGGCCGAGCAGGGCGCGCGTCGCCGACGTCACGAAATTGTCCTGCAGGCGACCCTGCTCTATGAGCCTTACGAAAGCCTCGACCACCGTCCACGGCGCCGACAGGATCCGCGGGTCGATCCAGCCGAGCGCCGAGCCGACGACCCAGGTCAAGACGAGCAATACCGGCCCGATCTGCAACCCGAAAGGGATCGCGGGTCCGGGACCCAGCCTGCGCCGGGCGCGGGGGCCGGCCAAGCCAGCAGCAAAGCTAGCCGGGCCAACCGGCCTTGTCGCGCGTGAACCTGCATGCGCAATTCTACCGCCGGACGACCGCGACAGTTTCGCCTCATCTGCATCCCAAGTGGTTGCCATGCTTCAAATCTCCTCTCCGAAGGGGTGTCGAGCGTTACTGGCTCTTGGCCAAAGCCGCGGCGCCGAGCTTCTCGAAGCGATTGTCGAAAATCTGCTCCACATTGAGCGGCTTGTAGCCGAGCTCGTCTGCCAGCAGGTCGATGGTTTCCTGGTGGCGCTTCTTCACTTCGCTCCAATCGCTGGGAACGACCTGTTCGCCGGTCAGTTTGACGAGATATTCCCCGTCCTCCTGGCTCAACCCCTGCTGACCGACGTAATATTCCTTGATCCAGAGGTCCGGGTTCCGGTTCACCCATTCAGTGGCGCGTGCCCACAGGCCGACATATTCGGCGAGAGCTGCCGCCTTGGCGGGATCGTCCAGAACCCATTGCGGCGCGTAAAGATGGCTCGGATCGTCGCGCAGGCCATGTTCCACGAGGGTCGCGCCATCAGGCCCGTATTGGGTGATATAGCGCCTGATGTAGACGCCGCCGAGCGGCGCGATGTCGACCTGCTTGCTCGCCAATGCCTTCGGGTAGACGTCACTGGTGCTCGGCAGCTCCACCAGAGTGACGTCGCCGCTCTTCAACCCTGCGGCATGGAGGGCACGCAGAACGAGCGTGCCCTGTGCCTGACCCGGGCTGAAGGCGATGCGCTTGCCGCGGAAGTCCGCGAGCGTCTTGACGGCCGCGCCTGGCGCGATGCCGAAGCGGTAGATGGGATTGGCGATCGGGTCACGGCGTTCGCGATAGGCGATGTTGCGGACGGGCAGATTGTTCCAGTTGGCGAAGATGGAGGGTATCTCGGCCACCGATCCGACGTCGAGTGCATGGGCGCGGAAAGCTTCCGACGTCTGCGGCCCGCCGCTGATATTGGCCCATTTGACCTCGAAACTGAGCTCCTTGCCGAGGCCGGACACCTCAAGAGCTTTCTGGGTGACCGGATCGCCGATCGTCAGCACCGTGCCCGGCGGCACCTTGGGAAGGAGCGGAGCCTCTGCCTGAGCTGCAGCCGGACCGTGAATGGCGCTGAGACCAAGCAGACTGAACAACGCGATTTTGAATGTCTTTGCCAATGTCATCGTCGATCTTCCCGTTTCGGATTGTTGTTTGCAGGAGCGATGCACGGTAAGATGGAACATAATCTACTAAATCGATAGACTATTTAGTTTAATGAAAGTGGCACTGAGGGAAAATTGTCCTCAAAAGTCGGGCAAACGAAACCATCGCATCCGTCGCGTCCGAGGATGCTCGGCGCACCAGACGTGAAAAAGCGCCTGGGACGCTCGTCCGCGGCGCTTTCCGGGTCTTTGTTCAAACCCTTACTTTTGTTTAAGCCGGGCAGCGGACCGGAGCAGTCGCCCAAGCCGTCACGGACGTCGGAATCACCTGATCTCAGGCAATATGCGGTGCATATTCGTTGGCCGCGAATACGTGATGATGCACCTTGCCGGTAAAGAGCTGCAGAAGTTCGCCGGTGACCTCGCGGCTCTGCGACCGCACGTCGGAGAGAAGTGCCGCGTTTACCGCGTCCATATCGGGATAACGAATGGCAAGCGCCATGGCATAAACAGGGGCGCCTTCATCGCGCTCCATCCCGTCCAGCACCCGGATTTCCTCGGCGCCCGGAAATTTCGTCCAGAGAGGGACGAGCCGTTGCCGCACGAATTGGCGGAATTCCGCTTCTCTACCGGGATGGATTTCGCCTTCAAACAAAGCATAACGAATGATCATAGGTTCTCTTTTCCAAAACTCGCCGGAGCTGGATCGATGTTGGTATGCTGTCAGGAGGTCAGGGCATATCGGTCGATACGCCCTGACTGAGAGGGTTATTTGCCCCAGATTTTCTTGTATTGATCGCGATAGCCGTTGTCGGGATCGAAGCTGTTCTTCGGCCCACCGTCAAACTCGACGTTCTGGCTGGTCACCACGTGGAGCGGCGACACATAGCCCGACCAAGGAGCGCCCGCAAAGGCGCGGTTCAATTCGTCGACGAGCTGCCAGCCCTGAAGGTTGAGCGGCTCGGCGACCGTGACGGCCTGGAACTGCTTGGCGCGAATGCGCTGATAGGCGCTCTCCGAACCGTCGCCGGCTGCGACGTTCACCGGTTTTCCATCACCTGCAATGCCGGCCGAAGCAAGCGAAGGTCCCATGAAGTCGTAGTAGAGGTCGTTGATCGCCAGCGAATGCGTCCACTTCGCGCCATGCTTCTGCAGAAGTGATGTGGTCAGCTGCGGCATGCGCTGAGAGGTTTCGGCGATCGGCGTGTCGACATATTCGAGCACCGTACCGCCGAGATCCTCGATCTCCTTCTTCATGCGATCGGCCTTGGCGATCGCGATCGCATAGGTGGAGTCGGTGAAGATGATGACGCCCGGCTTACCGGCGGCATCGGCAAAGGCCCAATCCGCCGCGGACTTCGACACTTCCATCGCATCGGTGGTCACGTTTGCGAAGACGCCGACTTCGGGAACCGGACCGACCGCCGAGGCAGCGTGCCAGGAAACCATCGGAATGCCGGCAGCCTTGGCCGCTTCCATCGCCGGCTTCTGCTCGACCGCGTCAAAGCCGTTGATGATGATGCCATCCGGCTTCAGCGCCATGGCCTGGCCGAACGCCGCGGTGCGGCCGCCGATCGAACCGGCGCCGTCAAGTGCCTTCACCGTCCAGCCGAGCGCGCCTGCCGCTTCCTGAACACCATTGACCACGCCGAGGATGCCGCCGTTTTTCATATCACCGGCAAGAATGACGATGTTCTTTCCGGCAGCGCCCTTGGGGCCGCTCGTCGGGCCATCCCAGGCGCTCACCTTGGAAGCATACTTTTCGACTATGGCCTTGGCGTCGGCCATCGAATCGGCCAATGCCGGCATGCTGAGCATAACGGCGACGGTTGCGACCGTTGCCTGCAATAACGTCCTGCGCTTCATGTTCACTCCTCCATTTTGTTTGTTGTGAAATGCCGGGATGAGCCGGCATCCTCATTTGGATGCGGGTGTGATCCTCCTCACAGCTCCGCGCTTGCGCTGGGCGTAGCCTGCTATGCCGATGGCAATCAGCAGCGTCACGCCGTTGAACAGCGGTTCGACGAAGAACGACCCGCCGAATTGCTGAATTCCTGATATTCCGACCGCCAGGATGATGACGCCGATCAAGGTGCCCCAGACGTTCACCCGTCCGGGCTTGATCGTCGTCGATCCGAGGAATGCGCCGACAAGCGCCGGCAGGAGATATTCGAGGCCGACGCTCGCCTGGCCGATGCGCAGTTTCGAGGCGAGAAGGACCCCGGTCAGAGCCGCAAGCAGCCCCGAGGTGACGAATGCGCCGATCACGAATTTGCGGACGGGAATACCATTGAGTGCGGCCGCCTTCGGATTGGCGCCGATGGCGTAGAGGTAACGGCCGATCGGCAGGTATTCGAGCACGATCCACATGCAGATGGCGATCAGGAGCACGTAGAAGCCGGTGATCGGCAGGCCGAACAGCATGGTGCCGTTCAGCGCATAGAAACCATCAGGCAGGACGCCGACCACCTGCCGGCCGCCGGTGTGCCAAAGCGCAAGCGCGTATAGGACCGTTCCGGTGCCGAGCGTCGCGATGAAGCTGTCGATTTTCGCAACCTCGACCAGCAGGCCGTTGATGAAGCCGGTGAAGATGCCGAGCGCGAGCACGATGACGACTGCGACCGGCCAGGGCAGGCCGTAGGCCGTCTGCAGGCTGATGGCGAGAATGTGCCAGAGCACGATGCCATAACCGACGGTCAGATCGATGCGACCCGATGCCATCGGGATCATCGCAGCCAGCGACAGAAGCGCAATGATGGCCTTGTCGGACACGATCGAGCGGACGTTCAACACGGTCGGGAACGTATTGGGCAGAAGGATCGAGAAGATCACGATCAGGCCGACGGTCAGGATCACCAGCCCATAAACCGGGATCAGACGTCCGATCTTCTGTCCTGTGGACAGGCCGGCCATTTCGCTCTTGGTCGGCTCCAGCGCCGTGGATTCAATGGATTGCATGGCTGTTCTCCCGATGGCTCAAGCGGCTTCCGATGCGGATGCGGCCGTGATGACCGCCTCCGTCGTCAGAGCGCTTCCAGTCAGTTCGCTGACGATTTTCCCGCGCGAGAAGACCAGCGCGCGGTGGCAGATATGGGCGATTTCCTCGAAGTCCGTCGACACCACGACAACCGCGAGACCGGCCTCGAGCGCCTGGGTGATCAGACGGTAGATCTCCGCACGCGCCCCGATATCGACGCCGGCGGTCGGATCTTCTGCGACCAGCAGCTTGCGGCCGGTCGCCAGCCAGCGGCCGACGACCACTTTCTGCTGGTTGCCACCCGACAGGGCCTCCACCGGCAGATCCGGGTCGTTTGGCCGCAGGCCGACGGAATGGCCGATCTTATGGGCAAGATCGGCTTCGCCGCGCGGCGACAGGAAGGACAAAAGTCCACGTCCGACGGCTCCCGGATTGAGGTAGGTATTTTCCCGAATGGAAAGTGAGAGCGCCACGGATTCCTCCGTCCGGTCACGGGCGATCAAGCCGATGCCCGAGGCCATGGCCCGCCGCGGGCTGGAAAGGTCGGGGGCCTCGTCATGCAGCAGAACCGAGCCGTTGAAGGGCTCGCAACCGAACAGGGCGCGACCAATCCGCTCCTGACCGGCGCCGCGCAATCCAGCCAGTCCCAGAAGCTCGCCCTCGCGGATATCGAAGGATATCGGGCCTGTGCCGGCGCAAACGAGATCGCGAACCTTGACGATCGCCTTGCCGGGCGTGATCGCGGTCTTGGAAAAGAGGCTGTCACCGCTGCGGCCGATGATCATCGTTACCAGCTCGTCGGGGCTGGTCTCGCTGACGGGCTTCTGCCCCACCATGCATCCGTCGCGCAGAACGGCCACCCGATCGGCAATCCGGAAAATCTCGTCCAGCCTGTGGGAGACGTAAATCATCCCGACGCCGCGATCCTTTAAGGGGCGGATCGCGTTGAACAGCCGATCGACTTCATCGGCGGGCAGGCTCGCCGTCGGCTCGTCGAGCACCAGCACGTCGGCTTCGACGGCAAGCGCACGGGCAATGGCGACAAGCGACTTTTCAGTGCGCGACAGCGCCGAGACCCGAGTGGTGGGGTCAAAATCACAACCGACCAGTTTCAAGGCTTCTTTGGCGCGTGCCTGTGTCCTGTTCCAATCGATCAGGCCGCGACGCATCGAGAAGCCCTGCGACAGGCCCATGTTCTCGCCGACCGTCATCCACTCGATCAAACCCAGATCCTGGTGGATGAAGGCAACCGGCTGCCGCTCGTTCGGCTTCGGGGGGCGATGGTGGTAGCTCTGGCCGCGAAACAGGATGTCGCCGCTATCGGGCTTGTAGATGCCCGCAAGCGTCTTGATGAGCGTCGATTTGCCGGCGCCGTTTTCTCCCAGCAGCGCGAGGATTTCTCCTTCGCGCAGGTCGATCGAGACGTCGCGTAGCGCCTGCGTGCCGCCGAAGCTCTTGGTGATCGACTGGAATTCCAGCAGTCTCTTGGCTTCCACTGTGGCTCCTCCCAAAGCTGCGGTTTTCATGGATGTATGTTATCGATAACATTTATGGATGGTCAAGCGGAAAGATGACGATCTCGAATTTCTCGGAGAGATTGACGTCAATCGGCCTGAAACCCATCGAGAAGGCGCATCATCTCGGCCGAGTCTTTTGGCCCAAGCCCGGCAGCGCAGAGCAGGCGGTGAATCTCGACCACCGAGCCAGTCATCGGCAATGGCGTCTTCGTCTTCAGCGCAAAGGCTTGAAGCGAATCCAGGTCCTTCAACATGTTGTCGATTCTGCCTGTCGGCGAGAAATCCCGAGCGGCGAATTTCTCCATGAATTCCTGCAATATGCGGCTGTCCGCCCTGCCGCCGGCAAGGGCGGCCGGAATGGCGGCCGGATCGACGCCGCCAGCTTCAGCGAGCTTGACCGCCTCCGCGACGGCCTGAAACAGCACGGCGCAAAACAATTGATTGATCAGCTTCGTCGTCTGCCCGGCGCCGGATACACCCATCAGCGTGTAATTGGCGGCAAGATGCCGCATCACCACGCGTGCCCGTTCGAAATCCTCAGCACTGCCTCCGGCCATAATCGTCAGGCGTCCGCTCAGCGCACCTGGCACGCCGCCGGAAAGCGGGCAATCCACCCATGCCATGCCGGTTTCCCGACGCAGCCGCGTCGCCATGTCGGCCGTGTCGGCCGGGTCGATCGAGGACATATCGATCAGCACCTTGTCGGCATTCGCCGCCGCCGCAACGCCCTTTTCGCCGAAGACGACAGCGCGGACGATGTTTGCGTGATTGAGGCTGAGCACGCAAAACGCCGACCATGAGACCGCTTCCTCCACGGAGCCGGCCGCGCGCGCGCCCTTAGCCTGCAAAGCCGCAACTTTTTCGGTATCCAGGTCGAAGACCGATACCTTATGCCCGGTTTCGATCAATCGGGTGACGATCGCCGTTCCCATGATCCCGGCACCGATGACGGCAACATCTGCTCTGTAGTCATCCTGCATGATAATCTCCTCCCTTGACGGCCATGCCGCTCAGTCCCTTGCAAGCCAGTGCCACGATATCATCCAACGCATTATCGATCGCCACCGTCACGACATTAGCTTCACCGATCGGCGGCTCCAGCGCCTGCAACTGGCTGTCGAGCAAAGTCGCGGGCATGAAATGGCCCTGACGGGCCTGCATCCGCGACAGCAACAGGTCGCGGGATCCTTCTAGGAAAACAAAGGCGAGATGCCCGTCCGCCGCTTGACTCAACCTGTCCCGATAGCTTCTCTTCAGCGCCGAACAGGAAATCACCAGCCCTTGCGATACTTTTTGCGCGGTCCTTATTTCCTCGCCGATCCGGTCGAGCCACGGCAGGCGGTCGTCGTCGGTCAACGGTATGCCCTGCGCCATCTTCTCGACGTTTTGAGCCGGGTGGAGCTGGTCGCCCTCCAGAAACGGCACGCCGTTTCGAGCGGCGAGATGCTCTCCAACCGAAGATTTACCGCAACCACTGACGCCCATGACGACGACGGGCAGAGGTGGCGCCTTTTTCTCGAAATCCATGGTCTCGTCTCTATCAGAGGCAGGTCGTGATGCCGCCGTCGACATAAAGCGTGTGCCCGTTGATGAAGGACGAGCCCCGGCCCGACAGGAAAACGGCGGCGCCGACCAGTTCCTCGACATTGCCCCAGCGTCCGGCCGGCGTTCGCTTCTCGAGCCAGGACGAGAACTCGGGATTGTCGACAAGCGCCTGATTGAGCGGCGTCTTGAAATAGCCCGGCGCAATCGCATTGATCTGCAGGCCGTACTTGGCCCAGTCGGCGCACATGCCGCGGGTCAGATTGCGCACCGCGCCCTTGGTCGCCGTATAGGGAGCAATGCCGGGGCGCGCCAGTTCGCTTTGCACGGAGGCGATGTTGATGATCTTGCCCTGCCCCCGGGCGATCATGGCTTTGGCCGCCGCCTGGCCGACATAAAATACGCTCGAAATATTGGTGGTCAGCAGCAGCTCCCATTTGTCCGCCGGGAAATCTTCCAGCGGCGTGCGAAACTGCATGCCGGCATTGTTGATCAGGATGTCGAGCGGCCCGATATCGGCTTCGATTGCGTCGATACCCGCTTTGGCAGCGTCCTTGCTGGTCACGTCGAAGATCGCCGCATGGGCAGACAGGCCTTGATCCTTGAGGCTGTCGACCGCACGGTTGACGCTTTCGGGCGTGCGGCCGTTGATGATCACCTCGGCGCCATGCTGCGCCAGGCCTTCGGCCAGGGCATAGCCGATCCCCTGGCTCGAGCCGGTGATCAGGGCACGCCGTCCGGTAAGATCAAACAAGTTCTTCATGCAAATCACTCCTCCGGTCTCGCCGCGGCCGACAGCTTCAACTGCCGCTCACGGTGAAACTCACTTGACATCCCTTTTCGAATTATATGTTATCGATAACATAATCAACTGTCAAAATGCGGGACGGAAACGGCATGCCTGAGGTAGAGATCTTGATGACCGGAGCTTATCCGGAATGGGACATGGTGGATCTGGAGGCGACCTACCGCATCCATCGCCTGTGGGAAGCGGCAGACCGGCAGGAGCTGATCTCCAGGGTCGGCAAGGATATCCGCGCCATAGCGACTCGCGGCGAACTCGGAGCGTCTGCAGAGCTGATGGCGCAATTGCCGAATCTGGAAATCGTCTCCTGTTATGGCGTCGGCACCGACGCCATCGACCTATCCTATGCACGCGCCAACAGCATTCGCGTGACGAATACCCCTGACGTGCTCACCGAGGATGTCGCCGATATCGCCATCGGACTGCTGCTTGCCACTGCAAGGCAGATCCCGCAGGCCGATGTTTTCGTCCGTTCCGGGCAATGGGGCAGTGTCGCCATGCCGCTGGTGACGCGCGTTTCGGGCAAGAAGGTGGGGATCGCCGGCATGGGGCGGATCGGCAAGGCAATCGGCAGAAGGGCCGCCGCATTCGGCTGCGACATCTCCTATTTCGCCCGCCACAATCACAAGGATGTTGCTTACGCCTACGAGCCCGATCTGGTCGCGCTTGCGGGTTGGGCCGATTTTCTGATCGTCATCGTCCCCGGCGGGGAGGCGACCATGAAGATCATCAACGCTGAAGTGCTTGAAGCACTCGGGCCAAACGGCATCTTGATCAATGTCTCGCGCGGAACGACCGTAGACGAAGAGGCGCTGATCGCAGCCCTTCAAAACCGCACTATTCAGGCTGCGGGCCTTGATGTCTTCCTGAACGAACCCCGGATCGATGCACGTTTCCTGACCCTCCAAAACGTCGTGTTGCAGCCCCATCACGGCTCTGGCACTGTCGAGACCCGCAAGGCCATGGGCCAACTGGTCAGAGACAATCTCGCTGCACATTTTGCAGGTAGCCCGCTTCCAACTCCCGTCTTGTGAGGGTCCCGATATGAAAGCCATCGTCATTCATGCCGCCAAGGATCTCAGGATCGAAGAGCGCGAGCCGGAGATTGCAGGCGCCGGGCAGGTGGAGATTGCCATCGAAGCCGGCGGCATCTGCGGTTCAGACCTGCATTATTACAATCATGGCGGTTTCGGCACCGTTCGCCTGCGCGAACCGATGATCCTCGGCCATGAGATCGCCGGCACGGTCAAGGCGCTGGGCTCCGGAGTCGCCGACCTTGCCGTCGGAGACCGCGTTGCGGTTTCCCCGAGCCGGCCGTGCAACCATTGCCAATATTGCCTGAAAGGACAGCAAAACCACTGCCTCAACATGCGGTTTTACGGCAGCGCCATGCCAATGCCGCATATTCAGGGCGGTTTTCGCCAGCGGCTGGTGGCGGAGCGCTGGCAGTGCCACAAGGTCACGGATGGCATTTCAATCCATGAGGCCGCCTTCGCCGAACCCTTTGCCGTGACGCTGCATGCGGCAAACCGCGCCGGATCGCTGCTCGGCAAACGGGTGCTGGTCACCGGTTGCGGCCCCATTGGGATGTTGGCGATCGTTGCGGCGCGCGTCCTCGGCGCCCGTGAGATCGTCGCGACCGACGTGACGGACAGCGTTCTGGCCATCGCCCGCACCAGCGGCGCCGATCGAACGATCAACGTTGCGACGAATGCTGCCGACCTCGCGGCCTACAGTGCCGAAAAGGGATATTTCGATGTCATGTTCGAAGCGTCGGGAAATGAGCGGGCGGTGCGCGCCGGCTTGGAGACGCTTAAGCCCCGCGCTGTTCTCGTGCAGCTCGGCCTTGGCGGCGATGTTTCCATTCCGCAGAACATGATCGTTGCGAAGGAAATCGAGATGCGTGGCACATTCCGTTTTCACGAGGAATTTGCGCTCGCCGTCGAGCTGATCAACGCGCGTCGCGTCGATTTGAAGCCGCTGCTGACGGGTGTGTTTGGGATCGAAGAGGCCGTCGCCGCCTTCGAGCTGGCGGGCGATCGCAGCAAGTCCATGAAAGTCCAGATCGCCTTTTGACCGACCGTATAATTCCTAAATCGGAATCGATTTGAGGATAAAATTATCCAGCTATTCAAAACGTTACAGCGCCGCGCATCCGAAAAGACGCGCGGCGCTTTAGTCTCAAACGGTCGGCGCGCCGTTCCGGTCCGTGCTTTCGCGCAAGACAACTTTGTAGCCCGTCAATGTGATCTCATCGCCGGTCGCCTCGCCGGTATGGAGGGTATCCAGCAGGCGGGCGGCGGCCTGGCGACCGATGCCGTAACAGTCCACATTGATGGTGGTGATGCGCGGATGACAGATGGATGAGATCTCGTAATCGCCGAAACCGGCAATGGCGATATCTTTTGGAACCTTCATTCCCCGGCGCGTGCATTCCATGATGGCGCCGAAGGCGGAAAGATCGGAGACGCAGAGAACCACTTCGGTGTCCGGCCAGCGCTCCAGCAGGCTGACGATCGCCTGGCCGCCCTGTTCCATGGTGATGGGCGGCACGCCGAAGGAAATCATCCGTCCCGGTCCGAGGCCCAGTTCTTCGACTGTTCTCTGGAAACCGCTTCGCCGCTGGCTGCCGCGCGTATCGCGCGCCGTCGTTCCGCCGATATAGCCGAACTTCCGATATCCCTGACTGGCAAGCGTCCGCACCAGCAGGGCCATCGCCTCGCTGTTGGAAAAGCCGACGACCTGATTGATCGGATTTTCCGGAAGCTCCCAGGTCTCGACAACGGGAATGCCGGCTTTTACGAGCATGCGCCGCGCGCGCGCCGTGTGCGTGCCACCGGTCAGGATGATGCCTTCCGGGCGGCGGCGCAGCATCGCCTCGATCAGCTCTTCTTCTTTCTCCGCCGAATAGTCCGTATAGCCGAGAAGGAGCTGAAGGCCGGTATTCTGCAGCGCATCGGTCATGCCCCGCGCAGTGTCGGAAAAATTCGAATTGTTGATCGAGGGCACGAGGGCGGCGATGAAGCCGCTCCGCCTTGACGAAAGACTGCCGGCAGACAGATCGAGCACATAACCGAGCGCGTCGACGGCCTCCATGATGCGCTTCCGGGTCTCCTCGGAAACGCTCGCATCCTGGCGAAAGGCACGCGAAACGGTCATGGCAGATACGCCGACATATTTGGCGACCTCCGCCATCGTCAGCTTTTGAGCTTCTCCCGGCTTGAGACGCTTGTCTTTCGGCTCATCCTCGTTTTTCACTGGTCTCCGCTTTCAAACAAGCTTCCGAGTTGGGTAGTCTAAGACAGGATAAAGTTATCGCTATCATCGCACAATCGATATTATTGCAGGAATTCACCATTCCACCGTCCAAAAACCCAGATTCCTCGGGAATTTTCGCAAAGGTCGGCAGATCGCTATCTGTACGAAGCCATCAGAACACGGCAAGATGATATCGATAACAATTTAAGGAAATGGAGGAGCATCATGTTCGGGCAAATTGACGGTACGGGGTTTGACGTTCTCGACCCGCGTTTCGAAAGCTGCTTCGTCGGTCACGCCCGCGTCGAGCGGCTTTGGACGGGCGGGAGCTGGCTGGAGGGACCGGCTTGGTTTGCGGCCGGGCGTTATCTGGTTTTTTCGGATATCCCCAACAACCGGATGATGCGCTACGACGACACCAGCGGGCATACATCGGTATTCCGCTCGCCCAGCAACAACTCGAATGGCAACACCGTCGACAACCAGGGCCGGCTGATCACCTGCGAGCATCTGACGCGCCGTGTCACGCGCACGGATTTCGACGGCAGGATCACCGTTCTGGCCGATCGAATTGCAGGCAAACGGCTCAATTCGCCAAACGACGTCACCGTCAAGTCCGACGGGACCATCTGGTTCACCGACCCGAGCTACGGCATCCTCCACGACTACGAGGGCGACTATGGCGAGGCGGAAATCGGAGGATGCCACGTCTACCGGCATGATCCGGCAACAGGCACGACCGATCAGGTGACTTCCGATTTCGTCAAGCCGAACG
Organism: Rhizobium aouanii; assembly: GCF_037002925.1. Taxonomy (NCBI): domain Bacteria; kingdom Pseudomonadati; phylum Pseudomonadota; class Alphaproteobacteria; order Hyphomicrobiales; family Rhizobiaceae; genus Rhizobium; species Rhizobium aouanii. The sequence goes on from NZ_JBAMYD010000002.1 coordinate 78,055, forward strand.
GACTGGCCTTTTCCCCGGATGAGACGCTGCTCTACATTGCCGACACCGGGGCAACGCATCTGCCCGGCGGTCCGCGTCACATCAGAAAGCTCACGGTCTCGAATGAGGGAAGGCTGAGCGATCTCGGCGTTTTCGCAGAATGTACTGCAGGTCTGTTCGATGGTTTTGGCGTCGATCGGAAAGGCCGGATATGGACGAGCGCCGGCGATGGTGTGCACGCCTATGATCCGGATGGAACGTTGATCGGCAAGATCCATATTCCTGAGGGCGTCTCCAACGTCACTTTCGGCGGAGAGAAATTAAACCGTCTCTTCATCACCGCGAGCACGTCTCTCTACGCTGTTTATCTCACCGCCAACGGGTCGAGACCGGGATGATCACCAAACAAGAGGCCGCCCTTTTGGGACGGCCTCTTGTTTGGTCAGTTTTGTACCTCTTGTCTCATCGTTGACTGAGGCCGTCCGCCAGCCTGATGAGGCCGAGAAAATCCGACCTGTAGCCGAAGGCGTCCGTGCCTCGCGATGCCGCGGCGAGATCGGCGATCGCCTTGTAGGAATAGGTGTCGACGGCCGCGACATGGCTGAGTTTCTGGCCAAAGGTAGCGACGGCCACCGAGAAGCGGACATCCTGCGGCGCGGCATCGACGGTGGCGACCACGTTGCCATCGTTGACAGGCGTGGTGATGAGGGCGCTCTTGTCCTCGCCCGGCCGCTTGTAGCGCATCTTGACGAAGGCAAGCTCGCGTTGATGGGCGCTGTCAGCGGCCTCGGCCGGCGCCTTATCGGCTGCGCCATACCGCAGATCGTCATTCATCACCGCCGGGCTTCCCTTGGGCGTAATCTCGTAAATCGCCGTGACGCTGTGGCCGGAGCCGATATCGCCGGCATCGACGCGGTCATTGTTGAAATCCTCGCGGTTCAGCGCCCGCGTCTCGTAGCCGATCAACCGGTACTCGGCGATCCGTTCCGGGTTGAACTCGACCTGGAACTTGACGTCGCTGGCGATCGGAAACAGCGTCGATCCGGCTTCTTCGACCAGCGTCTTTTGCGCCTCGGCCAAGCTATCGATATAGGCGGCGCTGCCATTGCCGTTCTGGGCGAGCGTCTGCATCAGGGAATCGTTGAGATTGCCCCGTCCGAAGCCGAGAACGGTGAGGAAAATGCCGTCCTTGCGCCTCTCTTCGATGATGCGCTTCAAATCCTCGTCGCTCGACGGGCCGACATTGAAATCGCCATCCGTTGCCAGCATCACCCGGTTGACGCCGTCCTTGACGAAGGCCTGCTTGGCGAGGTCGTAAGCCGCCTCGATGCCTTCGGCGCCACCGGTCGAGCCGCCGGGCGCCAGTCTGTCGATTGCCGACAGGATCTTCGATTTCTCCGCCACGCGTGTCGGCGTCAGCACCGTGCCGGCATTACCGGCATAGGTGACGATCGAGACGGTGTCGTCGGGTTTCAGCCTGTTGACCAGCAGCCGGAAGGCGCTTTTCAGCAGCGGCAGCTTGTCCGGCTCGTCCATCGAGCCCGACACGTCGATCAGGAAGACCAGATTGGCATGCGGCGTGGTCGCCGGCGCGATGTCATAACCCTTGATCGCCACATGCATCAATTCCGTGTCGTGGTTCCACGGCGTCGGCATGACAGTCACGGTCGCCTTGAAAGGCTGGTCGGCATTGTCAGGACCCGGCCAGTCATAGGGGAAATAATTGATCATCTCCTCGACGCGAACCGATTGCGGATCTGGCATCGCCCCGCCGGTCAACGAGCGGCGGACGAAGGTATAGGAAGCGCTGTCGACATCGGCGGAGAAGGTCGAGACCGGATCCGTCGCCACACTCTTGATCGGATTTACAGCGGCATTGGCAAACCGCTCGCGATTGGGATCGAGCTGAATCTGCACACGCCCCTCCGCAGGTGGCACCGGCGAAGGGGCGATGGCAGCCATCGGTTCGGCAAACTGCCGCTGGGGGACGATGCCGGGAGCGGCCGGTGCAGCGCGTTTGGCCACCCCGAGTGCCGCGGCAGAACCCTCCGGCTTGTTCGTGAGGGCGGCGACGTCGTTGGCATCGGATTCGGATGTCTGCGACGAATTGGGTTTCCCAAGTGCCGGCGCCTCCTTGTCCTGCGGGGCTTGCGCGTCAGCGACAGATTGCTCAGCCAGGCTGTTGTTCCCGGCCGGTGCTTGCTGCGCGACCGTGACCGGCTGACCGGCGGTCGCAGTCGGTTGTTTCGACGCCTCACTTTTCGAAAGATTGCCGGCGATCTCGGTCTGGTCGACGATCGGCGATCCGTTGCGGGTCAGCTCGATCGCGAGATAACCGGCGGCGGGAATGACCAGCAGCGTCGCAAGGGCTGAACCGGCGAGGAATTTCTTGTTCATGCCAGGGCTCCATATCCAGTTGATGATGGAGCTTTGACGCCAGCCTTTCGCATTTCCTTGGGTGGCCGGCGCATTATTTTCTGCGGTGTCGAAGGCCTGCATCGCGGCAGTAAGCGCACGCGCACGCGCCTCCGGCGTCGCGGCCGGCGGCGTCAGGCGGGAGAGCTTTTCAAGTTCCTTGTCCACGGTCATACCTCTTCCTTGCCGAGCACGGCCTTCAGCCTCTTGCGCGCCTCATGAACCTGCCAGGACACTGTCGCCTCCGAGCAACCCATGACATCGGCGGCCGCCGAATGGCTGAGACCTTCGCCGTAAACGAGCAGCACGGCGTCGCATTGCCTTTCCGGCAAGGCGCGCACGGCTGCCCATAATTCGCTCGATAGCTCGTCGTCATTTCCATCAGGCGCATCCTGCTGCGGTTCGACGGCGTAGGCGCGGAATGTCTGCTCCTCTCGTGCAAGCTTGCGTCTATGGTCGCGGGCAGCGTTGAGCGTAAGAGTATAGAGCCATGTCCTGAAGCGGCTGGCGCCGCGAAAGCTGCGGATCGCCGCGCCGAGCTTGACGCAGACCTCCTGGGCGATGTCGTCGGCGTCGGTGGAACTGCCCGACCAACGCCATGCTGTCGCACGGACGAATTCATAATGGCGCGACACCAGTTGCCCGAAGGCCTCCCGGTCACCGCCCTGCGCTCGTTCGATGAGCTCCGCGTCCAATTCCGCACCTACCCCATGCTACCAAGCAAGATGCTATTTCGACATTGAGACGTTTCTCGGATGGCTTTCCTTGGGTCGATGGCGAAAAAATTATCGGAAATTTTGAGTGGCGCGACATTCATGGGTCGCGGGCAGACAGATCGTCCCCATCACAAAGGCGCATGATAAGGACAGAGTCGGCCGGGGACGTGATCTGCATCGCCCCAAATCGCGAAAGGACCTCCATGTCCGCTCAACCGCCTGTCCCCACCGAAAAGGGCATTCTGCAGTTTCTCGCGATTTGCGATGCCTTCTATCCGCCCGACGCCGTTGAAGCGTCGATCGAGCAGCAGCGAGACTGGTACAACGCCCTTTGCGCCCGCTTTGACCGCCCGCTGCCCCCGGAGATGATCTTTGCGGACGGCATGCTCCAGCGCATACCGATCCGGCGCTATCGTCCACGGAAAATCAGCACGCGCACCATTCTGCTCTATCTTCATGGCGGCGGCTTCGTTGTCGGTTCGCTCGAGAGCCATCATGCCATCTGCGCCGAGATTGCCGATTTTGCCGGTGCGGAACTCGTTTCGGTCGATTACCGGCTGGCCCCGGAATATCGCTGGCCGGCACAGACGGATGACGGCTTTATCGTATTGAAGCATCTGCTTTCCGCCAACAGCAAGGTCGTGCTGGTCGGCGACAGCGCCGGCGGCAATCTGGCGGCGGGCCTTGCATTGCGCGCGCGCGACGAGGCTCTGTCCGGTGTCGTCGGCCAAGTCCTGATCTACCCGACGCTCAGCGGCAACCTCGATGCAGGCTCCTATGCCGAAATGGCCGCGGCACCGGGACTGACGACGGCGGATGTCGCCTATTATCGCGATATGCTGCAGGCGCCGGCAGGCAACGAGATCGCCGAGCCGCTGCAGGCATCCTCGCTTGCCGGGCTGCCGCCGGCCTTCATAACGGTCGCGCATTTCGATCCGCTCCGAGACGACGGTCGGCACTATGCCGCCCGGCTCGCTGCGGAGGGCGTCGAAGTCTGGTTCCGGGAGGAACCGCAGATGGTGCATGCCTGGCTGCGCGCCCGCCACATGAGCGACGGCGCACGCGACGGCTTCCGCGCCGTCTGCGAGGCCATAAGACGTTTTGCAGTGGCGTGACGATCACATCAGGTCGCGCGCGATCCGCTTTTCCGCAAAGACCTTTTCGAAGATCTGCACGTCGTCCTCGAAGGCGGTGACGACAGCGCTGATGACCCAATCGGTCCGGGTGCAAGCAATCCGTGCGGTCGCCACCGTCCGGGCGAACCAGCCGGGGCGGCGCATGTCGCAGGTCCAGGTCGAGGTCCCGGTCATCGACAGCGGATCACCGGGTGAAATCGACCAGACTTCCTCGCGCAATTGCCGGGTCGAGAGACCTGTCTCAGGGTGTTCGGTGAGCCCGGTATCCTCGTGGATGTGATAGTCTGTCCGGTTGGCCGAGAGGTCGCGGACGACCTGCCGCTTCGTTACGGCGGCCGCATGCTCGATGTATTTCGGCAGAGGATCGGGATTGGCCGGTTCCTTGATGTCGATCCGCTGGTGCTCGCCGAGCATCGGCAGCCCCAGGCCGAGTGCCGCGATATCGATGTCGATGCCTTCGTCATCAGGCGGCGGGAGGATCATCGGCCAATATGCGGTGGACAGCGAAAGGCGGATGCGATGCCCCTTGCGGAAGCGATAACCGCAGGCGTCGAGCACGAGCCGGATCGGCACTGTCTCGCCCGGTGTCAGCAGCTTGGGATCGGCATTGCCGTCGCGATGGGTAAGATTGACGACGCCGAAGGCGACACGCGTCGCCGTGCCATCCGGATGGACATCGACGAGCCGGGCGCAGAGATTTCCGCCCGTCGCCCTGGAGCGCAGCGCAAGCGTGAGCACGGGCCGGCCGAAATAGTCGTGATCCCCCGCAAGCGGCATCGTATCGAAGACCAGCGAGCCGGCATCGTCGGAGCGCTGATCGATCGCCATTTCGGCGTCGGGTTTCAGCGTGAAATACTCGCCTGACGCCGTCCCGGTGTCGAGCGGAGATCTCACATAGACGGGATGTTCGGGCGCGTGCGGGATCGGCATGCCTTCCGTCAGCTTACCGAATTGCTCGACATAGAAGCACTGCATCTGCGGCGGCGACCAGACGTCCTTGGCGACCCAGAAGCCCGGATCGCTGTCACGTCGCGGGGCAGGGCGGATGGCGTCGAGAATATAGGCGCGAGCCTGCGGCAGCCTATCGATCCCATTGTCCTCGCCCCGCAGCCATTTGTTCCACCAGGCAATTGCCTCGCCATGAAAATCGGTGCGCGGCTTCGGCCAGGCGAAATGCGGATATTTGTGGACCCAGGGGCCGATCAGCGCCTTCGCCTTGTCGCCCAGGCCTTCGACCGCCATCAGAGGCGTATTGCGGTAGCCGTCAGCCCAGCCGGCGATCACCAGCGTCGGGATCTGCACGCTCGAAAAATCCTCTGAGATCGAGCCGTGACGCCAGAAATCGTCGCGCCGCTGGTGGCCCAACCACTCCTCCATGAAGAAGGGTTCGCCTGCCAGGCGTTCCAGCCACATTTCCTTCCAGCGCTCGCCGACGAGTGCGGGGTCGGGCGGCCGCGATTGGTAGCCGAGCATCGTCGCCGCCCATGAGAGCTGCGCGGAGAGATGGCAGCCGTTCTTGTAGTGGATATCGTCATTGTAGCGGTCGACGGTCGAGGCGATCGAGATGACGGCCTTCAGCGCCGGCGGGCGCAATGCGGCGACCTGCAGGCTGTTGAAGCCGCCCCAGGAGATGCCCATCATGCCGACCGAGCCGTTCGACCATGGCTGCTCGGCAATCCAGGCGATCAGCTCGCAGGCATTGGCAAGCTCGCATTCGGTATATTCGCCGTCGATGACGCCCTCGGATTCTCCCGATCCGCGGATATCGACGCGCACGCCGGCAATGCCTGCGGCCGCGAATACCGGATAGGTCGACTCGTCCCTGAGGCTGGTTCCGTCCCGCTTGCGATAGGGCAGGAATTCGAAGACGGCGGGAACCGGATCTTCCCTGGCGCCATCCGGCATCCAGATGCGCGCGGCCAGCCGCGTCCCATCCTTCAGCGTAATCCATTCATTCTCGATGGTGGTGAAGCCGCGCGAGGTCATGCTCATTCCTTGATGCACATTTCATGAGACGAGGGTTCTGCCCTCGTCAAGTCAGTTACCGGCGCTCTCCATGCGACGCGTGGCGAGCACCCGTTCCAGCCAGCCGATCTCCATTTCCGGCACGGATTTCAACAGCAGATCGGTATAGTCGTCAAAGGGCGGCGACAGCGCCATCGATTTCGGACCGAACCGCACCAGCTTGCCACGATGCATCACAGCCACGCTGTCGGCGATCGCCCGGACGATCGCGATATCGTGGGTTATGAAGACATAGGAAAGCTGTTCTTCCTTCTGCAGGCGCAAGAGCAGTTTGAGGATGCCCTCCGCCACCAGTGGATCGAGCGCCGAGGTCGGCTCATCGCAGAGGATGAGTTCGGGCTTGGCGGCAAGCGCTCTCGCGATCGCCACGCGCTGCTTCTGGCCGCCGGAGAGTTCGGCCGGGTAGCGATCGACGAAGCCCTTGCCCATTTCGATCTGGTCGAGCAGCTCCTTCACCCGCGCGGTCTTCTCGCCACCTCTCAGGCCATAATAGAAGGTCAGCGGGCGGCCGATGATGTCGCGAACCGTCTGGCGCGGGTTCATCGCCGTATCGGCCATCTGGTAGATCAGCTGGATGCGCCTCAGATCGTCGTTCGGCCGGCTCTTGAGGCCAGGCATCAGCGGCTTGCCATCAAAGACGATGCGCCCGCTGCTCGGCGGCAACAGACCGGTGATGACGCGCGCCAGGGTCGATTTGCCGGAACCGGATTCGCCGACGACCGCGAGCGTCTGCCCCTTCGGCACGTGCAGCGCGACATCGTGCAGCACCTTGAAGCCGTTGGAATATTCGGCACTGATATTTTCGACTTTGAGAAGTGCCGTGGACTGGTCGGCGGCTTCCTCGCGGTAGGCCTGCCTGACATTGACGAGGGCGCGCGTATAATCCTCCCGCGGCGCCTCGATGATTTGCTGAACACTGCCATATTCCACTTGTTTGCCATAACGTAGGACCATGATGTCGTCCGAGACCTGGGCGACGACGGCAAGGTCATGGGTGATGTAGAGGGCGGCCGTGTTCGTTTCCTCGATGGCATGCTTGATCGCCGCCAGCACGTCGATCTGCGTGGTGACGTCAAGCGCTGTCGTCGGCTCGTCGAAGACGATGAGTTGGGGATTGGAGCAGAGCGCCATCGCCGTCATCGCCCGCTGCAGCTGGCCGCCGGAGACCTGGTGGGGAAAGCGCTCGCCGAAGGTTTCGGGATTGGGCAGGCCGAGAACCCCGAACAGATAAAGCGCCCGTTTGCGCGCCTCCTCCTTGCTCATCAGACCATGCTTGACCGACGCTTCGATCACCTGATCGCCGAGCCTGTGCGCCGGATTGAAGGCGGCCGCCGCCGACTGCGCGACATAGCAGACCCGTGCGCCGCGAATTTTACGGATGCCGTTCTTGCCGAGCACCAGGATATCGGTGCCGTCGAGCCGCACCTCACCGCCAGTGATTTCGGCGCCGCCCCGGCCATAGGCAAGCGCCGAAAGGCCGATCGTCGACTTGCCGGCGCCGGATTCCCCGATCAGGCCGAGAACCTTGCCCTTCTGCAGGTCGAAGGAAACGCCGTCGACGATCGTCACCCGCTTCGGCGGCTCGCCCGGCGGATAGCTGGTTGCTTCGATCTTCAGATTGCGAACGGAAAGAAGCTCAGGCATCGCCGCGCCCTCCCTTGAGGCTGGATGTGCGTTTCAGAAGCCAGTCGACGACAAGATTGACGCAGACGGCAAGTGTCGCGATCGCGGTGCCCGGCACCAGCGCTGCCGAGATACCGAAGATGATGCCGTCCTTGTTGTCCTTGACCATGCCGCCCCAATCGGCCGCCGGCGGCTGAATGCCGAGGCCGAGGAAGGAAAGCGTCGAGAGGAACAGGATCGAGAAGGCGAAGCGCAGCCCGAACTCGGCAAGCAGCGGCGACAGCGTGTTCGGCAGGATTTCGCGGAAGATGATCCAGAGCTTGCCTTCGCCGCGTAGCGTCGCCGCCTCGACGAATTCCATCACTGCGACATCGAGCGCGACGGCCCGGCCGAGACGATAGACGCGGGTGGAATCGAGGATCGCCATCACAAGGATCAGCACGACGATGTTTTGCGGCAGCACCGCCAGGACCACGAGTGCGAAGATCAGCGTCGGGATCGACATCATCAGATCGTTGAAGCGTGAGAGGACGGTGTCGACCACGCCGCGCGAGACGGCGGCGGTGAAGCTCAGGATGATGCCGAGCGAGAAGGAGATGACGGTGGCGGCGGACGCGACCACCAGCGTCGTGCGTGCGCCGTAGATCAGCCGCGAGAAGATGTCGCGGCCGAGATTGTCGAGGCCGAAGATATATTGATCATCCGGCATCTGCCAGACGTCGCCGACGACCTGCGTCTCGCCATAAGGAGCGATCCATGGTGCGAAGATTGCGAAGATGAAGGCGATGACGATACCGGCCATGCCGATCCAGGCGGTGATGGGAATGTCTCTTAATCTCATCGCGGATGCCTCAGCCTGGGATTGGCGATAATCGCGAGAATATCGGCCGTCATGTTGAGGAAGATATAGACGGCGGCGAAGATCAGGCCGCAGGCCTGCACGACAGGCATGTCGCGCACGGTGACCGCATCGACCATGTACTGCCCCATGCCGGGATAGACGAAGACCACTTCGACAACGACGACGCCGACCACGAGATAGGCAAGCGTCAATGCGATGACGTTGATGATCGGCGCGAGCGCATTGGGGGCGGCATGCTTGACGATCGACCGGAAGGCGCCAAGGCCCTTCAGCTCTGCGGTCTCCATATAGGCCGACGACATGACGGAGAGGATTGCAGCCCGCGTCATCCGCATCATATGCGCGAGTACGACGAGGACGAGGGTCGCCGTCGGCAGCGCGATTGCTTTCAACCGCTCGACGAAACCCATGCTGTCATAGACCGTCGCCGGAAAGGTGGCTACGCCAAACTTGACCGCGAAGAACAGGATCAGCAGGTAGCCGACGAAGAATTCCGGCAGCGAGATCGCCGCAAGCGAGATGACGTTGATGATCTTATCCGGCAGGCGGTTGCGGAAATGCACCGACAGCATGCCGAGCCCAACGGCGAGCGGCACTGATATCACGGCCGCGAAACCCGCCAGGAAGAGCGAATTGCCAAGGCGCTTGCCGATCTGTTCGCTCACCGAATTCTTGCTGGCCCAGGAGGTGCCGAAGTCACCCTGGACGGCGTTGCCGAGCCATTCGACGTAACGCGTGGTGATCGGGCGGTTCAGCCCGAGATCCTGGCGAATATTGGCAACGGCCTGCGGTGTCGCCGACTGGCCGAGATAAGTGGTGGCAAAATCGCCGGGCAGGGCTTCCAGACCGCCGAAAATCACGATGGAAACGGCAAAGAGCAGGACGATACTGAGCAAAAAGCGCTCGAGGATAAGGGCAAGCAGCGGAAAACGCTGCCGAAACCCGAGGCCGGGCAAGATATTGCTTTGGGCAGGATTGGTCATGGCGAGGACCTCGCGCTAAAACGTCGGGAGGACCGCGGGTTTTCATCCCACGGTCCAGGCTTCGTTGGAGATCGGAGGGGCAAACGCCCCCATGCCCTCAGGCGTCCAGCCAGACGCGGGTCGCGACGTAACCGTTCGACATGTCGTTGCCGATGTCGTGGACATAACCCTTCACCTGCTTGGTGGAGGCGTTCACGAAATCGTTGAACATCGGCAGGATTACCCCACCTTCGTCGCGCACCGTCATCGCCATGGTGCGATACATGTCCTTGCGCTTGGCTTCATCAAGTTCGGAGCGGGCCTCCAGCAACAGCTTGTCGAAGTCAGGACGCTTGAACTTGGTGTCGTTCCAGTCCGCCGTCGAGAGATAGGCGGTGGAATACATCTGGTCCTGGGTCGGACGGCCACCCCAGTAGGAGGTCGAGAAGGGTTGGACGTTCCAGACGTTGGTCCAGTAGCCGTCGCCCGGTTCGCGCTTGACCTCGATTTCGATGCCGGCCTTCTTGCAGCTCTCCTGGTAGAGGACGGCTGCATCGACACCGCCGGGGAAGGCGACCTCGGAGGTGCGCAGAAGCACCGAACCGCTATGGCCTGACTTCTTGTAGTGGAAGGCAGCCTTGTCAGGATCGTAAACCCGCTGCTCGATACCCTCGGGAAACAGCGCATAGGTGCTGTTGATCGGAAAGTCGTTGCCGACCTTGCCGTAACCGCCGAGGATCTTCTCCACCATGGTCTCGCGGTCCATGGCGTATTTGAGGGCGAGGCGCAGGTCGTTGTTGTCGAACGGCGCCTTGTCGCAATGCATGATGAAGACATAATGACCGCGACCGGCGGTCGAGAGGATCTCGACGTTCGGGGCGCGCTTCAAGAGGTTGACGGTCTTCGGGTCGACGCGATTGATATAGTGCACCTGGCCGGACGACAGGGCCGCGATGCGGGCGGTCGCATCGTTCATGCCGATGATTTCGATCGAATCGACATAACCTCGGTCGGTACGCCAGTCGTCCTTGTTCTTTTCGAAGGTGGCGCGGACGCCTGGCTCGAAGCTCGTCATCTTGTAGGGGCCGGTGCCGATCGAGGCGAGAGGATCGTCGACGCCGCCGTTCGGCTGGATGACGAGATGGTAGTCGGACAGCAGCAGCGGCATGTCGGCATTGCCTTCGCTAAGCGTCAGTACGAGATTGCCGCCATCGGCCTTGATCTCCTTGATCGAGCCGAGAACGCCGAGCGCGCCGGATTCCGACTTCGCATCGGTGTGACGCTTGAGCGTCGCAACGACGTCGTCGATCGTCAGTTCCTTGCCATCGTGGAACTTGACACCCTTGCGGATCTTGAAGGTCCAGGTGGCGGCGTCCTTCGACGGCTCCCAGGATTCGGCGAGCGACGGCACGGCGGCACCCGTCAGCGGATCGGATTCGACCAGCATGTCGCCCCAGCAGCGGCCGATGCAGAACATGACCTGCGACAGGAACTTCGCCGGATCGTTGGAATCGGTGGCCGCACCTCCTTCGAGGCCGAGTTTCAGGTGGCCGCCGCGCTTCGGTTCGGCGGCTTCAGCGCTTTCGGTGAAGAGCTTGTCGGCGACGGCAAGTGTGATGCCGGCCGCCATGGCGCGTCCCATGAATTCGCGGCGGCTGAGCCCGCCGGCGGTGACACGGCTTGCGAGATATTTGGTGTAGTCGTTCATTCCCCAGTTCCTTCTTTATGGTGCGTTGACAGAACTTCCGGGCTGGTCCGCAGGCGGTTTCCTCTCCCCCTCCGGTGCCCGCATCATGCGGGAAAATAGTGCGGTTGCCGCCGCCTTGTCATTTTCCTTTCCAAATGGGGCTTCGCTTCTCAGCGAAGGCCCGTGCGCCTTCCAATTGGTCCTCGCTCGAATAGAGCCTGTCGACCGTCGCAAACTGCCGCTTGGTGATCTTGTTCATGGCAGTCTGGAACGTCGAACCCTCCGCTTCGCGTACGATTTCCTTGATGGCCGCATAGACGAGCGGCGGCCCGCTCTCAAGCAGCCGGGCAAGCTCCCAGGCTCTCTCCATCAGCCGCTCAGCCGGCAGGACCTCGTTGACGAAACCCCAGCGATGCGCCTCGTGAACGTCGAGCCAGCGACCGGTCAAAAGCATGTCCATGGCGATGTGATAAGGGATGCGCTTCGGCAGCTTGATGGAAGCCGCATCGGCAACCGTGCCCGAGCGGATTTCCGGCAGGGCGAAGGTCGCATGCTCGGCGGCGAGGATCAGGTCGGTCGACAGCGCGATCTCCAGACCACCGCCGCAACAGATACCGTTGACCGCTGATATGACAGGCTTGTTGAGGTCGCGCAGTTCCTGCAGCCCGCCGAAGCCACCCACGCCGTAATCTCCGTCGACCGCATCGCCTGATGCCGCCGCCTTGAGATCCCAGCCGGCACAGAAAAACTTCTCGCCGGCGCCCGAGACGATGGCGACGCGCAGCGTTGGATCGTCGCGGAAATCTTGGAAGATCAACCCCAGGGCGCGACTGGTCGCAAGGTCGATGGCATTCGCCTTCGGCCGGTCGATGACGACTTCGAGCACTCCGTCGTCATATCGTGTGCGAATCTGGTCGCTCAACCTATGCTACCTCCTCCGCCGTATCAGAGCATCGACTGCAATAACGCCATGCCCTTCGGGAAGAACCATCAATGGATTAATGTCCAGTTCCTCCAGGCGTGCGGCGTTCTTTACGACATATTCTGCCGCTGCTGCGATAGCGGCAACCGCGGCGTCGAGATCGCCTTTCGGCCGCCCGCGATAGCCATAGATCAATTTCGCCAGCTTGAGGCGTGAAATCGCCGCGTGAATCTGAGTTTTCGTCGCCGGAAGTGGCAGGATGACGGAATCCTCAAGCAATTCAACGAATATTCCGCCTGCACCCAAGGTGAGAGACAAACCGAAAACTGGGTCACGGATGGCGCCGACAATAAGTTCTGCGACCGGCGGATTGATCATCTTCTCGACGAGATAGCCGGCGTTCGATGCCATTTTCGCCGCCGCTTTCGACACGGCCTCAATATCCCATAGGTTGAGGGCGACGGCCCCCGCCTCGGTCTTGTGTGCAACGCCGAGACCCTTCAGCACGACGGGAAAACCGAGCAGCTCGGCCTGCTCCGCGGCTTCGCGGGGAGAAGAAGCCTGCAGCCCCCGGGGAACAGGGAGGCCGCAGGCGGCAAGCTCCGTCTTCGCATCGGCTTCCGTCAGCGTCTCGATCTCGCCATCGGCGGAGGGCACATTGAGCAGTGGCAGGGGAGGTGAGCCATCCCAGGCCCGGCCGATGCCGGCGGCGACTTCCGCTGCCGTGATGGCTTCGTCAATACCGGAGAAGGCGACGACCCCATTCGATATCAGACGATCGGCCACCGGCTCCGGCATGTTTTCAGGAAGGGTCGCGAGAAGGCCGGCCAGCGCACCGGTGGCAGAGGCCGCCGCGATCACCGCGTCCGCCGTCATCGCCCATTCGGAAGCATCACAGCGGTCACCGCGCGGAAAGTCGAGGACGACGAGATTGAGCGCATGGTCGCCTTCGAACATGGCGCTGAAGGCTTCGGTCTGGCGCGCAACATCTCCCCAAACGAAGGTGTGGTAATCGAGCGGATTGGCAAGCGCGACCATCTCGCCGAGCGCCTGACGCAAACGCGGCAATTGCTGCGGCTGCAGCGCGGGGAATTCCACATTACGACCGACGGCGGCATCTGCCATCAGCGACGCCTCGCCACCGGAACAGCTCATCGACGAGATCGAATGGCTGGCGAGCGGCCCGACGACATGCAGCAGCTTCAGGGTCTCCAAGAGCGCCGGCAAGGTCTGGACACGGCCCAGGCCGAGGCGGGCGAGCACGGCGTCGGCGACGGCATCGCTGCCGGCAAGCGAAGCGGTGTGGGACACCGCAGCGCGCTTGGCCTGATCGGACCTGCCGACCTTCAGCACGACCACGGGCTTCCTCGTGTGCCGGGCAAGGACGGCGAGGCGTTCGAGGGAAGCGAGTTCGCCGAAACCTTCGACATGAAGGCCGACGGCCGTGACGCGCGGATCCTCGATCAGCGCGCAGGCGACATCGGCAAGCGATGTCTGCGCCTGGTTGCCTGCGGTGACCATATAGGCGATCGGCAGGCCGCGCGTCTGCATGGTCAGGTTGATGGCGATGTTGGAGGACTGAGTCAGGATCGCGACGCCTTTTTCGATTCGGCGCATCCCGTGCTGGTCCGGCCAGAGCAATGCGCCGTCGAGCCCATTAATGAGGCCGTAGCAGTTCGGCCCGAGGATCGGCATGGCGCCGGCTGCCGAAAGCAGCGCCTGCTGCAGCTCGGCGCCGTCGTCGAGTTCCGCAGTGGCTTCACTGAAGCCGGACGCATAACAGACCGCGCCGCCGGCGCCGGCTTGCGCAAGGCTGCGCACGATCTCGACGGTCAGCATCCTGTTGACGCCGACGAAGGCGGCGTCCGGCGCCGAAGGCAGATCGAATACGGAGCGATAGCAGGACCGCCCGAGAACCTCGTCGAGTTTGGGATGGACGGGCCAGATCTCGCCGGCAAATCCCATGCGGTCGCACTGCTCGATCACCCTGCGCGCCTCGCGGCCGCCGAAGACGGCAATCGTTTGCGGTCTGAGCAGGCGGTCGAGCGAGCGAGGCGTCATCGGCTCACGCTCCCAAGGGTCTGAGCAGATCGCGGCTGATGATATGCCGCTGGATTTCAGAGGTGCCGTCCCAGATGCGCTCGACGCGCGCATCGCGCCAGAAGCGGGCGAGCGGCAGGTCGTCCATCAGGCCCATACCGCCGAAGATCTGGATCGCTTCATCGGTGACCCGGGCCAGCATTTCGGAGGAGTAGAGCTTGGCAGAGGCGATCTGCCGGTCTGCGGAGAGGCCGGCATCGAGCCGCCAGGCGGCGGCGAGCGTCAGCCAATCGGCCGCGTCGATCTCGGTGATCATATCGGCGAGCTTGAACGACACGCCCTGATTGGCGCCGATCGGCTTGCCGAACTGCTTGCGCTCGGCGGCATAGGGCAGCGTCATGTCGAAGACGCGCCGTGCCCGGCCGACGCAGGTGGCGGCAACCGTCAACCGTGTGCCGTAGAGCCATTGGTTGGCGATATCGAAGCCGCGATGCACCTCGCCCAGCACTTGGGCTTCGGGAATGCGGCAATCGGTGAAGTTGAGCGTGCAGTTGTGATAGCCGCGATGCGAAACGGAATCGTAGCCTTTGAGGATTTCGAAGCCCGGCGTGCCGCGATCGACGAGGAATGCGGTGATCTTCTTCTTGATGCCTTTCGGCGTCTCCTCCTCGCCCGTCGCGGCAAAGACGATGACGAAATCGGCGACATCGGCATGCGAAATGAAGTGTTTCGTGCCGTTCAGCACGAAGTCGCCGCCGCTGCTGCGGGCGGCGCATTTCATGCCGCGCATGTCGGAACCGGCGTCCGGTTCGGTGATGGCAAGTGCATCGATCTTCTCGCCGCGCACCGCGGGCAGAAGGTAGCGCTCGCGCTGCTCGCCCTCGCAGGCCATCAGGATGCCGGAGGGCCGGCCGAAGAAAACCGTCAGCCCCAGGGAGCCGCGCCCAAGCTCCCGCTCGACCAGCGTGAAGGTGACATGGTCGAGGCCAGCGCCGCCGACCTCTTCCGGAAAATTGCAGGCGTAGAAGCCGAGATCGATGCACTTGCGCTGGATCTCGCGTCCGAGCTCCGGCGGGACGATGCCGCTGCGCTCGAGCTCGTTTTCATGCGGATAGATTTCGGTTTCGACGAAGGCGCGGACCGTCTCGACGATCATTTCCTGTTCTTCGCTCAGTCCGAAGTTCATGCCAATCCTCCTACCGCCTCTGGCCGACGTGACGGCCGGCGCCTTCGGGCGCTGCCAACTCCGCATGGGCTCTGGCGATCGCCTTGACCTTGTCGAGAATAACGGCCGGCGCCGGCGTGGCCTTGCCGGCCTTGCTGTCGACATGCAGCAACATGTGCTCCGCGGTTGCCAGAGCCTCGCCCGTCACCGTGTCGTAGAGAGTGTGGAAGACGTGCAGCCGCTTCTCGTCGACATCAAGGATCTGGCAGGTCGAATGGATTGCCTGGCCGAGCTTCGCCTCGCCGAGATGACGGATGTGGGTTTCCACCGTGTAGTAGCTCTGCCCCGCCTCGACATAGGCGAGATCGACGCCGATGAGGCGCAGCAACGCATCTGATGTGTCGCCGAAAACCTGCAGGTAGCGGTGCTCGGTCATATGGCCGTTATAATCGACCCAGGCGGGACCGACTTTCGTCTCGACGAGCTTCAGCGGCTTCGACGGGTCGAAAGACGCGGTCGCTGTGCCGCTTTGCGCCCAGAGCGATTGCTCGAAGTCCTTCAGCAGCTTGCCGGCGCCCCAGCCCTTGCCGTCGTGGCCGCCCTTGAGCGCCTGCAGGATGCCGACGAGGTTTTCGTCGCGGATGCGTTCGAGCTCGCGGATCGACAAGCCGGCCGCCTGCTCGTCGGATTGCCGGCCGATCTTTTCGATCAGCGCATCGTCGAGATCGACGACATCGGTGAGCTTGGTCCAGGGCCAGGCGAGGCACGGGCCGAACTGGGCGAGGAAGTGGCGCATGCCGGCCTCGCCGCCGGCGATGCGGTAGGTCTGGAACAGGCCCATCTGCGCCCAGCGCAGACCGAAGGAGTAGCGGATGACGTCATCAAGCGTCTCGACGGTGCAGATATCGTCGTGGATCAGCCACAAGGCCTCGCGCCAGAGCGCTTCGAGCAGCCGGTCGCCGACGAAGGCCTCGATCTCCTTGGCGATGTGGACGCCCTTCATGCCGAGCGGCAGCAGTCTTTCCATCGCCGCCTGGATGGTTGCCGCCGAGGTCTTCTCGCCGCCGACGATTTCGACGAGCGGCAGCAGATAGACGGGATTATAGGGATGAGCGACGAAGAGGCGCTCGGGATGTTTCATGTCACGCTGCAGATCGGTCGGCAGCAGGCCTGATGTCGAAGAGCCGATCAGGGCGTCCGGCCGCGCCGCGGCATCGATCTCAGTCAGCACGCCGCGCTTGAGGTCGAGCCTTTCCGGCACGCTTTCCTGAATCCAGTCGGCGCCGGCGACGGCTTCCGCGAGCGTCGTGCAGAAGGTGAGCCTGCCGCGCGGCGGCAGGGGTGCTCCGGTCAGCATGGCATAGGCTTTTTCGGCGTTGGCGATGACTTCGCCGACGATGCGGCTCGCTTCCGGATGCGGGTCGAACACATCAACGTCGATGCCGGCCAGCAGGAAACGCGCGATCCATCCGCCGCCGATGACGCCGCCGCCGATACAAGCCGCCTTGTTGATCCCTGTCATGCCGTCCTCAGCGCTTCGTCAGTTTGAGTTTCTTGCGAACGTCTTCCGGACCGATGATCCGCGCACCCATGCCCTCGACCACCTGCACGGCCTTTTCGACCAATTGCGCATTGGTGGCGAGCTGGCCCTTGCCGACAAAGAGATTGTCCTCCAGGCCGACGCGCACGTTGCCGCCGGCGAGAACGGCTGCCGCCGGATAGGCCATGGCGTTGCGGCCGATCGAAAAGGCCGAGAAGGTCCAACTCGCGGGCACGTTGTTGACCATCGCCATGAAAGTGTTGAGATCGTCGGGCGCGCCCCATGGAATGCCCATGCAGAGCTGGATCAGCACCGGGTCTTCGATCAGGCCTTCCTCGGCAAGCTGCTTGGCAAACCAGAGATGGCCGGTGTCGAAGGCCTCGATCTCGGGGCGCACGCCGAGATCCGTCATTTTCTTCGCCATCGCCCGCAGCATGGCCGGCGTGTTGGTCATGACATAGTCGCCGAGGTTGAAGTTCATCGTGCCGCAGTCGAGCGTGCAGATCTCGGGCAGGCATTCGGCGACATGGCTGACACGCTCGGTGGCGCCCGCCATGTCCGTTCCGTTTGGATTGAGGGGAAGGGGCTTTTCGACATCCCCGAAGATCAGGTCCCCGCCCATGCCGGCAGTGAGATTGAGGACGACGTCGACATTGGCCGAGCGGATGCGGTCGGTGACTTCCCTGTAGAGGTCGTTGCGGCGGCTGGCAGCACCCGTTTCCGGGTCGCGGACATGACAGTGAACGACCGCAGCACCAGCCTTTGCCGCGTCGATGGCGGAATCGGCGATCTGCTTAGGAGTGATCGGCACGAGGTTGGATCTGGAAACCGTGTCGCCAGCGCCGGTAACGGCGCAGGTGATGAAGACATCGCGGTTCATCGCAAGAGGCATGTTTTTGTTCTCCCTTGTCTTGCCCGCATTACGCGACATGATGGACGGCAATGCGTTGCAATTTCGGAAGCAATCGATACATTATCGGAACTCGAGGGAGGCGATCTTGCTACAGCGATCGACGGAACGGCTCGATATCGACCTTCTCGTCCTGCCGGATGCGAACCTGATCCTGATCGCCTCGGTCATCGAGCCGTTGCGCGGCGCCAACCGCATTTCCGGCAGCGAGCTCTATCGCTGGCGGCTGCTCACGCCGGACGGAGCGCCGGTCCTGACCACCAGCGATATCGCCGTGCCCGCGCAAGGCGCTTTCAAGGCGACGACCGAGGATGCGCCGCTGTTCGTGCTGGCCAGTTACAACTGGCGCCGCAGTGCGACGCCGGCGCTGAAGATGCAGCTCTCCCAGGCCGCCCGCTATCGCACGGTGATTGCCGGCATCGAGTCCGGCACATGGCTGCTGGCCGAAGCTAGCCTGCTCGACGGGTTGCCGGCGACGGTCCACTGGGAGGATTACGAGGATTTTGCGCTGGCCTATCCTGAGGTGCGGGCCGTCAAGGATCGTTTCGTCATCGACGGCAAGCGGCTGACGACCTCAGGTTCGCTTCCGACCGTCGACCTGATGCTGGAGGTGATCCGGCAACGGCAGGGTTATTCGCTGGCGCTCGAGGTCAGCCGGCTGTTCCGTTACGAGCAGCCCTCCTTCCACGGTGATGAATCGCTTTCCGCAGCCGCTGCCGGACTGCGCATGCACGACCCCCGCGTGACGCAGGCAGTACGGCTGATGGAGGAGCATATCGAGCAGCCTCTGATTCTCACGCGGCTCGCCCGCCGGGTGGGCATCAGCGCCCGGCATCTGCAGGATCTCTTCCAGCAGAGCATCGGCGCGCCGCCGCATGTGCATTATCTGGCGCTGCGCTTGAATGCGGCGCGCCGCAAGGTGATCGAGACGACAGCCTCGTTTGCCGACATCGCAGCGGCGACCGGCTTCAACTCGGCCTCGGCCTTTGCGAGAAGCTACCGGGCGAGTTTTTCCGAGAGCCCGTCCGAGACCCGGCGCCGTTTGCGCCGCCGCGTCACACCATCGAAGGTGCCGACATAGGCTGGAACGCGTCCCGTATCATCTCAGCAAGTTCCCGGACTGCCTCGCTGGAACGGTAGGTGCTTCGGCGGAGCACGACCTTGGAGGAATCGACCGGCGGGAAACCGTCTTCGGCGGTCAGCTCCCGGCAGCCGGGCGGGATGTTGCTGCGGGAAAGCGTGGTGACGGCAAGGCCTGCGGTCACGGCATTCTTCAGCCCCGAGCCCGTATCGGCGATGAAGGCGATCCGATAGTTGCGGCCGATCTGCTCCAGCGACCGGAGCGCAAAATCGCGGCACCAGGTGGAATTGCGATAGATCGCAATCGGCAGGGGATCGATGTCATGCAGCCGGTGGACCATCGATGTGACCCAGACTGTGGGATCAATGCAGATGACCTCGCCTTTCGTCTCATCGCTCCAGTCGAAAACGACGGCCAGATCGAGCTCGTCCCGCTCAAGGGCAGCTAGGTTGCGGACGGTGTAGTCGCAGGACACGGTGACCTCGACGGCCGGGTGGCGGACAGCGAAAGCCGCAAGGGCTGCCGGCAGTACCGTCTGGCTGTATTCCTCGGGAATTCCGATGCGCACCGGCCCATCCAGCGGTTTGCTGCGGATCGTTACGACCGCCTCGTTCAGGAGATCGATCACCCTGCGGGCATAGGGCACGAGTTGTAGGCCCTGGCGTGTGAGCAGCACGCCGCGGGCGCCACGCTCGAACAGCGTTTCGCCGATCGTTTGCTCAAGCCTCTTGATCTGGGTGCTGACGGCCGACTGGGTCCGCCCGATGCGCTGGGCGGCCGCCGAGAAATTGGAGGTTTCGGCAACGACCAGGAAGGTTCTCAGCAGGTCGCTTTCAATCGGCTCGTGCATGGAAATAGCCATAGAAAAAATCGATGGTAGTCATCTCTACTATTCGTTTGTCCGATGTCAATTCTGGGCGCACAAAAGAGCCGCGTTCGACTTCCTTCTTTGAGAATATCTGCGTGACCATAGAAAATCCGGCCAGACCCCTCGCAGGCAGCGAGCACGAGAAGGGTGTGCTTCTCATCGTTGCCGCGACGCTTGCCTGGAGCGCGAGCGGCGTCTATTCGCGGCTCCTGACCACCGACGTATGGACGGCGATCGCCTGGCGGTCGTTGTTCGGCGGCCTGTTCCTGCTGATCCCCTGCCTTTTCCTCGAAGGGGGCATCTCGCGGCAGCAATGGCGTTCCGTCTTCCATCCGTCCGGACTTGCGATGATCGCATGCCAGACCTTCAGTCAGGTATGCTTCATCGGCGCGCTTTACATGACCACCGTCGCCAATGTGACGATGATCTATGCGACCGCGCCCTTCATCGCGGCCATACTCGGCTGGTTCATCCTCAGGGAGAGGGTCTCCACGCGGACACTGATTGCCGGCGGCATCTCGCTCTTCGGCGTTGCCGTCATCGTCGCCTCGTCGATCGGCGGCGGCACTGGTGTGGGAGATCTGCTGGCGCTCGGCATGACGGCGTCCTTCGCGCTCGTCATCATCATTCCGCGCATCAGTCCCGACGTGCCGAGCCTGCCGCCAACCGTGGTCAGCGCTTTCCTGACGCTTGTCATCTTCGCGCCGTTCGGTTCGGTCGGTTCGCTCGACCTGCACAACTGGATCGTTCTTGCTGCCTTCGGCGCGACCAATTTCTCTCTCGCACTGGTGCTCTTCCTTGCCGGAGCGAAGCGAATGCCGCCGGCAGAAGCCGCGCTGATCGGCACGATGGAAATCGTGCTCACACCCTTCTGGGTCTGGTTGCTGTTTTCCGAGCAGCCGCCCGTTGCCACCTTTTTCGGCGGCGCGGTCATCCTCGGCGCTGTTCTCTGGCACACGGCCATCGACGTCAACCGCAGCCGGCGACCGCGTCGCGCCCAAAGCCTTTAGGCGGCGAATCTTCCCGGACGATCCGGAAAACCGCCGTATTCGCGGGGTCAATTATTTACGCTATGTAGCGCTATTGCGACTTTGCCGACTGTCGTCTTTGGGTTGCGCCCATGTCGCTTTCTTGATCGCTGTTTTCCGTTAGGCATGGTTTGTTTGTGGTGTTCAAGGCGCTATCTCGCAAAC
Organism: Rhizobium aouanii; assembly: GCF_037002925.1. Taxonomy (NCBI): domain Bacteria; kingdom Pseudomonadati; phylum Pseudomonadota; class Alphaproteobacteria; order Hyphomicrobiales; family Rhizobiaceae; genus Rhizobium; species Rhizobium aouanii. The sequence continues at coordinate 99,179 of NZ_JBAMYD010000002.1, forward strand.
TGGCGAAATGAACCGATATCCGGTGTTGTAGACCGGGCTGCAGAGGAGGCAGGCCGGAGGGAAGGCCATCGACTGCATCGGTTGCAGATCGAGGCATTCAAACAAGTGGGAGGAATCCATGAGCAAAAATAGAGGCGTCGTCTATCTCCGGCCGGGCAAGGTCGAAGTTCGCGACATCGACGATCCGAAGCTGGAAGCGCCCGACGGCCGCCGCATCGAACACGGCGTCATTCTGAAAGTGATCTCGACCAATATTTGCGGCTCCGATCAGCACATGGTCCGCGGCCGCACGACGGCGATGCCGGGCTTGGTCCTCGGTCATGAAATCACCGGCGAGATCATCGAGAAAGGCATCGATGTCGAGATGCTCGACATCGGCGATATCGTCTCGGTGCCTTTCAATGTCGCCTGCGGCCGCTGCCGCTGCTGCAAGTCTCAGGATACCGGTGTCTGCTTGACGGTAAACCCGGCCCGTGCCGGCGGCGCTTACGGTTATGTCGACATGGGCGGCTGGATTGGCGGCCAGGCACGCTATGTCACCATTCCATATGCAGATTTCAACCTGCTGAAAATCCCCGATCGGGACAAGGCAATGGCGAAGGTCCGGGATCTCACCATGCTCTCCGACATTCTGCCCACCGGCTTCCATGGCGCAGTGCGTGCAGGCGTTGGGGTCGGCTCGACCGTCTATGTCGCCGGCGCCGGCCCGGTCGGCCTTGCGGCTGCGGCTTCGGCTCGTATTCTCGGCGCTGCGGTCGTGATGATCGGTGATTTCAACAAGGACCGTCTGGCGCATGCGGCGAAGGTGGGTTTCGAACCGATCGACCTGTCGAAGAGCGACCGTCTTGGCGACATGATCGCGCAGGTCGTCGGCACCAATGAGGTGGACAGCGCCATCGATGCCGTCGGCTTTGAGGCACGCGGCCACTCGGGCGGCGAGCAGCCGGCGATCGTGCTCAATCAGATGATGGAGATTACCCGTGCCGCGGGTTCGATCGGTATTCCCGGCCTCTACGTTACCGAGGATCCGGGCGCCGTCGACAACGCCGCCAAACATGGCAATCTCTCGCTCCGCTTCGGCCTCGGATGGGCCAAGGCACAGTCCTTCCACACCGGCCAGACTCCGGTGATCAAATATAATCGTCAGCTCATGCAGGCGATCCTCCACGACCGACTGCCAATTGCCGATATCGTCAACGCCAAGGTCATCCCGCTCGACGATGCCGCCAATGGATATGAGAGCTTCGACCAGGGAGCGGCGACGAAATATGTCCTCGATCCGCACGGAGAGGTCGCGAAAGCCGCATAGCGATTACGACCGAGGAACTTTACCTGACAGGAATGGCCGGCGGAAACCCGGCCATTCCACGTTTGTCACATGACAATTTGCTTGATGAATTATTGGATGCTGAACGGGAAGTATTTTGCGTTGATCATATCGTAGGTCCCGTCCGCCTTGATACTCTTCAGCGCTTCGTTCAGGCGCGTCAGACGCTCCTTGTCGTTCTGGCGCAGCGCGATGCCGGCACCTTCGCCGAAGTATGTGACGTCGACCAGATCCGGCCCTTTGAACTCGCAGCAGGTTCCCGCCTTGGTGTTGGCGATCCAGTCGTAGATGGCGAGTTTGTCCTCCAGGATGATATCGACGCTGCCGTCCGACAACCCCTTGTACAATTCAGGCGAAGACCGGAAGACCTTCTTTTTCATCTCCGGATAGAGATGCTTGGCGTAGGATTCCTGCGCCGTCGACGACGTCACCCCGAGGATCTTGCCGCTGAGGCCCGCCGGGCTGACATCGCTGATCGACGAGTCCTTCCGAGCGATGAACACGGAGGGGCTGTTGTAGTATTTCTCCGTGAAGGCAACCTTTTGCCGCCGTTCAAGGCTCATCGACATCGATGAGATGATCGCGTCGTATTTTTCCGCAACGAGATTTGGAATTATGTCGTCCCACTTCTCGATGATGAATTGGCATTCGAACTTGCCGACCTCGCAGAGGGCATTGGCGATATCGATATCGAATCCCTGAAGCTTGTTGTTTGCATCGAGATAGTTGAAGGGCGGAAATGCGCCTTCGACGGCAATTCGCATCGGCGTGCGATCTTGCGCGATCGCCTGGATTGGCGCGGCCGCGGCCAATAACATACCCAAGCCGCCCGCCATCAGCGCTGCGCGCAACATAGTCTGAAGGGATATGCGCAACATCGTCGGGCTCCTTAGGGCGTAGTCGATCTCGCGCCATAGTGCGTCACAGCTTTTAATTCTACGTGAACGCTTCTTTGTTAGCGTCGACGAATACGCCCGCATCGTGGTGTTCAGGGGTCTACGCTTGCACATAGTTCTTCCTTCCAGCTCCAATACGTTTCAGCAATCCTGGATAACTTCGGGAAGAATTCTGTTTCTTATTGCTGTCAGTGGGCTTGGAGCGATCGGACTTGTCGTACTCTCGGCGCTCTGGGCAGGAACCGAGAGCGACGCTGCCGCCCTTGATCGACAGCGCCAGCTTGTGAATGCGCGCCTGCGGGAGCAGGTCGATCAGGTCGCCCATGTTATCGGCCAGTTCGGCAACGGCTACCTCACACGTGTTTATCCTGCCGCCCGGTCGACCGGAGGTTCCTCCAGCCTCGATGCGATTCTGACGGCAGCGGCCGGGAGTGCGATCAGCCAGACGGCGATGTCTGCCTTCGGCTACGATCAGGCCTTTGTCGTCGACGAAAAGGCGCAACTGCTCATGCTGGCGGACGCCCAAACGGAAAAGCGTTATCGCTGGATGAAGCCTCTCTTCTTGCCTCTCCTTCAGGATGCCCGGCTTGGAGTGAGACACGGCACAGTTTCCAACGAGCGAACACCGTCCTCAATGGAAAGCCGCCTTGCGAGTGCCGCCCGCTCCAACCGGGCGCTGGCCAATCTGATGCGGCTGGAAGGTCGGCCGACGATCGTCGGCGTCGTCGCCATCAACGAGGCCACTGAGAGGCAGCAACAGCCGATGCGGCAATTCCTGATCGTCGTGCGGTTTATCGATGGTGCGGCGCTGGATGAATTGAGCCGGCAACAGGGCCTCAACGGCGCGCGCTTCGCGCGCACCGCCGATGCCGACGAAAACGAGGTTGCGTTCCAGATTGACGCCACGGCAAACGGTGAACCGATCGGCTTCATCGTATGGCGGCCCGATCTTCCGGGTTCGAGGGTGATCGGCCGATTGATGCCGGCACTTTCAGTTGCCGCCTTGGTGATCGCGATCCTGTTCTCGGTCTTGCTGGTGCGCCTGCGAAGCAGTCTCGGCGAGTTGAAGAGAAGCGAGCTGCATGCAAGGCAGCTTGCCTTGCATGATGTACTGACCGATCTTCCCAACCGCGCTTTGTTCGCGATGAGGTTCGACGAGTGCCTGGCCGAGACGCAGAATTCGACCGAGCGCTCGGCAGTGGCGCTTCTCGACCTCGACCGCTTCAAAGCGGTGAACGACACGTTCGGCCATGCCGCCGGCGATGAACTCATCAGGATGGCCGCGGAGCGGATCCGCTCCCAGCTTCGTCCGGGCGACACGTTGGCCCGGCTCGGAGGCGACGAGTTCGCCCTGCTTCTCCGCGACATCAAAGATCATGACTACGTTTTGCCGGCAATCTGCGAAGCGATCGTTGCCGAACTCGGCAAACCCTTCCCGCTTTTGAGGGGCGAGGCAGTCGCGCGCGTCGGCGGCTCCATCGGCGTGACCGTCGTGCCGGACGCCGGGCGAAATGCCGATGACATCATGCGCTACGCCGACGTCGCGCTGTACGAGGCAAAGATGGGGGGCAGAGGCCAGTGGCGTCTCTATTCACCGTCCATGGACGGCGGCAGGAATGCGCGCGACATTCTCAAGAACGAATTGCGGGAAGTTCTGGCCAAAGGCACCGCCTCAGACGCTGACGGTCCGCAATCCGATCCGATTGTAAACAGGCCGGACTTCGGATCGCTCGAGGTCTATTACCAAACGGTCCATCACGCTGAGGCAGGATACGCGGCGTCGGGCGCAGAGGCTCTGGTGCGTTGGCGTCACAGCCAGCGCGGACTCTTGACGCCTGCCAGCTTCATCCCTGTCGCCGAAGAGGGCGGCCTCATCGACGCTCTCGGCTTCTGGGTCTTGCGCGAAGCCTGCAGAGCCGCCTGCAAATGGCCGGAAGACACATTCGTTGCGGTCAACGTTTCTCCCGCCCAGTTGAGGAGACCAAATTTCGCCGAGGAAGTCTTCGCCGTTCTTGAGGAGAGCGGCCTGCAGCCGTCCCGGCTCGAGCTCGAGCTTACCGAGTCCTCGCTTATCGAGGATAATTCGGACGTTTATACGGTGCTGAAGTCGCTGCGCAGCCGGGGTGTTCAGGTTTCGCTGGATGATTTCGGAACCGGCTTTTCATGCCTCAGCCATCTGGTGCGTTTCGATATCGACCGCATCAAGATCGATCGTTCATTCGTCTCACAGCTCGGCACGAAAGCCAACGGGGCGGCAATCATCGGCGCCATCGTCGCGCTCAGCCGCAATCTCGGTATTTCGACGACGGCTGAAGGGGTCGAAACCGAATATCAACGCGACTTTCTGGCCGCCCTCGGCTGCACCGACCTCCAAGGCTACATCTTCTCCAAACCGGTTCCTCTGCACGAACTTGACTGCTTCCGGAAAGCTGAGGGCACCGCCGGATTGTTGACGATTGCTCCAGGCGCCGTCGCGTAAGGGGCTTCTGATCTTCCGCTGGTCAGGGGAACTTTCGCCCCGTGCGACAGTTGACGCCCCGAAGAGCGGATGGAGGATCTGATGGGCGAGGTCGGCGAGTGGCGGCACCTTTGCGTCGATATGCAGCGGATGTTTGCCGAAGACACGCCGTGGCACGTCCCCTGGATGGCGCGGGTCTCTCCCCAGATCGAAGAGCTGGCCGGGCGGCACCCATCGCGAACGATCTTCACCCGCTTCCTGCCACCCGAGCGTGCGGACGACATGCCGGGGAAATGGCGGGACTATTACCGGAAATGGTGGATGATGACGGGCGAGCATCTTCCGCGCGACTTGATCGATCTGGCGTCATCGCTGGCGGCGTTGGTTCCGCCGGCAAGGTATTTCGACAAACGCACCTATTCCCCTTGGTTCGACGGTCGCCTGCATGCGATTCTTCAATCCGAGCGGGTCGATACGCTTGTCGTAACCGGCGGGGAAACCGACGTCTGCGTGCTTGCCACGACGCTCGGCGCCATCGATCTCGGCTATCGTGTCATCGTGCTCAAGGACGCCGTCTGCAGCGGCGCCGACGACACGCATGACGCGTCACTGGAACTTCTGCACGATCGGTTTTCCGTGCAGCTCGAACTCATCGAAACCGAAGAATTTTTGAGGGGCGTTGGTTAAAGCATGTCGCGCAAAACTGTGCGGCGGTTTTGCGCGAACGACATGGTCTTGGCCCATCCGGTCAATTGCCAGAGATGACCGAGAGGTCGGCCTCAGCGTTTGCCGATCGAGGGACTAAACACCATGAGGCTCAGGATCTCAAAGAGCACCTGTGCTGCGGCGTGTGCTGTGTTGGTCGTTGCGTCATATTGCGGGGCAACTTCGACGACGTCACCACCCACCAGGTTGATCCCTTTCAGGCCGCGTATCAGCTCAAGGACCTCACGTGTGGTCAATCCACCGACCTCGGGCGTGCCCGTGCCGGGCGCAAAGCTCGGATCGAGGCTGTCGACGTCGAAGGAAAGATAGGTCGGGCCGTCGCCGACGATGGATTTTGCCTTGGCAATGGCGGCCGCAATCCCCATTCCGCTGATATCCTCTGCGTGGATCACGGTCATTCCCGACGCATAGGAGAATTCCCATAAATATTCCGCCGAACCACGGATGCCGATCTGGATTGTCCTTGTCGGATCGAGCACGCCGTCCAGCACCGCATTGCGGAACGGCCCGCCGTGATGAAACTTCGTCTGATCGAAGGCGCCGCTTGTATCGCAATGAGCATCGATATGAATGAGGCCGACCGGCTGCTGCCGACCGATGGCCTTCAAAATCGGGTGGCTGATGGAATGATCGCCGCCGACGGAAAGCGGGGCAACGCCGGCATCGACGATCTGGCCGATGCGTTTTTCGATATCGTCGTGGCTAAGCTCCAGCCGGTAACGGCTTTGGAACGATACGTCACCGATGTCGGCGACCCGAAGATCGAAGACCGGCGCCGTGGCGAGGACGTGATTATAAGGGCCGATCCTTTCGATGGCGCGAAGTGCTCTCGGTCCGAAACGCGAGCCTGGACGATTGGTGACGCCAAGATCCATGGGGACCCCGGTGATTGCAACCTGGAGATTGCCGAAATCCGGATCATCTGCCGCGACCGGTATGTAGGGTGCGCTGAGGAAGGTCGGTATTCCGGCATAGGGCGCCAGTCTCGTGCCGCTCTTGGAGATGATCTTCTCCGCCACTTTGCGAAACTTCTCGTCGAATATCTCGCCGCCATTGGCATCTGCAAATTCTGCGCGCAGCTGTTCCAGCCGCGTTTTATCCCACACCATGCGCATGCGTCTCCGCTTCAGGTCCGTCTCGTCAGACAAAGAGGTTGAGAAAACAATTGGTATCGTTGTAGCAATCGGTGTCAAAGAGAAATCGATATGATCGCTGCAAAACCCAATTCGCTCGTTGCCCGCCTCTCTGCCCCACCCATTCCTTCCGTCGTCGCCTGGAGCCACGAATACAAGGGGGAAAAAGGGCCGCTCATCGACCTGTCGCAAGCCGTGCCTGGCTATCCCGCGCATCCGGAGATGCTGCGGCTTCTGGGCGAAGCGGCTGGGCAACAGGCCATGACGGGTTACGGGCCGATCGAAGGTGAACCTTTATTGCGCAAGGCCTACGCGGCTCATCTTGCCGAGTTTTACGGCGTCGACCTTTCCGCCGGTAATATCCACATTACCGCCGGCTGCAATCAGGCGTTCATGTGTACGGCGATCGCGCTTGCGGGCGCGGGCGATATGGTCGCGCTCACCAATCCCTTCTATTTCAACTACGACACGACGCTGTCGATGCTGGGGATCGGTCGCCGGTTGGTCGATTGCGACCCCGCCAGCGGTTTTCTTCCCGATCTGAAGTCGGCCGAGGCAGCCCTTGCGGCCGGCGCGAAGATGCTCGCCGTCGTGACACCCAACAATCCCACCGGAGCGGTGTATCCGCCAAGCCTGCTTCACGAGCTTTTTGTGCTTTGCCTGAAATATGGCGCCTGGTTGATCCTCGATGAAACCTATCGCGATTTCCTTGGCGAGGATGACGGGTGGCCGCACGCTCTTCTCTCGGAGCCGGGCTGGCAGGACACACTCATTCTTCTCTACAGCTTTTCCAAGTCCTTCTGCATTCCCGGTCATCGACTGGGTGCAATCACGGCAGGCCCAAGACTCATCGCCGAGATCGCCAAGGTGATGGACAATATGCAGATCTGCGCGCCGCGTTCGGCTCAGATCGCGGTTGCATCGGCGATCCCAGCGCTCGCCGACTGGCGGGCCGGCAACCGGCTAGAGATCGCTCGCCGGGCGGAGGCGTTGAGGCAGGTTTTTTCCGGGCTGCCGGATTGGCGGATCGGAGCAATCGGCGCCTACTTCGCTTTTGTCCGCCATCCTTACGCCGATCGATCGTCTTTAGAGGTTGCCGAAAAACTTGCCAAGGAATCCGGCGTTGTTTGCTTGCCCGGCGCCTATTTCGGGGAGGGGCAGGAGCGCTACCTCAGACTTGCCTTCGCCAATGCGGATGTCGCATCGATAGGGCTATTGTCGGAGCGGCTTCGCTAGACTGCTATCATCAACTTCCGCCGGAAGTTGATGATAGCCACCGCGCCAATAGAGCAGCGGCCCTATGCCCTGCCGGATTTCGATCGCGCAGACATGCCCGACCAAAATAGCGTGGGAATTGTAGTGGAATGCGGTTTCGAGCTTGCAGTCCAGGACCGTCAAGGCATTTTCAAGGGCGGCCGCGCCGGTCTTGAGGCGATACCATCCCGCATCGCCGTAGCGCTCGGCGCCCTTTCGTCCGTCAAGGCCGGCAAAGGATTGCGCCACCTGCTGCTGGTCGGCGGCGAGCACGTTGACGCAGAAGCAGCCGTACTGCTGCAGCGCCGGCCATGAGGAAGATGCTCGGTTGACGCTGACGATGACGGACGGCAACTCCGCCGAAAGCGAGGAGACCGACGTTGCCGTGAAGCCGGTGCGGTCTTGCCCGTCGCCGACCGTAATCACGCTGACCGCACCCGCCAGATGACGCATCGAAAGCTTGAAGTCCGCTTCGCTGATCAAAGCCTCGGCAGTCATTGGGCTGGCTCTTGGGTTTTGCCAAAGCGATTGACAGGCATTGAAAGGCCGAGGTTTTCGCGCAAGGTCTTGCCCTCGTATTCCTCACGAAACAGCCCGCGGCGGCGAAGCTCCGGCAGGACAAGCCGCACGAAGTCGTCGAGGCTGGACGGCAAGGTGGGGAACATCAGGATGAAGCCGTCGGCCGCACGCGTCTCGAACCATTCCTCCATGTAGTCGGCGATCTGGCCCGGCGTGCCTGTGATGCCGTTGCCGGTATGCTTCTCGGCATAGTGCCGGATGAGTTCGCCGACGGTATGGCCGCTTTTCACGAAATCGACCAGTTCGTCGAACAGGGCGCGTGATCCCTTGGGTGCTGCCGGCAGCCGATCCATGGGGAAAGGCTTGTCGAGCGCCACGTCGCGCAGATCCGCTTCCAGGAATTCGGAGAGCATCAGCCGGCCGACATCCGGGTGCATCTTGTCGATGAGATAATCCACCTTCGCCTTTGCCACGGCTTCGGTTTCACCGACGTTGATCACGATGCCCGGCATGATTTTCAGGTCGTCGGGATCGCGCCCAAAGGGCGGCATCCGGCGCTTGACGTTTTCGTAAAAGGCCCGGTTCCGGTCGATATTCGATGCGAGGCTGAAGACGATCTCGGCCGTGCGCGCCGCCATCTCCATTCCGGGTTCCGAACCACCCGCCTGGGCGATGACCGGGCGGCCCTGGGGCGTTCGCGCAATGTTGAGAGGCCCGCGAACCTGGAAGTGCTTGCCCTTGTGATTGAGCGTGTGGTGCTTGTCCTTGTCATAGTAGACACCGTTTTCACGGTCGAGAAGCAGTGCGCCTTCCTCGAAGCTATCCCAAAGACCGAACACGACATCGATGAACTCGTTGCCGCGCTCGTAACGCAGCGCATGCGGATCGAGCCCTTCGCGATTGAAGTTGTAGCCGGTTTCGTCGTGATCTGACGTGACGACGTTCCAGCAGACGCGGCCCTTGCTCAGATGGTCGATCGAGGCGAACAGGCGCGCCACATTGTATGGCTCGTAATAGCTCGTCGACACCGTCGCCACGAGGCCGAGATCGTTGGTGGTGACCGCCAGAGCTGAAAGCAGCGAGAGCGGTTCGAAGCGGTTCATCTTTGTGGGAATGCGGGCAAGCGCATAAGGATCGCCGACGGCAGCGGCAGGAGAATCCGCCATGAACATGAAATCGAACTTGGCTGCCTCCGATCGTCTGGCGACATCGAGCAGGTGAGCGAAGTCGTTGGCGCCGTTGACATCACTTGCCGGATGCAGCCAGGAGGCAGGGTGAAAGCCGAACGTATAGACGAAAGTCCCGAGTTTCATCTTGTCGGTCCGCGCCATTGAGCTCTCCTGTCATGTCGGCCACGCCGCCAAGGAAAGGCGACTGCGCAAATTATCGCCAGGCGCAAATTTTCATCAATATCCCAAGACTGAGTTCCGTTTTAGTTTTTCTAAAGTGTCGGCTTGGGCGCTGACGCCAAGGCCTGCTGACGGGAAATAGCAATGAGCCAATCGCGGAATTCGCGCCCGCGGGGCTTCTGCAAGGCCGCCCGATCCCAGGCGAGAAAATAGCTTTCGCGCAGTGCAATGCGCAGGTCGACGGGAATGACGAGCGTTTGCGCATCGAGCTCATCCGATATCATCGACATCTGCGCGAGAACGATACCGCGCTTGTTGACGGCCGCGTCAATCGCACTGCTCGACAGGGTGAAGGAGAGGCCGGGCGTTGCCGCGTCGAAGGAGACGCCGGCCTTGGCGGCAAACTCCGCCCAGCTGGGGTAGGGGGTGAAGTGCCGTTCCCACTCGACATGGAGGAGGGGGTGTTCGAAGAGATCGCGAGCCGCATGCGCGCGATCCTGCATCAACGCCGGCGAACAGGCAGGCACGACCCAATCGCGAAACAGTTCGGTATAATGTTCGTGCTGCAGCACGTCCGACCCGTAGCTGACGCGGAAATCGATATCGTCGAAGCCGATGCGGGGCTCTTTGTCGCGTCCGATGATCCTCACCTGCACGTCGGGATGAAGCGCCTGCCAGTCGAAGATGCGCCTGCCGATCCATTTATTGACGACGGAGGAAAGCGAACTGAGAACCAGCGCCGTCTCGTTACGCGCCTTTTCCAACAGCTGCTGGGCGAGCGCAAATTGCTCGAACCCCTTAGATATCTCCTGGTGGTAGAGCCGGCCCCAGGCGGTGAGCTCGACTGTTCGTCCGCTGCGTTCCAGAAGCGAAACGCCAAGAAAGCTTTCGATCTTGCGAATCTGCTGGCTGATCGCTCCCGGCGAGACCTTGAGCTCGAGGGCTGCAGCCGTCACCCCGCCGCAGCGTCCCACCGCCTCGAACGCCTGCAGACTTTTCAGCGGGATCGCCTTGAGGCCCTCATCGGTCACTTGCAGAACCTCTTCTGATTTGCGTCAGACTCAATTTGCTGCCGGATGAAACGTCCCCGCAAACTGGAACCGGTCGCCTGGATGGATAAACTCGACATATGTCACCGTGCGGCCGTTCTGCCAGGTCTGGCGGACGAAGCTCAGGCACGCCTCGCCCCTTTCCGTCTGCAGGATCCGCGCCGTCACGGTATCGGCCGAGACGGCACGAATGACATGTTTGGCCTTGGACCAGGGCACTTGCTCAAGCAGCCATTTGCCGGGCGGGATCGAGGTGAAGCTCTCTTCTCTCGCCCCTGGCACGGCGTCGAGCATGATGATCCGCCGCTCGATGGCATTCGGTCTGCCGTCGACCATATGCAGGCATTGAAGCCTGAGGACTTCTGCATCGGCAGGTTCCGACAGCTGCTGCGCCTCCGCCTCGCCAAGGCGCTCGATCTTGCGGGCGAGGATTTCGAAGCGGTGCTCGTGCCCGGCCAGTTCCGCTTCGGTGCTGATATCCTGGATATCCATCACCGTGCGGTCGATCTGGGGCGATGCGACGAACGAACCGGTCTTGCGCCGTCTGACGATCATGCCGCGCTCGGCAAGCGCCGACAGCGCCTTGCTGACCGTCATGCGCGAGCACCGATATTCCGCTACCAGTTCGTGCTCGACGGGAATACGGTCACCCGGCCGCCAGGCGCCACTGATGATCTTCGTCTCGATATCCGTGAAAATACGCTGGTAAATCGACACCAAGCCCGCACCTCATTAGGCGTCAACGATCATGAATGCGGAACGGTCATGCCGGCGAGATCGACGCCACCCGGCACAAATTTTGCGTTCCTCGTCTTTTACATTGACACTCTAGGCCAGCCTATATCTATTTGTATAGTCAAAAGCGGAGCATAGAAATCCGCACCGAGGAAATCGAAGTCGGGAACAAAAACTCCTCCGCCGGGGGAGTAAAAACTGGAGAGATGATCATGAAGGCAAATTCACTGCTGAAGGGTCTGGTCGGCGCTGCGTTCCTGTTCGGAGCAGCCGTTTCCGCCCATGCAGCCGACACGCTGGCAGCCGTCAAGGCAGCCGGCACCCTCAAGGTTGGCACCGAAACGGCTTTCGCACCGTTCGACTATATCGATGCCGGTGAACACACCGGTTTGAACGTCGACCTCTTTGCCGAGATCGGCAAGGAACTCGGTGTCAAGATCGAGTGGGTGGCGCTTCCCTGGGATGGCGTCTTCCCCGCGCTCGAGGCCGGCAAATTCGATGTCGTCGCAGGCCCTGCAACGATCACCAAGAAGCGCTTGGAGCGCTATCGCTTCACGCCGCCGATCGCCGAAGCGACGATTGCGATCCTGAAGAAGGCTGGCGATACGACGATCAGCAAGCCGGAAGATATTGCCGGCAAGAAGATCGGCGTCGGCAAGGCAACTGCTCAGCTCGACCAGCTGAAGGAATTCTCTGGGACGCTGCCGACCAAGGTCGACGTGCGCGAATATCCGGCCTTTACCGAATCCTACGCCGATCTCGCAGCCGGGCGCATTGCCGGCGTTGCCAATTCGCTGCCCAATATCGCCTTCGTCGCCAGCCAGCGAAAGGGCACGTTCGAAGTCGTCCAGCCGCCATTCGGCAAGAAGTCCTATTTCGGCTTCATCGGTCTCAAGGATGCCGATCACGCCCCGCTGATGGATGCGATCGATGCCGCAATGCTCAAGATCAAGGCAGATGGACGCATGGCTGAGCTGCAGAAGAAGTGGTTCGGTGCATCTTTTGATACGCCGGACGCCGTCAAGGATCCGGCATTCTGATTAGCTGCCGGTGAAACGAACGCGCCCCGCCATCGGTCGGGGCGCAATCTGCCGTGGCATCAGAGTTCACGGCCGCAGCGTCCAGGCAAACACCGCCCATGTCCATCAAGCTTTTCGAACTGCTTCTGCAAGCTGCGATCTACACGGTGACGATCAGCGTGGTTTCTATCCTGATCGGCTTTGCGATCGCCATCGTCATTTCCGGCATGCTGCTTTCGCGACAGCGGCTCTTTGCACTGCCGGCGCGGATTTTCGTCAGCTTCTTTCGTGGCGTGCCGCTGCTGGTGCAGCTGCTGCTGATCTATAACCTGCTGCCGGCGATCGGCATCAACGTGCCGAGCATCGTTGCAGCCATCATTGGTCTTTCGCTGTGTACCGCTGCCTATCAGGCTGAAAATCTGCGCGGCGGATTTTCCAGTGTCCCGACGGGCCTTGTCGAGTCTGGCGAAATGGTCGGCATGACACCCGTTCAGATCTTCCGCCGCATCAAGGCGCCGATCGCCCTGCGCCTGACCTTTCCGGCGCTCGTGAACGAAGCGATCCTTATCCTGAAGGCGTCTTCGCTGGTCTCGGTCGTCGGGGTCGTCGAGTTGACGCGCATGGCCCAGGACCTTGCGGGCAGTACCTTCCTGCCGCTCGAGATTTTCGCTTCCGCCGGACTGATCTATCTCGTCATCAATTGGATCGTTGCCCTTGCGGGCGGCCTGATCGAACGCTCCCTGCCGGGAGTGCCGCGATGACCTTCGACATCAATGTGATTGTCAGCAACTTACCGGACATCCTCAGCGGTGCATGGGTCACCATCGTCATCTGGATCATCACCACCCCGGCCGCTGCCGTGCTCGGCTTCCTTGTCGCCGTCGCCAGACGTTTTGGCGGCGTCATCCTGGACAAGGCGTTCGGCATTGTAATCGCGGTGCTCCGCGGCACGCCGTTCCTCATTCAGATATTCCTCGTCTACTACGGCGGGCCATTCGTCGGATTGTCGCTCGATCCGATCCCGGCAGGCGTCATCGGCCTTTCCATCTACGGCGCGGCTTATTTCAGTGAGATATTCCGCTCGGGCTTTGCCGCCGTCCCGAAGGGACATATCGAGGCCGGGATATGCGTCGGCCTGACACAAGGGCAGATCATCCGACGCATATTGCTGCCGGAGATGACCATGCTGGTGTTGCCGCCTTCGGTCAACATGACGGTCATCCTGATGAAGGAGACGGCCGTGCTGTCCATCATCACCGTGCCGGAGTTGACGGCGACGCTGAGCGCCATCGGCTCGCAGCAATATGCTTTCGTCGAAGCGCTCTTCGTTCTTGCTTTATTTTATTGGGTGCTGGTCGAACTCACCGGCTGGCTCGGTCACCTCGCCGAAACGAAACTCACCAGATTCAGGTTTTTCAACATATGAGCATTCCTGCGATCGCAGTCAAAAATCTCGTCAAGACCTTCGGCAGCTCCACCGTGCTGCACGGCATCGACCTGGATATCGTTCAGGGGCAGGTTTCCTGCGTCATCGGGCCATCCGGATCCGGCAAGAGTACGCTGCTGCGCTGTATGGCCTTTCTCGAGGAATCGACCAAGGGGACGATTACCGTCAACGGCGAGGTGCTTGGCTTTGCGGAAAACGCCAAGGGCGTCCGTGAGCGGGTGCCGGCTGCTGTGAATCGGCAAATTCGATCGCAGATCGGCATGGTTTTTCAGCAGTTCAATCTCTGGCCGCATATGACGGCGCTCGGCAATGTCAGCGAAGCGTTGAAGACCGTTCACAAGATGAGCCGTAGGGATGCCGAGGAGCGGGCAATGGCCCAGCTCGTCAAGGTCGGCCTGGAGGGCAGGGCAGGGCACTATCCGTCGCAGCTCTCGGGAGGGCAGCAACAGCGCGTCGCTGTTGCCCGGGCGCTTGCCCTCAACCCGAAGATCATGCTCTTTGACGAGCCGACCTCGTCGCTCGATCCCGAGCTGACCGGCGAAGTGCTGAACGTCATGCGCGATCTCGCCGCCGAGGGCATGACGATGGTCGTCGTCTCCCACGAGATCGGATTTGCCGCAACGGTCGGCCAGCAGATCGTCTTTCTCGATCACGGCAAGGTGCTGTTCACCGGCCCGCCGCAGGACGTCTTCAAACGACCGAGAAACCCCCGGCTCGAGCAATTTCTGGATACCTATATCGATCGCGGAGCCTCGATGCTGCTTTGACGCTCATGTCCTTGTGGATCGTCGGGCCGATCTCCAAGGCGGGTGCCGGGTTCAGGCAATTTCGTCTTCGAGTATTTTCACGGGCCGGTCCCACTGGATGAGCACGACACAGCCGGTATCGCTCCAGACCGAGTGTTCGCTGCCCGGCGCATTGACGATATAACTACCTCTGATGTAATCGCCCGTCTCGTCGGATTGAACGCCATCGAGCACCAGGATGGTCTCCAGCCCCTCGTGGCGATGGCGGGGAACGGAGGCGCCGGGCTCATATTTCAACAGCGCCACGCCCGGCTGATCGCCCTCGAAGGGGCGGATCCAGTGGATAGTGACGGCATCGCGGAAAGGGCAGAATTCCAACTCCTTCCAGCCGCCTGACGTCAGGCGTTCGCGGGTCGTTTCAGGCATGGGCGATGCTTTCCAAAATGTCGTCGACATGGGCGGTCCAGCCGACGATTGCACCCTGGGCGCGGATCATGGCGATGGCTGCGGCTTTGAATTCGGGGAAATAACTTTCCGTCGCCTCCTCGGCGAGAAGGCATTCATAGCCGCGGTCGTTTGCTTCGCGCATCGTCGTCTGCACGCAGACTTCGGTGGTGACACCGGCAAAGACGAGTTGCCGAATGCCCCTCTGCCGCAGCACGGTGCCGAGGTCGGTCGCGTAGAAGGCGCCCTTGCCGGGTTTTTCGATGACGACTTCGCCCTTCAGCGGAGCGAGTTCCGGAAGAATTGCCGTGCCGGGTTCGCCCGAGATCAGGATGCGGCCCATCGGGCCTTCGTCGCCGATCCTGAGCGCCGGATTGCCGCGGTCGCGTTTGGCCGGCGGCAGGTCGGAGAGGTCGGGCCGGTGGCACTCCATCGTATGGATCACAGGCAGGCCGGCATTGCGGAAGCCCTGGATGAGGCGTTTGACGTCAGGCACGATCCTGGTGATACGGCTGACATCATTGCCGAGGCTGGCACCGAAACCGCCGGGCTCGGCGAAATCGCGCTGCATGTCGATGACGATGAGGGCGAGCTCATCGTGCTTCACCGGAAAGGCGAAAGGCTCTGCCTTGATCTTCGCCATCAATGATGCCCCGCCATGTGGGCGCCGATCACGCCGATATCGGCCGAGCGCGCCGGTGTCTCGTAAACCAGCCTGCCTTCCGAAATGACCATGATGCGGTCGGACATCTCGAGCAGTTCGTCGAGGTCTTCGGAGAGCAGCAGCACGGCGGCGCCTAAATTGCGGGCCTTCATGATGCGGGCGCGGATTTCGGCAACGGCCGAAAAAT
This sequence comes from Rhizobium aouanii, assembly GCF_037002925.1. Taxonomy (NCBI): domain Bacteria; kingdom Pseudomonadati; phylum Pseudomonadota; class Alphaproteobacteria; order Hyphomicrobiales; family Rhizobiaceae; genus Rhizobium; species Rhizobium aouanii. The sequence goes on from NZ_JBAMYD010000002.1 coordinate 115,132, forward strand.
CGAGGCCGAAACAAGGGTTCGAGACGATCAGCAGATCGACCTCACCCGTCAGTTCGCGGGCGAGCACTGCCCGCTGCACGTTGCCACCCGAAAGGGCTGCGATCGGCGAGGAGGAAGAGGCCGTCTTGACCTTAAAATCGGAGATCAGCGCTGAGGCACGCTTCTTCATGCCGCCCTTGTTCAGCCAGATCGCGTCTTTGCCGTCCAGCCTCAAGTCGAAAGTGCGGAACGCAAGGTTCTCGCTCACGGTCATCTTGGGCGCACAGGCATTCTGCAACGGCTCTTCGGGGATGAAACGCACCTTGTTCTTGCGGGTCTCCTCACGGGTGGCGCCGTAAGTCTCGCCATTGACCATGACCTCGCCGCTATCCGTCGGGCGCTGGCCGGCCAGAATTTCCGTCAGCTCCTTCTGGCCGTTGCCAGATATGCCGGCGATGCCGACGATCTCGCCGGAGCGGACGGTCAGCGCGTCGATCTCGATCGTCTTCAGGCCGGAGCGATCCGGAGCTTTCACCTGGGTCACAGTGAGCACGGATTTGGCCGCTTCCGCCACCGGCAGACGGCTGTCGAGCTCGGCGAGCTTGACGTCGCCGATCATCATCCCCGCCATCTCGGCGGTGGAGAGCTCGCCGACCTTACCGGTACCGACCAGCTTGCCGCGCCGCAGGATCGAGACGGCATCAGCGAACTTCGTCACCTCGTGGAACTTGTGGGAGATCATCAGCACGGTGAGCTCGTCGCGCTCGGTCATCCCGCGGACGATGCCGAGCATCTCATCGGCTTCGGCCGGCGTCAGCACCGAGGTCGGCTCGTCGAGCACGAGGAAGGAGCGGCCGAGATAGAGCTGCTTGACGATTTCGAGTTTCTGTTTTTCGCCGGCCGCAAGCTCGCTCACCGGCCTGTCGAGCGGGATCTTGAACGGCATGCGTTCCATGAACCCCGCCAGATCCTTGCGTTCCCTGGCCCAGTTGATCACCGCGGGTACTTCGGCACGGCTGATGACTAGGTTTTCCGCGCCGGTCAGAGAGGGAACCAGGGTGAAATGCTGGTAGACCATGCCGAGCCCATAGGCCGCGGCATCCTTGGGTGAGGCCACCGCCACCTCGCGGCCGTCGACCGACAGCGAGCCTGACGTGGCGTGATAGAAACCCATGATGCATTTGACGAGGGTCGACTTGCCGGCGCCGTTTTCGCCGAGAAGCGCGTGAAAAGACCCGGCCGGAACGGTGATCGAGACGTTGTCGAGCGCGGTGAAGCTGCCGAAACGCATGGTCATATCGAGCGTCTCGATGCCGACGGCCTTGCCGGCTTGCGGAAGGGGCGTGTCGCGGACTGTGCTCACTTCATTGCTCCTTTTCGACGATGATGGCGACGGGACCGCCGCCGGGCGGACCCTGGTGTTCGGCGCCGCCGGACACATAGAGATCGGTAATGCCGAAGATGCCGGCGAGAACGCCGCCGACGAAGGCACGGGCATGGCGGGTGCCTGCAATATCCGAGTCATCGAGCATCGTGTGGCGCCTGCCGCCGATCCTGCCGGACGGGTCCGGCTCGGCCTTGGCGAGAACCGCCGCCAGCCGGCTGTTTTCCGGCAGGCGTTCGCGGGCTTTCCTGACGGAATGCGCGTCGATCGCATCCCGCATGACCGCGTGGTCGATCGACAGCGGACCGGACCATTTTGCGCTCATGCCGAGGACGATGATTTCGTGATCGGTGAGTTCGACCCCGGACGAGGTTGAGGCGCAGCGGGAAAAGAGATCGAAACGTGTGCAGATGTCGGCATCGTTGATCGATGTCGCATCTATCTCGCTGAGTGCCACGGCGACGCCGAGAGCCGAAGCGCCGCGCGAGAGGCCCATGGATTTCAGCGTGTCGTGGGTTGCGACCGTCCTGCCTGCTGCCTCGGCCTCGGCAATCCGGCGCGAGGTGAGCAGCGGACACTTGATCTGCACGAAATGGGCATCGGCGGGATCATCGATGCCGGCATCCCTCATCGCGGACTTCACGCCTTCGGCAACGAGCAGGATCTGTTCCCGGCGCCCGAGATGTTCGGGGGGCAGCGCGGGGGTACGCGACACACCAATGGCCAGCGCCCGTTCGCCCGGGGTTTCTACGGTTTCACGCGCAAAAACCGTCCAATGCGGCGAGAGCGCACCCTCGGTGCCGCCGGACATGATGATCGAGACGCCGTCGACGCCATATCTACTGAACAATGTCTCGAAGCTGCGGGTGGCATAACCGCGGGTAAAATCATTGACGCAGCCGTTGCCTTCCGTCTTGCCGAGAACGGCGACGATGTTGTTCGCCTGAAGGCCGCTGGCAAAGAGCGCCTCGACGCCGGCAACATCATCGGGGCCGTCGGCTGGCACGCGAAAGACATGGGCACGCAATGACGGCATCAGGGCAGCGCCTCGACTAGAGCCGCGGAATTGGAGACCGAGCCGAAGACGCCGCCCTGCATCTTCACCATCTTGATGGCGGCGAGATGGTTTCCGTAGTCGGTCGCACCGCAGCAATCCTCCAGAAGCAGGCATTCGTAGCCGCGGTCGTTCGCCTCGCGCATCGTCGTCGAGACGCAGACATCGGTGGTGATTCCGGTGAGGATAATGTTCTCGATGCGCTTCTGGTTAAGGATGAGTTCGAGATCGGTGGCGCAGAACGAACCCTTGCCGGGCTTGTCGATGATCGTCTCGCCTTCGATCGGGTAGAGCTCGGGGATAATGTCCCAGCCGGGTTCGCCGCGCGTCAGGATGCGGCCGCAGGGGCCGGGATCGCCGATGCCGGCGCCGATGCGCTGCGAGCGCCAGCGTTTGTTGGCCGGCAGATCGGCGAGGTCGGGGCGATGGCCCTCGCGGGTGTGGATGATGTGGTAGCCCTTGGCCCGCATGGCGGCCAGCACACGCTTGATCGGTTCGATCGGCGCCTGCACCAGCGACAGGTCGTAGCCCATATGGTCGACATAACCGCCCTTGCCGCAGAAATCGGTCTGCATGTCGATGATGATGAGGGCGGTGTTATCAGGCCTCAGAGCGCCGTTATAGGGCCACGGATACGGATCGGCGTCGATAAAATGCCCTTTGGTGTCGACCATCGCGTCCATCATTCTCTCTCCTATTCCGCGGCAGGTTTGAGGGGTTCGCCGTAACGGCGCATCGGCTTGTCAAATCCGCAGGACGTGCCGTCCTTGACCTTTATCTCGTCTTCCCATGGCAGGCGGTATTTGCCGGCGACGAGGTCGTTCATGTAGGTGTAGGGCGCATCCTGGGCGCCGCCGTCGACGGCGACGTAGCCGCGATGGCCGAACTGGTAGATATTGTTCTCCACCCCCCAGCCAAGCCGGGCCTCGCGCACCAGGTCAGGACGCACCTCGGCGGTGATGATCTCGTTGGGCCGGCCGGATGTGCCGTGGGCGATGATCGCGCCGTCGAAATTGCAGATCATGCCTTCACCCATGGAATCGAAGGTGCCGTCCGAACCGCACATGCAGACATTGGCGGTAACCATCAGGTTGCAGAAGGCGTTGGCCTGGTTGGTGAAGCGCCAGGCGTCGCGGATCGGCGCCGTGTAGCCGGCCGTGCGGATCATGATTTCGGCGCCCTTATAGGCGCATTCGCGCGCCATCTCCGGGAACATGCCGTCATGGCAGATGATCAGCGCGAGCTTGGCGCCCCGCGGACCCTCGATGACAGGGATGCCAAGATCGCCGGGCTCCCACGGCTCGACGGGGATCCAGGGATGCATCTTGCGGTAATAGAGCTTCAACTCGCCCTCACCGTCGATGACAATGCCGGAATTGTAGGGCATGCCGCCAGGATTCAACTCCATGATCGAGAAGCAGCCCCAGATCCGGTTGTCCCTGCAGGCTTGCCTGAAGGCCGCGACCTCCAGCCCGTCGAGCGTGCACATGATCTCCGGATTGATGTCCATGGAGAGGCCGTGCAGCGCGTATTCAGGAAAGACGACGAGGTCCATGCCCGGCTGGTTGCGCCGCGCCTTGGCCACCAGATCGACGATCACCTGCGTCTGTTTTGCCAAGTCCGCTTTGGTGACAGTCACCGGCAGCTGGAGCTGAACGAGGCCGATGCCGACACCGTGTTCGGATTTGTTGAGACCGCCAAGTCCGTTCATCGGAAGCTCCGTTATTTCGTGAGCGACAGCGCGCCCGGCGCACCGGCGAGCGAGCGGGTGGGCGAGGAGGTGGCGATCAAGATGACGAGGGTGAGCACGTAAGGCGCGGCGTAAAAAAGGTAGTAGCCTTGTGTGACGCCGACCGATTGCAGCGCCGGGCCGAGCGCGCCAGCGCCGCCGAAAAGCAGGGCAGCGAGGAAGCAGCCGATCGGGTTCCAGCGGGCGAAGATGACGAGGGCCACGGCCATCAGGCCCTGGCCCGACGAGATGCCTTCGTTCCACGAGCCCGGATAATAGAGCGAGAGATAGGCGCCGCCGATTGCCGCCAGCGAACCGCCCACTGCTGTTGCCAGCAAGCGAACCCGGTCCGGGTGGATGCCCATGGCCCGGGCGGCGTCGGTGCTGTCGCCGACGACGCGCAGGATCAGGCCGATGCGGGTGTTCTTGAAGGCCCAGAACAGGAAGAGGGCAAGGGCCGCGCCGATGAAGAACAGCACGTTGATATTGAGCGCCGCCTGGATCTGTGGAGTGCTCGACCAGCCGCCGAGCGGGATCGAGGGCAGTTTCGGCGCCACCGGCTGGATGAAGGATTTGCCGAGGAAGAACGCCATGCCGAGACCGAACTGCATCATGGCGATGCCGATGGCGATGTCGTTGACCTTCGGGAACTTGCAGATCCAGCCGTGGATGAGGCCGAAGATCGCGCCTGCCACCATTGCGGCCAGCACGCCGAGGGTCGGAGAGCCGGTCATGACGGCCACCGCATAGGCCGTCATGGCGCCGAAGACCAGCGTGCCTTCCAGGCCGAGATTGATGCGGCCGGAGCGCTCGGTGATCGTCTCGCCGAGGCTGACGAAGATGAAGGGGGTGGAAACACGGATGGCGCCGGCGAAGATCGCCAGCGGCACGCCCCAGATGCCGATGCCTGTCTCTTCCATCAGAGGCTCCTTTTCCAGAGGTCGGGATTGAAGATCTTGAAGCGGCCGTAGAAGGTCTCGCAGAAGAGAATGACGATGAAGAGCGTGCCCTGCAGCACCAGAACCGTCGCATCCGGCAGGCCCATACGCCGCTGGATGAGGCCGCCCGAGGCGTCGATGCCGCCGAGCAGGATCGCCACCGGAATGATCGCCAGCGGATTGTGCCTGGCGAGGAAGGCGACGAGGATGCCGGTATAACCGTAGCCGGCGGCAAGCGAGGCATTGGCACTTCCCTGCACCGCCGCCACTTCGATCATGCCCGCCAGGCCGGCAAAACTGCCGGCAAGCGCGGTAAATCCGGCGATCAGCTTGCCGACCGGCAGTCCCTGGATCTGGGCAGCGCGCACGTTGCCGCCGGCGATGCGGGCGGCAAAACCGTAGCTCGTGGCCTCGATCACGATCCAGGAGACCACGCAGGCGAGGATGCCGATGACCAGGCCCCAATGCACGTCCATACCGGGAATATTGCCGAGCATGTATTCCGCCGGCAGCGGCCTGGTCGACGGTTTGTTGAGGCTTGCCGGATCGCGCAGCAACCCTTCGACGAACTGGTTCATCAGGGCAATGGCGATATAGGAGAGCAGCAGCGACGAGATGGTTTCGTTGACGCCGCGATAGTGGCGTAGAAAACCGGCAAGGCCGATCCAGATGCCGCCGACCACCATGGCGGCGATCGCCATCAGAATGAGGGTGAGGAAGACAGGCGCGGTGCCGGCGAGCGGCAGAGCCATGGCTGCGGCGGCAACGCCGCCCAGCACGACCGCTCCTTCCCCGCCGATGATGACGAGGCCGAGACGGGCGGGCAGGGCGACGCAGAGTGCCGTCAGGAGAAGGGGTGCGGCACGACTTAAGCTGTTCTGCACCGAAAACCAGCTGCCGAAGCCGCCGGTGTACATCAGTTGGAAGAGGGTGGCCGGCGACTTGCCGACCGCCAGGATGAAGAGGGAGAAGAGCGCAAGACCGATCAGGATGGCGGCAAGACCGATGCAAACAGGCTCGGTTCGCCGCGCGATCCATTCGAGGACGGGGCGCAGGGAAGCCGGTTTTTCCACGATGGCTATTGCGGGATCATTGGCCTCGATGGTCATGGCGCTTCTCCCTCGCGGTTTATGCCGTGGACCCGACGACGCCCTCGACCAGATAATTCATGCTTTCGAGCTCGATCGCATCTTCGGCGTAGCTCTTGTCGGCGGTGACGACGGTATCGCCCTTGTTGTCCTTCAACGGTCCCTTGAAGACCGGGAAGCCGCCCTTCATCATGTCGGCCTGCGTGGCTTCGAAGGCCTTGCGGCCCTCGGCGGACACACCGGGGCCGAGTGCGCTCATCTTCACGAAGCCGTCCTTCAAGCCGCCGCGCACGAAGTTGCCGAGCTTTTCGCCGGCCTGCGCCTTCTTGACAAAGTCGCTATAGACGTTGCCCCAGGCCCATTCGGCGCCGGTGAGGTATTTTTCGGGAGCAAGCGGGCTCTGGTTGGCGTGATAGCCGCAGACGAAGGCGCCGCGGCCGGCAGCCGTCTCGACGACCACTTTGGGGCTGTCGACATGGCAGGTGATGACGTCGGCGCCCTGGTCGACCAGCGCATTGGTGGCTTCGGCCTCCTTGACGGCGAGCGACCATTCGCCGGTGAAGATCACCTGGCAGGTGATAGAGGGATCGACGCTGCGGGCGCCGAGCAGGAAGGCGTTGACATTCTGCAGAACCTGCGGGATCGGCTTGGCGGCGACGAAGCCGATCTTCTTGCTCTTCGTCGCATAACCGGCGGTGATGCCGTTGAGATACTGGCCCTGGTTGATGAAGCCGAAGTAGGAGCCCGTGTTGGCCGGGTTCTTGCCTTCCTGCCAGAGGCCGCCGCAGTGGCGGAACTGGATGTCGGGATGTTTAGCCGCCACGGCCAGCATGTGTGGGTCGAAGTAGCCGAAGGAGGTCGGGAAAAGCAGCGTTGCGCCATCGAGGTTGATCATGGATTCCATCGTCTTCTGGACATCGACGGTCTCCGGCACGTTCTCTTCCTCGACGACGGTGATGCCAGGCAGCGCCTTGATGATGGCGGCACCTTCGGCATGCGCCTGGTTGTAACCATAGTCATCCTTGGGGCCGACATAGATGAAGCCGACGGTCAGCGCGGCTTGGGCTGCGGCGGAGGAGGCGATCAGGCCCGGCATGGCGCCGGCAAGCGCACCGGCAGCGGAAGCCTGGAGGAAATTGCGGCGGTTCATGGAAAGGAGTTTGGTCATCGGAATGCTCCTTGCGGCGCTGGGCCGGTTGTGAACGGGTACAGAAAAGTGCATGCAATGCATGTGCCAGAAATTAATCTATTGTTTTTTATAGTTTATTCGTTACCGCAAGACTTGCACATTGCAAAGTGCATACAGATTGATCGAATTCTTGCGTAAAAAGTAATCAATAGATATTTCTTGTTCATTATGACTGCGCAGTTGGCACAAAGTCGAGTCACCCGAGGTATTTCGGGCATCAGAAAGTGAAAATTTAACAATATCTTCGCCGCCCGATTTGACTTATCGAGTCTCGAACTGCATCTGTATGCAGAATGTTGACGTGAGCAGATTCGTATCGTGAAGCAGACCAGGCGCAGAGAAGTGATCCGTACCGGAACCACCGTCGAACAGATGGTGCGGGCGATTGCCGACATGATCGTTACGGGTGAACTCCTGCCGGGCGCGAAGCTGGACGAGGTGTCGCTTGCGGCTCGTTTCGACGTTTCGCGCACGCCGGTACGCGAGGCTCTGCGTGAGCTGGGCGCCATGGGATTGATTGCGCGCGAGCCGAACCGCAGTGCCGTCGTGACCAATGTCACCGAGGCCTATCTGCATTCGATGTTCGAGGCGATGGCGGAGCTCGAAGCGATCTGCGCCAGGCTCTCGGCCGAGCGTATGACGGTCGATGAACGGCGCGCGCTGGAGCTAGAGCATCGGGGATCGGTGAGGCTCGTGCATGCCGGCGCGGAAGAAGAATATTCGGCTCACAATACCGAATTTCACACCCGGCTTTATCGCGGCGCGCATAATGATCATGTCTTCGAGATGGTGACTCAGACACGAGCGCGGCTTGCGCCTTTTCGGCGGGCGCAGTTCCGCCTGCCCGGGCGTCTGGCAAAATCCTATGAGGAGCACGGCCGGATCGTCACCGCGATCATGCGCGCGGACACAGCCGCCGCAGGGCAGGCGGCATATTCCCATGTGGAAATTGTCAGCGATGCCAGCGCGGTCTTTGCAACGCCCGGGGAATAAAGAGAGTGCGACGCCTGAGATCAGGCGCCGCTACGAAGGCGAGAAAACCAAGGCCGGCAAACGCCGAGGTTATGTCCCGGTCTCTACTCCGCCGCTTCGATGAAGCGGTGGCGTTCGTAGAGGAACTTCAGCACGGCTTCGCGGCATTTGAGATATGTCCGGTCGGAGGCGAGTTCGATGCGATTGCGGGGACGGGGCATGGTCACATCGAGCACTTCGCCGATGCGGGCCGCCGGGCCGTTGGTCATCATCACGATGCGATCGGACAGCAGCACCGCCTCATCGACATCATGGGTGATCATCACCATCGTGTTGCCGAGCCGGGCGTGGATCTCCATCACCGCGTCCTGCAGATGGGCACGGGTCAGCGCATCGAGCGCGCCGAAGGGTTCGTCGAGCAGCAGGATCTTCGGCTCCATTGCAAGCGCGCGGGCGATGCCGACGCGCTGTTTCATGCCGCCTGAAATTTCCGAAGGCCGCTTATCCCTTGCATGCGCCATCTGCACGAGGTCGAGATTGGCCATCACCCACTCATGCCGCTCGGCCTTGGTCTTCGTTCGGCTGAAGAGTTTGGAGACGGCGAGATTGACGTTCTCGTAGACCGTCAGCCAGGGCAGCAGCGAATGGTTCTGGAAGACGACGGCGCGCTCCGGACCGGGTCCGTTGACCTCTCGGTTTTCAAGCAGCACGGCGCCTGCCGAAACCGGCGTTAGGCCGGCAATGAGGTTGAGCAGGGTGGACTTGCCGCAGCCCGAATGGCCGATGATCGAGACGAATTCGCCCGCGGAAATCGTCAGGTTGATGTCCTTCAGGACCTCGGCGCGCACGCCACCCCGATCGAAATGTTTGTCGATATGATCAAGCTTCAGATAGGCGTTCATAGGTGCGTTCCTCAGTTGGCCATGGCGCCGCGGGTGATGAGTTTGCCGAGTGCTGCCACCAGCTTGTCGAGGGCAAAGCCGACGATGCCGATATAGGCGAGCGCGACGATGATGTCCGGAAGGCGCGACGAGTTCCATGCGTCCCAGATGAAGAAGCCGATGCCGACGCCGCCCGTCAGCATTTCGGCCGCGACGATGGCGAGCCAGGAGAGGCCAACGCCGATCCTGAGGCCGGTGAAGATGTAAGGCGCTGCCGAAGGCAGCATGATCTTCCAGAAAAACTCGAACTGGTTGAGGCGCAGCACCTCGGCGACATTGCGGTAATCCTGCGGGATATTGCGGACGCCGACGGCGGTGTTGATGATGACAGGCCAGATCGAAGTGATGAAGATCACGAAGATCGCCGATGGGTTGGAATCCTGGAAGGCTGCGAGCGACAGCGGCAGCCAGGCGAGCGGCGGAACCGTACGCAGCACCTGGAAGATCGGATCGAGGCCACGCATCGCCCAGACCGACTGACCGATGATCGCACCGATGATGACGCCTGTGACCGCGGCAAGCCCAAAGCCATAGAGAACGCGCTGCAGCGAAATGAGCACGCGCCAGCCGAGCCCGATATCCTGGGAGCCATAGTTGAAAAACGGATAGGCGATCAGGTCATAGCTATCCTGCCAGACCCGATGCGGCGATGGCAAAGACGCATCCGCCGACGAACAGAGCACCTGCCAGACGAGCAGGATGAGTGCCAGAACGACGACTGGCGGAACGACGTTGCGAAGGGCGGTCAGTGCCGCTCGACGAAAATCGATCCGCGATCCGTGCTTGCCGGAAAATGGCAAAACCTTTGCCGCCGGCGTGGCAGAGGCGGCCATGGAGGGATTTTCTTTATTTGCCAGGGCGGACATCAACGTGCTCCTCACGTGAATGAAAGGCCGGCGCGCTGTCGCGCGCCGGAGCGGGTCACGAGACAGCCTTGATCGAAAGGCTGTCGAGATAGGCCGAGGGATTTTCAGGGTCGAAGACCTTGCCGTCGAAGAAAGTCTCCTTGCCGCGAGAAGACGATGCGGGAATATCGGCCGCTGCGACGCCGAGATCCTTGGCGGCCTCGCGCCAGATGTCTTCGCGGTTCACCTGGTTGACCAGCGCCTTGATGTCGGTGCTCGCCGGCAGATACCCCCAGCGGATGTTTTCCGTCATGAACCAGCTATCGTGGCTTTTGAACGGATAGGAGGCGCCGTCTTTCCAGAACTTCATATAGAGGTCGGTGGCTTTGACATCGCGGCCGTTGCCATAATTGATGTCGCCCTTGAGGCGGCCGAGCACGTCCTTCGTCGGAACGTTGAACCATTGGCGCTTGCCGAGGATGTCAGCCATCTCCGCCTTGTTGTCCATGCTTTCGCACCACTGCTGAGCCTCCATGACGGCCATCAGCAGGGCCTTGGCAGCATTGGGATTCTTTTCGATCCACTCGGCGCGCAGTCCGAGCGCCTTTTCAGGATGACCCTTCCAGAGCTCGCCGGTCGTGGCTGCGGTAAAGCCGATGCCCTGGTTGACGAGCTGCTCATTCCACGGTTCGCCCACACAGAAGACGTCCATGTTGCCGACCTTCATGTTGGCAACCATCTGCGGCGGCGGCACGACGATGGTCGAAACGTCCTTGTTCGGATCGATGCCGCCGGCGGCGAGCCAGTAGCGGATCCAGAGGTCATGGGTACCGCCCGGGAAGGTCATGGCAGCCTTGATCTCCTTGCCCTCCGCCTTCTTTTTCTCGAATGCCGCCTTCAGCTTGGAGGAATCGAGCTGCACGCCGGTCTCGGCATACTCCTTGGCGACGGAAATACCCTGGCTGTCGAGGTTGAGCCGGGCGAGGATGGCCATCGGCACCGGCTTGTTGTTCTGCGTCACCTTGCCGGTATGCATGAGATAGGGGAGCGGCGACAGGATATGCGCACCGTCGATGCCGTTTGCGGCACCGCCCAGCACGAGATTGTCGCGGGTCGCACCCCAGGATGCCTGTTTGGCCACATCCGTTTCCGGCAGACCATATTTGTCAAAAAAGCCCTTTTCCTTGGCGATGATCAGCGGTGCGGAATCGGTGAGAGCGATAAAGCCGAGCTTGGCACCTTTCACCTCAGGGCCTGCTCCGGCTGCGAAGGCGCCGGACGGAAAGGCAGCCTTGACGGCGCCGATGAGGGCAGCCGCTGCGGTCGTCTTGAGCATGCTGCGGCGGGTCATGCCGGTTGTCGAAATCCCAGTCTGCAAATTCTTTGTCATGCGCAGGTTCCCTCTGCTGGCTGAATTTGGACACAAAAAAACGCCGCCGGAAATTGCGTCCAGGGGATGGGAGAATCCCGGAGCAAAGACCTTGCGACGTCGGTGTCTATTGTAGGCGCTTATGCCGCGCCTATCTGCGCCGGTCGCCATTGACCGATGCTTCTCAGAACCTGCAAGCAGCGTGCCAATTCTGATGGATGCTGGTATCAGCCTGAAGTAAAACGATAAATCCAAGGAATCCGCGGCTGCCTATAACTTAGGCATACCCGTTTTATGCCGACCTTTTGTGCGATTGCTGCTATGGTCGCAGTCGCGAGAGCAACTATTTGTGCAGCGCACGCGCGCGGCTCGGCCGCCGCGCTGGTACCCGCAAAGCCGAGATTATCGCTCGAATGGTTCTCCGAGCGAAGCGACGCCGTTCAGTTTGAGCAGGCGGCGGTCGGCGGAGATGATGCCGAGCACGATGATCGTGACGAGATATGGCAGGCTCGAGAGCAGTTGCGAGGGAACGTCCAGTCCGGTTGCCTGGGCTGCAAGCCCCATCAGCGAGACCGCGCCGAACAGGCAGGCGCCGAGGAAGATACGGCCGGTGAGCCAAGTCCCGAAGACGACGAGGGCAATGGCGATCCAGCCGCGCCCGGCAATCATCCCGTCGGCCCAGAGCGGCGTATAGACCACCGACGCATAGGCGCCGGCGAAGCCGGCCATCGCGCCGCCGAAGGCGATGGCGAGAACGCGGACTGAGATTACCGAATAGCCGATGGCGTGAGCGGCCTTCGGATTCTCGCCGACGGCGCGGACGATAAGACCAAGCTTGGTGTAGGCAAATATGCCCCACAAAGCCAGGGTCGCTACGAGTGAAATCCACACGACGATGTCCTGGACGAAAAGACCGCCGACAACCGGCAGTTCCGAAAGCCCCGGAAGTGCGAGTTTTGGAAGTCCCCTGACCGTGAGGCTTTCATAGGTCTTGCCGAAAAGCGCGGAAAGACCCTGGCCGAGAATGCCGATGGCAAGGCCCGCTGCCACCTGGTTTGCCCGGAAACCCAGCGTGACGAAGGCAAAGAGCAGCGAAAGGACCGCACTGCCGAGCCCGGCGACGACGAATCCCAGAAGATGTCCGCCGCCCTGGTAGACGATAATGAAGGCGAGCACGGCACCGAAGGCCATCAATCCCTCGACCCCGAGGTTGAGGACGCCGGCGCGCTCGGCCACCATTTCGCCGAGGGCTGCCAGAAGAAACGGGGTCGCAGCCGCGAGCATGCCGGCAAGAATGAACTCGATGGCGTTCATGATGGGCTCCGGTGGGCGGCGCGGCGCCATTCAAGGCGATAGCGCACGAAGGCGACGGCGATCAGGTAGGCGAGCAGCAGGCTGCCCTGGAAGACGCGGACGGCGGCGATCGGCAGGTTGGCCGAGACCATGGCGTTGTCGCCACCGATATAGATGACCGCCATGACCAGCGCCGAGACCACGATGCCGATCGGATGCAGGCCGCCGAGATAGGCGACGATGATGGCCGCATAGCCATAACCGCTCGCGACCGAGCGCTGCAGCTGGCCGAGCGGGCCGGCGACTTCGGCGGCACCGGCAAGACCGGCCGCAAAACCGCCGATCAGCAGCGAAAGCCAGATCGCCCAACCTTCCTTAAAGCCGGCATAGCCGGCAGCCCGTGGCGCCAGACCGCCGACCTGCAGCTTGTAACCGATGAAACTCCTCTGCATGAAGACCCAGGCCGCGACCGACAGAGCGAGGGTGATGAGGAATGAGACATTGACGCGGGTACCGGCAATCAGGGTCGGCACCATCGCATCGTACTGAAACATCACCGACTGGGGGAAGTTGAAGCCATTCGGATCCTTCCAGGGGCCGAGCAGCAGATAGTTCAGCAGTTGCGCCGCAACGAGGCTCAGCATCAAAGAAACGAGGATCTCGTTGGCGTTGAGGTGTACGCGCCAGAAGGCGGTGAGAGAAGCCCAAAGTGCGCCGCCGATGGCGCCGAGCAACAGCATCGCCGGCCAGATCCACTGGCCCGTCGCTTGCGGAAACCAGACCGGAATGGCAGAGGCGAAGATCGCCCCAAGGATGAATTGGCCTTCGGCGCCGATGTTGAAGACCTTGGCGCGAAAGCCGATCGCCAGCCCCTGTGCGATCAAAAGGAGCGGACCTGCCTTCAAAAGCACTTCCGAAAATGACGCCCAGGAAAGGAAGGGCTCGAAAAGCATCGCATAGACAACCGCGACAGGGTCGCGGCCCATCAAAACGTAGAGGCCGAGATTAAGTGTGATCGCTCCCCCCAGCGCTATGACAGGTGCGCACAGGGCCGCGGCAAGCGAAGCGCGCTCCCGGCGGACCAGGGTGGGAACGAAAGCAAGGGACCAAGCGCTCATATACGGACTTTCTCGGGCGAGGCTTGTGCCCCGATCATGTATCGGCCGATCTCTTCGGGCTTCGTGTCCCGCGTTGCGAGCGGCGGGCTGAGCCGGCCGTGATGCAGCACCTGGATGGAATCGCAGAGCTCGAACAGTTCTTCCAGCTCCTCGGAAATGACGAGGATCGCCATGCCCTGATTGCGCAATGCGACCAGACGACTGCGGATGGCGGACGCGGCGCCGATATCGACGCCCCAGGTCGGCTGCGCCAGGAAAAGCAATTTGGGAGACAGCATGATTTCGCGACCAACGATGAACTTCTGCAGATTGCCGCCGGACAGCGTGCCGGCTTCCGCATCCGGGCCAGGTGTGCGGACATCATACTGACGGATGCAATCATCGGTGAATGCCAGCGCCCGCGCCCTGTCGACGAGACCGTGCCGCAAAAGCTTGAGCGGATGGGCCGTCAGCAGGCTGTTGAGGACGAGCGACATTTCGGGCACGGCGCCGCGTCCGAGCCGGTCTTCCGGAACGAAGGCAAATCCGAGCGTCCGCCGCGCGGCGGCATCGAGCCTGCCGACATCCATCCCCATCATGTAGATCCGGTCGCGCTGGTCGCGCCCCAGCACCGTCTCGCCTGAAATCAACGCGGCAAGCTCACCTTGACCGTTGCCCGAAATACCGGCGATCCCGAGGATTTCGCCGGCACGCACCTCGAGGCTGATGCCGGAGAGCGGCACTGCAAAGGGATCGTCGGGCTGATGATCCAAACCGATGATCTCCAGCCGCTTTTCGCCGCCAGACAGTGGCAGCGCCGACATCGGCGTCGGCATGTCATGGCCGATCATCATGCGGGCAAGGTCATGGGCATCATGTTGACGCGGGTCGACATCCCCGGTCACCCGTCCGCCGCGCAGGATCGTCGCCCGGTCGCAGATCGCTCGGATTTCCTCGAGCTTGTGGGAGATCAACAGGATGGAAACGCCGCCGTCGCGCAGCCGACGCAGCGTGTCGAAGAGCCTCTCCACCAGTTGCGGCGGCAGGACGGAGGTGGGCTCGTCGAGGATCAGCAGCTTCGGATTGGTCATCAGGCTTCGGATGATCTCCACCCGTTGCCGTTCGCCGACGGACAGCGCATGCACATGGGCAAGCGGGTCGACTTCGAGGCCGAATTCCCGTCCAAGCGCCCGAATACGTTCCTTGAGCTCAGCCTTGCGGCCCGGCACGACAAGCCGAATATTCTCCAGGACGGTCAGGGTCTCGAACAGCGAGAAATGCTGGAAGACCATGCCGATGCCCTTGCGCCTCGCCTCGGCAGGGGAGGCGAGGCGCAACGGGTTTCCTTCCCAGATGACCTCTCCGCCGTCCGGTTGCTCGACGCCGTAGATCAGCTTCATCAGCGTCGATTTTCCCGCCCCGTTTTCCCCGAGGATCGCATGGATCGATTGCGGCGCCACGTCCAGATCGATGGCCTGATTGGCATGGATCTGGCCGTAGCTCTTCGAAATGCCGCGCAGCGACAGGAGCGGGGCGGTCATGACTTATTTCGGCAGCGGCGTGGACACGCCCTTGACGTGCCAGTTCATGGCGATGATCTCGGGGTCGGCCATGGTCGCACCCGATACGACAGCTTCGCTGCCGTCGGCCTTGGCGATCGGCCCGGTAAAGGGCGAGAAACTGCCGTCGGCGATCTTTACCTCGATCTCCTTGATCTTGGTCATCACGTCAGCCGGAATATCAGGATTCCAGTCGACCACTTCGACGACCTTGTCGGCAACGCCGAGGAAGGCATTGGCGCCCTTGAACGTGCCGGCGAGATGGGCATCGACAGAAGCCTTGAAGAACGGCGACCAGTCCGTCGCGATGCAGCCGAGATAGGTCTTCGGCGCATATTTCTTCATCGAGGAATTGAGGTTGAAGGCGTAGACGCCGGCTTCCTCACAGGCCGAGATCACGGACGGCGTGTCCTGGGCGTTGGAGAAGATCACGTCGCACTTCTGCGCGATCAGCGCCTTTGCGGCTTCCTGCTCCTTGGCCGGATCGAACCAAGAGTTCACCCAGACCACCGAGACCTCGATATCGGGCTTGACGGCCTGGGCGCCGAGCGTAAAGGCGTTGATCGAGGTAATGAGCTCGGGGATGGCGAAGGCGGAGACAGAGCCGAGCTTGCCGGTCTTGGAAAGTGCTGCCGCAGCCATGCCGAGCAGGTAGGTACCCTGGAAATATTTGGCGGCGAAAGGCGAGAAGTTCGGAGCGACCTGGAAGCCGGAGGCGTGCAGAACCGTGACGCTCGGATCGCGGCGGGCGATCTGCAAGGCGCCGTTCTGATAGCCGAAAGAGCCGGCGACCAGGAACTTGTTTCCGTCGGCGACCGTCTTGTTCATGATGCGGTCGGCGTCCGGGCCTTCCGCAATATTCTCAAGCACGGTGACCTTCACCTTGTCGCCGTAAGCGGCCTTGATCGGCTCGAGACCGGCGGCAAGCGCATGCCCCCAGCCAACGTCGCCGACGGGCGAGGGGATTACCAGCGTGATGCCGAGCGGCTCGTCGGCGGCCAAAGCAAGCCGGCTGCCGAGCACGCCGGCAAGGCCGGTGGCGGCAGCGGCCGTCATCAGATTTCTGCGGGTCAGTTTGGTCATGTTCTCAGTTCCCTCTTTTGGTTTTTCAAAATTCCACGGTGGATAGTGCGGCCTCGGCATCGGCAGCCAGCTTGGCCTCGTCGAGCCCGGGAAATTCGCCCTTCTGCCAGACGATGCGGCCATTGATCATGGTCATGTCAGTCGCCATGCCGATGCCGACGCGGGCAATCAGGCTCAGCGGATCGTGGCGCGTGCCGACATAATCCATGCGCCGAGTGTCGATCGCAACCAGGTCGGCGGCCATGCCGGGCGCAAGCCGGCCGATATCGCGCCGGCCGAGCAGGCTGGCACCGCCGGTCGTGCCGTAGCCGAGGAAATCGACCGGCGGCGGCACCGGATGGGCACGGCTGGAAGAGACGAGGCATTGCAGCATGTAGGCGGAGTGCAGGCAGTGCATCAGGTTGGAATTGTCGTTGGAGGCAGCGCCGTCGCAGCCGAGGCCGATGCGCAGGCCGAAGGCGGCCATGGCGGGAATGTCGGTAACCTCAGCGCCGACCAGATAAACCGGTTCCGGGCAATGCGCGACGCCGGTGCCGCTGGCCGCCATCTTCCTGAGTTCGTCGTGGTTGAGCTCCCAGCAATGGGCATAGAAGGTATCAGGCCCGGCAAAGCCAAGTTCTTCCAGATAGTCGACCGTACGCATGCCGTGGCGCGCCTGAATGACCGGGCTTTCGCCTTCGCCGACATGGGTATGCATCATGACGCCGCGATCGCGCGCCAATGCCACCGATTCCAGGAAAGTCTCGCGGTAGCAATTGACCGGCTGACAGGGTGCCACCACGACCTGGCGCATGCTGAAGGGGCTGGTATCGTGATAGGTGTCGATCAGCCGGGCGCAGTCGGCGATGAATTCGTCCGTCGTTTCCAGCATCTCGTCGGGAATGGTCGAGCCTTCCGACTTCGGCAGGGTATTGCCGCCGCGACCGGCATGGAAGCGCATGCCGAGCAGCTCGGCAGCGTCGAACTGGCGGTCGATCAACCGCTTCCCGGCATGCCGGGGGAAATTGTACTGGTGGTCGAAGGCCGTGGTGCAGCCATGCTTGATCATCTCGGCCATCGCCGTGACGGAGGCGTGGTAAAAGCACTCCTCGTTGAGTTGCGAAAAAATCGGGTAGATGCGGTCCAGCCACTCGATCACCGAGAGTTTCGTCCAGTCAAGATCGGCACGGTTGCGCACGAAGCACTGGAAGAAGTGATGATGGGTGTTGACGAGGCCCGGATAGACGAACCAGCCGGCAGCATCCTGAGCGGTCGTGCCGGCAGGCAGCGCGTCCGCCCCCAGATTTTCGCCGATCGCCACGATCGCCGGACCGTTGGTCAGGAGATCGACATTGCGATGGACGACCGGTCCCTTGCCCTCGTCGACGATCACGGCTGCGCAGTTCTTCAGGAGATATCCAGCCACTTCACGCCTCGCCCGGTTCGATATGAGGTTCGGGCTTCAATTCGTGCAGCCGGTGGATGCCGGGCATTTCGATAAATTTGTCGAGGGCGCGCAGTGCCCGGGACCAGAGCCGGATCGCAGGATAAGAATCCAGCGTGACGCCCCCATCGGGCGCCAGCGCCACATAGGGAAAGCAGGCAATGTCGGCAATTGTCGGCCGGTCGGCAGCGAGGAAATGCATGCCGCGAAGACCCTGCTCGACGAGCCCGGCTTCAAGCTCGCGAAGCGCGGCGATGCCCTGGGCCTGCAGCGCGCCGATATCGCCCGGCCGCAGCAGCATTTCATGGAGCCGCGCTGCCCCGAGGCTTGCCGTCAGCCGGCCGGAGAACGACAGCCATTGCTGCACCCGCGCCGCTTGCTCGGCCGTACCGTTGTCGAGCCATTCGGGTGC
Organism: Rhizobium aouanii; assembly: GCF_037002925.1. Taxonomy (NCBI): domain Bacteria; kingdom Pseudomonadati; phylum Pseudomonadota; class Alphaproteobacteria; order Hyphomicrobiales; family Rhizobiaceae; genus Rhizobium; species Rhizobium aouanii. Next base: position 133,487 of record NZ_JBAMYD010000002.1, read on the forward strand.
TGCCTTGGTGGCGAGATAAACGAGGATCGCCGACGATTCCGTCAGGATCAGGTCGCCATCCTCCAGGATCGGAATGGAGCCTGCCGGGTTGAGCGCAAGCAGCTCGGGGCCGCGATGCTCGGCGCCGGGATGGAAATCCACCGGGCGCAAGTCAAGCTTTACGCCGGTCAGCGCGGCCATCAGGCGCACCTTGTAGCAACTGGGCGAGAGAATGTAGTCGTAGAGCTTCATTGCGCCACCAGCTGTGCGCCGTAAGTATAGTTGTGACGCTTCAGCCAGCGCCGGTAGGCGATCGATGTCAGATCGGCACGCGTCGGGATTTCCATGCCGGGGTCGAGCGGCAGCAGCCGCGGGATCTGGTTTTCGAGGATCGAACGGTCCTGCAGAAAGATCGTCTGCTGGAAATGAATGAGGTCGGTCATCGCGGTCTCGTCATCGAAGAGCGCCATCCACGGCCAGACGTCGCACAGGTCCTCGGCCAGCGGCTGCACGAAGAGCGTGATGACATCCCATTCGCTCGGGCGCGGCGGGCAGGTCTTGTAAAGCACGGAGCAGGTGGGCGCCGGCACGCGGTACATGTATTCCGTGGTGATCCCGCCGCTTGCCGACTTGGCGGCCTGCGGCTGGTAGAATTTCACCTGCGTTGCCCAGACCTCGTCTTCTTCCTCGCGGATCTCGACCTTGTAGTTCTGGACCTCGGTGTGCGGCTCCGCGCCGAGAATATCGGTGTGGACGAAGGGGAAATGGGCGATGTCGAGGAAGTTCTCGACGGCGCGGAGCGGCGAGCAGCGCACGCGCACCACGCCGACATCGACGAAGCGGCGGCCGGGCTGGTCAGCCTCGGGAATGGGGAAAAGTTCTTTCTTCGGCTGGCCGAGGGAGGACCAGACATGACCGTAACGGACGCGCACCGGCAGAGCACGCCCATCGCCGCCCGTCACCTTCGCATTGCCACCGGCATCGCGCGCCACGTCGATCGGCTCGCCCATCAGCGCCGTCTTGCGGCCGGCGCTGTCGAGCTGGCTGAAAAGTCCGACCGGATACCATTCATCGATCATCGCCTGCACGGTCATTGCGCGATCTCCTTTTTCTGAAGATCCTCAGCCCGACGCCGCAGGCTTTCGGCGGCCCGTGAAGCGCCGATGCCCGCAGTAAGGCCGGCATCTCCCTTCAGCAGTACATGGATCAGCGTCTGTCCGTCTTCTTGGGCGGATAATAGCAGACAGATGGTCCCGGTGGGTGCGTCGATCTCGACAAGACCATCAGGGCCCGCCTTCGCACCGGCCGCCGCCTCGATCGCGTCGATGCCGGCGAACGCCGTCAGAGAGCGCAGGGGAATGAGGCCTTCGAGCCCCGGCGGCTTCGATGCGGGCGTGCCCACGGCCACCCAGATCACGTTGTCCATTTCCTCGACATCATGGGTGGCGACGCGGATGGTTTCCGGTGGCGTCAGCCCCGGATGGGCGGGAATGCGCAGACAGTTTCCGGCCTGGCCATAGCTCCAGCCGTGATAGATGCAGGAAAGCGCCTCGCCGCGCACGAAGCCGTGAGACAAGCGCATGCCGCGATGCGGACAGCGATCCGCCGATGCCGATATGTGCCCCGAAGCGCTGCGCCACAGGGCAATCGATCCGGCTGCCGTCCGTGCCGGCATGACGGTTCCGGCCGGTAAATCCCGGGAAAGGGCGACTGGCGTCCAAAAGCCCGTCGTATCGGAAGGCATGACTAGAATTCCCAAACAAAACCAAATGCTTGCCGATCAAGTCCCGCATCGGCGCCGAGGCAATTCCGCCGCGACCTGATCAGGTTTGCATAATTATTTCGCATTGGCAACATTGAGTAAATAATATGCACGGAGGAAATACGCCACAGCCCAGACTAGGTCCTTTCGCCGCTGATCACCGTTCGATCTATCCTCTCGACCCATACGTCGATAGGCCCGAGAGAGCATCCCATCTCCATCATGTCGATCAGCTCCTCCGGCCCAGCAACCTCAAGTTCGATCCGCATGGGACTCGTATGAAATATGGTGTGCGAGAGCCCAAGCTTGGCAGCGTGGCGCCGGATCCAAGGGACAAAGGAGGCGACCTCGAGATCGCCGACAATCGTCATCCGCTCCAGCAGGTGGCTCGCATCTTGTTCTGTCATAGGATTGTTCGACCTTGCCTTGCTACACCATAGCGCCTGATTGAATTTGCGGAAGAAGTTATCGTCAAGGCGAGGAGATGGACCGCCGCAGACCCGGCGATTTCAAGTAAGCTTCTCGACCGCAGATATCTCCTTCGCCCGCGGCTGCCTAGATCTGCTGCGAATTTGCGACAGTTTGCGACAAATTCCCCATGCCGCGGCACAGTTGTGCGACAGCGATGAGCTATTTCTGACGAGTAACCGCCGCGTCCGGACATTGGTTTGAAAGTCCAGGAGGAGAGCATAAATGGCAGAGCAAAGTCCCGCAGATTCTCAAGGCGTTGGTGTGACGCGTCGAACCGTCCTTGGTACGGGTGCCGGTGTTGCAGTCGCTACGATACTTCCACTGCAACCCGCTGCCGCCCAGGAGACTCCTGTTCCTAAGGAAACGGGCACGATCCTTTCTGTTTCGACGACGGTGAATGGACGGGCCGTCGCTCTTGATATTGACTCACGCGCATCGCTTCTTGACCTGCTGCGCGAGCGCATTGGCTTTTCGGGAACGAAAAAAGGCTGCGATCATGGCCAGTGCGGCGCATGCACGGTGCACCTCGACGGCCGAACCGTCGTGTCCTGTCTGACGCTTGCGGCGAAAGTCGACGGACGTCAGGTGACGACCATCGAAGGGCTTGCAGAGGGCGATACGCTTCATCCGATGCAGACCGCCTTCATCGATCACGATGCATTGCAGTGCGGATACTGCACGCCGGGCCAGATCATGTCCGCCGTCGCATGCGTTCGACATGGTCATGCAACCGACAAAGCCTCGATCCGCGAATTCATGAGTGGAAACATCTGTCGTTGCGGCGCGTATGCCGGGATCGTCGCTGCCATCGCAGATGTGGCAGCCAATTCGAAGGAGGGCTGAAGATGCAAGCGATCGATTACACTCGGGCGGACAGCCTCGAAGCAGCCGTCGAAGCCTTTGCTGCAGTTGGCAGAGACGCGCGCTACATCGCCGGCGGCACGACGCTCTATGATCTGATGAAGCTAGGGGTGGAGCGACCGACGCATCTTATCGACGTTACCGGCATCACGGGCCTCGACACGGTTGACACCGACGGCGACGTACTGAGGTTTGGTGCCTTGGCGCTGATGAGCGACGTTGCTTACGCAGCAGGGGTGCGAGACGAATACCCGGTCCTTTCCGAGAGCTTGCTGAAAGCAGCCTCGCAGCAATTGCGCAATATGGCCACAGTGGGTGGCAACCTGCTTCAGCGAACCCGCTGTCCCTATTTCCGCAACGGCGCGGGGTCACTGTCTACAGTCGGCGTGTACCCCTGCAACAAGCGTGTGCCCGGTTCCGGTTGCGCGGCAATCGGCGGGTTGGACCGAGGCCATGCGGTCCTTGGCGTGAGTGACGCTTGCATCGCGGTCTCACCGGGCGACTGGCCCGTGGCGTTGACGGCCCTGGGTGCATCGGTCGAAATTCATGGACCCGCAGGAACGCGGACCGTCCCGATTTCGGACTTCTACAGGCTGCCCGGCGATACGCCACATCTGGAATTCAATATAGCCCCAGCCGAATTGATCACGGCCATTATCGTCCCGAAAGCGCCAAGCCGTTCCTCGACTTATCACAAGATTCGCGACCGGGAGAGTTTTGCGTTCGCGGTGGCATCCGCCGCAGTCGTGGTCGAAATGGAAGGAGCCGATGTCCGAACGGCCCGCATCGCGCTTGGCGGGGTCGCAACGATCCCATGGCGAGCGCAGAGTGCCGAAGAGATGTTGCGCGGCAAACAATTGACGCCCGAGCTCGCCCTTGAAGCTGGCCGGGCCGCATTCAAGGATGCGCGTCCGGGCCAGCATAACGCCTTCAAGTCCGATCTGGGAGCTCGGGTTGTTGCCGATGCCTTGATGATTGCCGCGGAAAGGAGAGCGTGATGCCGTCACAAACCTTCTCAGAAATCGCCCGCGTCGACGCCAGGGATAAGGTACGGGGCCGCACGACGTACGCAGCCGATATCAGGCTGCCCGGCATGCTGCATGCGATGCTGGTCCCTGCCACCATTGCGAAAGGCAAAGTCACAAAAGTTGACGTCACCGCGGCGACCAAAATCCCCGGCGTCGTTCATGTCCTGTCCATCGGCGATTTTCCCTCACTTCGTCCACAGATATCTTTTCGTGGGCAGCCGATCGCATTGGTTGTCGCTGAGACGATCGAGGCTGCGATCGAAGGTGCTGAAGCCATGTCTGCCGACTACGAAGCGGCGCCATTTCTGCCCTTGATGACCAGTCCTGGTGCACAACGCGTCCCGGCAGAAGGCTTTAATACAGGCGACGTCGACAAGGCGTTTGAAAATGCTGGCGTCATTGTCGAGGGCACTTTCGAGACGCCAACCCAGCACCATAACGCCATGGAATTGTTCGGGACGATCGCGGAATGGTCTAACGGGCGACTGACGGTCCATGAGGGCTGCCAGAATATTGAAGCGGCCAAGGGCGCGCTCGTTAAGGCCTTAGGCCTTGCTCCGGACCAGGTTGCAGTCAAATCCGAACATGTCGGAGGAGGGTTCGGGCAGAAATCTCCTCCCAAGCTTCAATCCGCGTTGGTTGCCCAAGCTGCCAGGCTCACAGGGCGGCCGGTTAAGCTGGTCACACCGCGTGGGCAGCTTTTCCATATCGCCAATTACCGGCCGCGCAGTGTTCACAATATCCGTCTCGCCGCCGACGCGCAGGGGCGCTTGGACGCCATCCTCTATGATGTGGTGCAAGAAAATATCCCTGACGGCGGATTCCGCTCAAGCGGTTACCATGAGGATATCGCGCGTCTTTATGCCATCGAAAATTTTCGGGCGACGGCCGGCGATATCCATATCGACCGCCAGATGCCGCGACACACCCGCGGCACGCATCCGTTCCCTGCCGGGTTTGCGCTGGAGAGCCTGATCGACGAGATGGCTTACAAGCTCGGCAAAGATCCGGTTCAACTTCGTCTCGAGCATGAAGCAAAGAACGACATCATCGCTGGGCAGTCGCTGTCGCCGCATTTCCTGAATGACTGCCTGCGGGAAGGTGCAAGGCGCTTCGGCTGGAGCCGGCGAACACCTGAACCGGGATCGATGCGACTGGACGACGGCACGATGGTTGGATACGGCGTCGCATGCGGGATTTTCGGGGCGTCGGGGTCAGCTGCCGAGACGACACTGCGGGTACGTGCAGACGGCACGACACGGGTGATTTCGTCCGGCCACGAAATGGGCCAGGGTATCCGGACTGCGGTCGCGAACACGATCATCCAAGGACTCGACATCAACCCGGATCGTCTAGAGATTTTGCTTGGGGATACGACTGTCGGTCCGCAGATGATGACCGTTGGCGAGCGCGGCACGGCCAGCATCATCCCTGTCACGGCGAAGGCCGTCAGGGCGTTGCGCGCCCGCTTTGATGAGCTCGCGGGACCGAACCCGCCGGCGGGCAATTTGCATGAGCAACTGGCGCGGCTGAAACGTCCCCAAATCGAAGTGGTGGTTTCGGAGCTCGCGCCCGGGCAGGACGCCTCCGCTCTTGAAGCCTTTCGAGCCGGGAGTCGTGCAGGTGCGGGCCCCGAATACCCTGGCTTTACATCAATGAGTTACATTGCCCAGTTCGTCGAAATTCATATCGAACCGAGAACGGGCCGCATCCGCATGCCGCGGGTGGTCAGCATTGCCGATGTCGGTCGGGTCGTCAGTCCGGTGACCGCTCGCGGGCAGATGTATGGCGGCGTTGTCTGGGGTTTCAGCACGGCGCTTCGCGAGGAGACTGACGTCGATCCGCGTTTTGCCGGCTACCTCAACGCTGATCTCGCCGACTACCTCATGGCGGTTAATGCCGACATCGGTGACGTCGACGTTGGCTTCATCGACAAACCGGACACGATGGTCAATTCGGTCGGCGTCAAGGGCATGGGCGAACTCGTCATGCTTGGCACCGCTCCTGCGATCGCGAATGCGATCTACCACGCGACGGGCAAACGCGTCAGAAAGCTGCCGATCCGCATCGAAGATGTCCTTTGAAGAAAGTCGGCCGCCAAGCGCTGCGTCACGCGGGTCTAAATGACTATTTTGTATTGGTCGCCGGATCCCCTCTGTCGTTGTGGCGCTCCCATTTAGAACTTGTCCCATGGCGGCATGCGCCGGCGGATCCGTCTAATGATCGAAGCAGGCACCCGCATGGGTGGGGAAAGCGGTCAGAAGGACGCCTGCTCTCCGATATGGATCGGATTGAGAGCATGCTCGGTCGAGAACCTGAATTATCTTCGAAACGACTATGCGACAGAGACAGTCGAGCTTGTCGACGTCGCAAGCATCTTGCAAACGGTCTGCAGCGAATTCGCCGATATTGGTCACGCCGCCCGATACACCGATCCATAGACTTGTTGCAGATACCGGCCACTTTCCATTACACGCGCGGTCACCAATCTTTACGACACCGCTGTTGAGTTCGCAGCCCTGGTCCCATGGTGATCCGGGCAAGCGAAAGGGAGGCGTTCGATCCCGAGGCGGCCATTTGAGATCCTTTTAGGACATGTGAGAAAATGGGTTTGGCCGAACCGCTGTGAAACTTTGATACACTTTTTTCGATGCGAACTGCGTTCTCTTCTGTAAAAATGGCTCAAGAGGTTATGCAGATGCAGAATTCATCGCATGTCGTGGTTGTCGACGATCACAGCGATATCCGGGATCTGGTTCGACAGTATCTCGAGCAGCAAGGCTACAAGGTGAGCGTGGCAGAAAGCGGCGCGGCCCTTCGACGCCTGCTCGAGCGCGAGCGCCAAGTGGTGGACCTGATCATCCTCGATGTCATGATGCCGGGCGAGGACGGGTTGAGCGTGTGCCGTCAGGTGCGTGCCGCGACTGACATCCCGATTATTTTCCTGACCGCATTGGTCGAAGATACCGATCGTATCATCGGACTGGAACTTGGCGCTGACGACTACGTCGTGAAACCATTCAACCCCCGCGAACTCCTGGCTCGCATCAGAGCGGTGCTTCGGCGTGCGAGCAATCCGCTGACACAGCAGCGCATGACACAGCAGCAGCGGGCCGTCCGCATCGGCCAGTGGCGCGTCAACATGGGACGTCAGGAAATTTCCGGTAGCGACGGCGTTGGAATACCCTTGAGCACTGCCGAATTCCGTCTGCTGAAAGTCTTCATCGAAAGGCCCGGCCTGATCCTGAGCCGCGAACAGCTGCTTGATCTCACTGTCGGCAGGACGGCGGACATCTTCGATCGCAGCATCGACAATCAGGTGAGCCGGCTGCGCAAGAAAATCGAAGAGAATCCCAAATGCCCATCGATCATCAAAACGCATTGGGGTGGCGGCTACAGCCTGGCCGCTGAGGTAGCCTTCGAATGAACCACGTCTGGAACAGAAGCCTTGCGACGCAACTCATTGCCTTTACCCTTGCGGCCTTGATCATTTCCCAGGCGCTGACATTTCTGATTTCCTGGAAGGAGCATTCCAAAGCGCTCGACGCCGCGGCCAAGAGCGAGTTCCTTAGTCGGGCGCGCACGATGACCCGTCTAGTAGAAACTATTCCTGCCGAATACCAAAAGCAGGCCCTGCTGGCGAGCGAGACGAGGGATTCGCGTTTTTGGGTCACGGATCGTGAAGCGGAGGACCCTGCCACATGGCGCCTAACGGCTGCAGCCGAGTTTTCCCGACCTCTCGAAAACTTCGTGGACCTCGTCAGGATCTTTCAAGACGGTTCAGCCAAGACGCAGATCCCAGATGCGAAGAGGGTCGCAGCGTCAAACGCCGGTGAGGGGTGGCGCGTCCCGATGCAGAGCCTCTGGGCGCTCCCGCAGCCAATCAAATATGTCTATTTCGACGGCTCGCGGGGCTATGGCCTTGTCATCAAGGTCGATGACAGAACCTGGCTGAACGCCGCATTCTATATGCGACAGACCGGAGGCTGGTGGACTTCTACGTCGCTCGCCTCGCTCAGCCTGACGGCACTCATCCTGGCTTTGCTTGGCGTGTTCTTCGCCAGCCGCATATCAAGGCCGTTGCGACATCTGGCGACCTCGGCCGAAGCCTTGGGGCGGGGAGAAAACCTGCCGCCGCTTTCGGAAGAAGGACCGGAAGAAGTCCGGCGCACCGCCGAAGCCTTCAACAAGATGCAAGGCCGGCTGCACCGTTTCCTCGAAGACAGAACGAAGATGCTGGCCGCGATCGGTCACGATCTGCGAACACCTTTGACAACCTTGAGACTGAGGACCGAGTTCGTGCAGGATCAGGAGATCCAGCGAAAAATGCTGTCGACGATCGATGAACTTCAGGGCATGACCGAGGCCGCCATTTCTTTTGCGCGCGGAGAATCGACGGAAGAGGAAACGCGCGACATCGATCTGGAAGCACTGGTTGGAAGCATCTGTGATGATCAGTCCGATCTGGGCAAGCCCGTCAATTTCGTCGAAGGCGCGAAGTTGACCTATCGCTGCCGGCCGGATGGTCTCAGGCGCGCCGTGAGAAATCTCGTCGAAAATGCCGTACGCTATGGCGGAGAGGCGCGGGTCTTCATCCGACACACGGCTGCGACCATCGACATCGTCGTCGAGGACCGCGGTCCAGGCATTCCCGACCTTATGAAGGAAAAGGTGTTCACGCCGTTTTTCCGGCTCGAGGCTTCGCGCAACCGCGACACCGGCGGGATTGGACTTGGCCTGTCGATCGCGCGTGCTGCAGCAAGGCAACATGGCGGTGACATTTCCTTCCTAACAGGAGACGGCGGCATGCAAGCCGTTCTTTCTTTGCCACGTGATGGCCGTGTGGAAACGCCTGCGGTTCCCAAGGGGCGCGACTGGAAATCCCTGCGCGGATCGATCGGGCTCCGCGCCCCGAACCTTGCCGAGAAGCCGGCAAAGCCGCGGACGCAACATTGATCCCGGCGCCGTTGCGCGCGCAGCGTCTTATCCTCGGCAGGCGGCAGCCACCCTCCACGCTCATGCAAATCGATCGAAAGTGCACCTCGAACAGACATGTTTGTAGCGGTGCCGAGGCTTCACCGCTCATGCCGCGACACTTGATTACATTTTGACTCCCCTTCGGCAAAGCTCTGCGACAAGGCCGAACTAACCTTTTCCTCATCAAGCACGAGGCGCGAACAACGCGCGTCTTTCAATCGTCGGCGATCGTCGGCTGGCGGCGCTGCGCTTCAAGCGCAGCGGTCTAGACCATAGGTCGATCGACCGACGCGGAAACAACATGGAAAGGAAAGGTCATGGCAGACCCGATCAACGGTTACAGAATCGAACAACACAGCATTTCGGCGATCGCCAGAGGAGTGTTGGCCGACATCATTCTGTTTGCCTCCCTCATCTCACTGACGGCCGTCATCAGCCTGGCGGGCAATTGATGGTAGTTGATACACTTGGTTACAGTTTTCGTCGCGTTCGGCACACCCGTGCGACAGAGCCGGCTTAATTTCCCGCCGATCGCGATCCTGGTGGGGCGCAAGGGCGCCCGCCTCGCGTGAAGACTGTTCACAGCCGCGCAAAGGTTTTCGATGATGCGAGCCAAATGCTTTTCGACCGTCTATGTTGCCATGATTTTTTGCCTCCCGACCCTGCTTTCAAGTTGCAACGCCGACGTGGCGGCACAGGAGCGGCCAGTTCGTTCGAAACCTGAAGTCAGCGCGCAGACCTTGCATCGCCAGGCAGTGACACTGACGACAGAATTGGCGGGCCGTACCGGTGCACAGATGGTTTCGGAGGTCCGCCCTCGCGTGTCCGGCATCATTCTCAGGCAAAGTTTTGAGGAGGGCGGCTTAGTGAAAGCCGGCGACGTCCTTTACGAACTTGACCCCATGCCGTTTGAGGCCTCCTACCGCAATGCCGAGGCTGCTGTGCAGCGAGCCGAAAGTGCCCTTCCGAGCGCCCGAGCGCGCTCGCAGCGCTATGAGAGCCTGAGTGCGAGCAGTGTCGTCAGCCGCCAGGATTTCGATGAGGCACGAACACAGATGCTGCAGGCCGAGGCGGACGTCGCCGCTGCCAGGGCAGCTCTTGAAACTGCCCGCATCGAACTCGAATATGCCAAGGTTCGCGCCCCGATCAGCGGGCGTGTGGACGCTTCAAATGTCACCGAGGGTGCGCTGGTTACCGAAGATCAGGCGTCGCCAATGACGACGATCCGCCGGACGGACATCATCAATGTCGACCTTGTGCGCTCGAGCGCCAGCCTGCTCGCGCTCAACAAGGCGCTCGCGTCGCAGGATATCAAGCCACAGGAAGGCTCGGTGACCGTCGAACTCCAGCTCGAGGACGGCAGCAAATATGGCCATCCCGGAAAGTTGCTGTTCCGCAACGGCGCCGTATCGCAAACGACCGGCATGGTTCTGATGCGCGCCGTCTTCCCCAATCCGGAAGGCGCGCTCCTGCCCGGGATGTATGTGCGGGCAATCGTTGAAGACGGCTATGTCGAAGATGGCGTGCTCATTCCGCAGCGCGCGGTTTCACGCAATAGCCGCGGAGAGGCCACGGCGCGTTTCATCAGCGCCGACGGGAAGATCGAGGAACGTGTTCTGGCCGTCGAGCGCGGCATCGGCAACAATTGGTTGGTGACCGCAGGCGTCGGGGAGGGTGATCGTGTCGTCGTCGAGGGCCTCCAGAGGGCGGCGATCGGCGAAGAGGTCCAAGTCACCGCAGTGACCGTCGATAACGAGACGGGGGAGTTCGTTGCCGTCGTCGAGGCGGGTCGGCCATCTGCAGGAAAACCCGCAGAGGTTTCCGTGCGGTTGCCCGACGCCGTAACGCGGTGAGGCGGCGCCATGTCGCGTTTCTTCATCAGCCGCCCGATCTTCGCATGGGTGCTTGCAATCGCCGTCATGATGACAGGCGCGATCGCAATCACGACCTTGTCCATATCGCAGTATCCGCAGATTGCTCCCACGTCGGTTCGCATCACCGCCAACTATCCGGGCGCCGACGCGAAGACTGTCGAGGACTCGGTGACTAAGGTGATCGAGCAGGGCATGACGGGCATCGAAAATCTGGACTATGTGTCCTCGAACTCGTCCTCCACCGGCGAGGGGTCGATCACATTGACCTTTACGAGCGCCGCCGACCCCGATGTCGCACAGATGCAGGTCCAGAACAATCTCCAGCTCGTCCAGGCACGTTTGCCGAGCGCGGTCCAGGATACGGGGCTGACGGTATCGAAATCGACGTCCAGTTTCTTCCTGATCGCCTCCTTCCTGTCTGAGGACGACAGTCTGTCCGGAACGGATATCGCCGACTTTGTCGACAGCTCCCTCATGGACTCGTTGCGGCGCGTGCCAGGCATAGGCGAGGTGCAACTGCTTGGCTCCGCCCGCTATGCCATGCGCATCTGGCTTGACCCCGACCGGCTCGCCCAGCATGGGCTTATGGTCACTGATGTTACGCAAGCGATCAGAGCGCAAAACACGCAGGTGTCCGCCGGTCAATTCGGGGCTCTGCCGCAGCGGCGGGGCCAACAGCTCAATGCCACCGTGACTGCGGGAAGCCGTCTCCAGAGCAAGGAGCAGTTCGAGGCAATCATCCTCGCGCGCGCTTCCGATGGCTCGGTCGTGACGTTGAATGACGTTGCTGAAGTCGAACTTGGCTCCGAGAGTTATACCACGAGCGGAACCTATAGCGGTCATCCCTCCGCAGGCGTCGGCTTCCGACTGGCGGCCGGCGCAAATGCGCTTGAAGCTGCAGAGGCGGTGCGCGCCGAGATCGAAAGCTACAGAGGTAGCTTCCCTCCAGGCGTAGAGGTCAAATATCCCCTCGACACGTCTCCTTTCGTGCGCCTGTCGATCGAGAGCGTCGTGGTGACATTGATCGAGGCTGTCATCCTCGTCTTCATCGTCATGTTCGTTTTCCTGCAGAACCTGCGCGCGACGATCATCCCGACGCTTGCGGTACCTGTAGTGCTGTTGGGGACCTTTGCCGTCATGGCTGTGTTCGGATACTCGATCAACACACTCACCATGTTCGGCATCGTTCTTGCGATCGGCCTTCTCGTCGACGACGCGATCGTCGTCGTCGAGAATGTCGAGCGGGTCATGGAAGAAGAGGGGCTCGGGCCGCGCGAGGCGACCTTGAAGTCCATGGGTGAAATCAGCGGCGCCCTGATCGGTATCACGACCGTGCTGTCGGCGGTTTTCATCCCCATGGCCTTCTTCTCTGGTTCTGTTGGAATCATCTACCGGCAGTTCTCGATCACTATCGTCTCGGCAATGGTGCTTTCCGTGCTGGTGGCCCTGGTTTTCACGCCGGCGCTCTGCGCCACGATCCTCAGACCGCCCGGATCCGGATCCGAAAAGGCCGCGCCGTTTCGCTGGTTCAATGCCGGCTTCCAGAGGTTCACCGCACTTTACCAGCGAGCCACGCTTTCGATCGTCCGCCGGATCGGCGTGGCGCTCGTCCTGTTTGCGGCGCTATCGGGCGCGACCGTCCTGCTTTTCGCGAGGTTGCCGACCGCTTTTCTGCCAGAGGAGGACCAAGGCAGACTGATGACCTCTATCCAGCTTCCGCCGGGAGCGACGGCTGACCGGACGCGGCGGGTGCTGGACCAGGTGCTCGAATACTACCTGACCAGCGAGGCAAGCTACGTTGACGGCGTATTCGGCGCTACCGGCTTCAGCTTCGGTGGCCAAGGTCAAAATGTTGCGACAGTGTTCGTCGCTTTGAAGGATTTCGATCAGCGCTCGGCACCCGAAGCCTCTGCGCAGGCGATTGCCGGACGTGCGATGGCAGCCTTCGGCGCAATTCGCGATGCGCGTGTCATTGCCTTGTCGCCACCCGCCCTGCCGGGCTTCGGAAACAATAGCGGCTTCGATTTCTTCCTGCGTGACACCGGTGGCGCCGGGCATGAGACGCTGATGGCGGCTCGCAACCAATTTCTCAGGACAGCTGCGGCGAATGAAAGGTTGTCGGGCACCAGGCCGAACGGCCAGGAGGATACACCGCAATATTCCGTTTCGATCGATCGCGGGCGGGCGAGCGCGCTCGGTATTGCGCTTTCCGATATCGATGCGACGCTGTCGACGGCTTGGGGAGGAAGCTATGTGAACGACTTCGTCGACCGGGGGCGGGTCAAACGTGTCTATGTCCAGTCAGATGCGTCATTTCGCATGCAGCCTGCCGATTTCGACCGCTGGCATGTCCGCAACGATCGCGGGGAGATGGTGCCGATTTCGGTCTTCTCGACAGGACGGTGGGATTACGGCTCGCCACGGCTTGAGCGATACAATGGCGTGTCAGCGGTACAGCTTCAGGGCGCGGCGGCCGTAGGAATAAGCTCAGGTCAGGCGATGGCGGAGATCGACCGTATGGTGGGAGAGCTGCCTGCGGGTTTTTCGCACCAATGGACGAGCCTTTCGGCTCAGGAACGGCTTTCCGGCAATCAGGCCGTCTACCTCTACGCCGTTTCCGTCGTGGTCGTCTTCCTGGCGCTTGCGGCGCTCTACGAGAGCTGGACGGTGCCATTCTCTGTCATGCTTGCCATTCCCGTCGGAGTCTTCGGTGCACTGGTTGCGGCAAGCACTTTCGGACAGGCCAATGACGTCTATTTCAAGGTCGGGCTTTTGACGACGATCGGTCTTGCGGCGAAGAACGCCATCCTGATCGTGGAATTTGCCATTGCCGAGGAAGCCGGCGGGAAGGGATTGGTGGAGGCGACGCTTGAGGCCGCGCGCCAGCGGTTGCGGCCGATCCTGATGACATCCTTTGCTTTCATCCTTGGCGTCCTCCCGCTCGCCATCGCCGACGGCGCGGGTTCCGGTTCCCAAAACTCGATCGGCATAGGTGTCATGGGCGGCATGATATCGGCGACGGTCCTCGGCATATTGTTCATCCCCATGCTCTTCATCGTGACCCGGCGATTGTTCAGCCGCGGACCGCATCCCAAGCCTTACGCGGATGCGGGAGTAAGCGCTCCCGCCGAATAGGAGAGCATATCGACCGTCGGCGAGCGGCGCCCGCGAAGCCGCACTCTTCGACTTTCTTGAATACGCTTCGCCAAATGAGGATTACGAGCATGCAGATGGCATTTCTCCGTGGCGCCGCGCCGCAATTGCTGAGCGTCATGCGCATCATCGCCGCCACATCGTTCTTCACGCATGGAATGATGAAATTGTTCGGGTGGCCGGCGCCGTTCGAATATCCGCTGAATGCGCTGCTTCTGGCGGCCGGCTTTCTTGAAGTCATCGGTGGTGTGCTTCTGGTGATTGGTCTGTTTTCTCGCCAGGTCGCTTTCCTGCTCTCCGGCCAGATGGCCTTTGCTTACTTCATCGGACACGGTTCACAAGGCTTCTTTCCCGCCCTCAACGGAGGAGAAACCGCAATGTTGTTCTGCTTCCTCTTCCTCTACATCGCCGCCGCCGGCCCGGGACCATGGAGCCTCGACGAGGTGGCTTCGAAGGCGCCACCCGTGCAGCAGGCAGGTCCGTTTAACTGACTTTTGCGGGCGAGGTGGCGCTTGATTTATGTCATCGATGGTCCGCTGAGGTTCTCCACGGGCGAACGCGCCCTCCGCGGATGTGTGACAGATTGATACAAAGTGCGGGGTCCCTGACAAATCCCACAGACAAGTTCGCGCTAGATTTCGATCGGACCGGTTCCTTCACCCCCCACAACCAAAGGACCGGGTTCCCCCGCATCGGCAGCCTAACCCCACGGTTGCCGATGCCCCTTCAAGACAAAGCAAACCTGCCGTTGCCCGGACCTCGAGAGGATCTGATATGAACGAGATGGTATCCATCACTCCGCTTCCTGCACCCGTCCAAGCGAGGATGTCGGACGATTCGTCAAAGATTTTGCGCTTTGCCGTTGAGTGCTTCGATCGAGGAAAGGTTGCGATCGCAACACTCGTAGACATTCGAGGCGGGGCGGCTCGCTCTCTGGGTTCGTTGGTTGCGGTCGCTGTTGACGGCAGCTACTGCGGCTATGTCTCCGGCGGCTGCGTGGAGGCTGCGGTTGCTTTCGACGCACTCCTTGCGATTGCCGAGGGTCGGGATCGAACTATGATGTTCGGCCAAGGCTCTCCCTTCTTCGACATAGCCCTGCCATGCGGCGGCGGCATCACCGTTGCAATCCATGTCCTGCGAGACATTTCAGCGATCCGGCTTGTCCTCGAACGCCTGGAACGGAGGCAGCCGGTTGGCCTTCGTTATGCGCCGTCCAATCAGTCTCTCGTGGCCGTGGATCCGCCTGTTCAATCGGGTTGGTTTGAAGACGAGTTCCTGTCCGTATTCCTTCCGCGAACCCGCATCCTGATCTCGGGTCGTTCGCTCGAGGCTCGGGCCACCGCGCATTGTGCAAAAATCCTGGGCTACGATGTGATCCGTATCGAGAACGGCAACCCCCACTATGTCGCGAGAATGATCGACGCCTTCACGGCTGTGGTGGTGCTGCATCATGATCTCGAGGCTGAAGCGCCGCTTCTCGGACTGGCGCTCAGCTCGCCAGCATTCTACATCGGTGCCTTGGGCAGCATGAAAACGCACAGCAGGCGTGTCGAAATGCTGACGGGATCTGGTTTTTCCAGGACCGACATCGATCGGATCAAGGCACCGATCGGGCTGTTCGGCCCGGCGCGCGACTCGACCTCCCTTGCCCTTTCGGTGCTCGCCGACATTGCCGCGATGAGGCAAGGCATCCGTGAGTCGTGAGGCCGTTGACACCGAACTCGCCCCTGCACTCGCGGGCACACCTTATTTGCCCTGTTCGACGGTCTGTCGGTATGGAAGCTCGCCGCAACAGAAATTGCCGATAGTCAGATCTGCTGTTCCATCTCCTTCATGCTGTTGGCTGCAGGCACGGACGAGGGATGATCCGGTCACGATTGCAGCCGGCCGACACGAACGACACCATGCGGTTGGAGTAGCGGCCGTCATAGATTGTCCAGCGGCACCCTCGGACGCCAGGGCATTACGACGCGGCAGCCCGCGCTGAGCGGGTAGCTCGGTTCTCGCAATGTCCAGGTTTCAGGCTGAACTTGACCGCTTGTCGGCTAGTGATCAAGCAATGACAAGAGTAATCTCCTGTCTTGTGCTGTCGCACGGATCTTGCGATCCCTCTCGAAAATTCTTAGGTCACCCGAGGTCTTTGCATTCTGCAAACTCCGTGTTCGAGAGACCGACATGATCCTCACCCTCGCAGGCGTCAGAAAATCCTATTCCACTGCCGAGGGCCGGATCGAAATCCTGAAGGGCATCGATCTGGAAGTCGCCGCGGGCGAAAGTGTTGCGCTCACCGGAGAGTCCGGCAGTGGCAAAAGCACATTGCTGCACCTGGCAGGCGGGCTCGACCGTGCAGACAGCGGCTCGGTGGTGATGGATGGCAGCGATCTGGCGCTATTTGCAGAAAACGAACGCGCCCGATATCGGAGAACGAGGGTCGGCCTGGTTTTTCAGCAATTTAACCTCGTCCCATCCCTGAGCGTCGCAGCCAACATCTCGTTCCACGCCAAGCTTGCAAACCGGTACGATCAGGCTTGGGAAAAGCAGTTGATCGACAAACTGGGGCTGCGCGAATACATTGCCCGATATCCCGAGCAGCTTTCCGGAGGGCAACAGCAGCGCGTTGCCATCGGGAGAACCTTGGCTGCTCGACCCCCTCTCATCCTTGCGGACGAGCCAACCGGCAACCTGGATGAGCAAACAGGCGATGCGGTCCTCGATCTGATGCTCAGCCTGGCCCGGACAGTGGGATCGGCTCTGCTTCTCGTCACTCACTCCACGAGGCTTGCAGCTCGTCTGGACCGAACGGTGGTCCTTCGCGGTGGGAAGATTGCAGGATGAATTTCGTTTCATTCGCAGCCCTGCTGTCACATTGGCGTCGGAGACCTCTCCAGCTTCTGACGCTGGTCATGGGCATTGCGCTTGCGACAGCTCTCTGGTCCGGCGTTCAGGCTATTAACGCCGAGGCGAGGGCGAGCTATGCCCGGGCGGCTTCGGTTCTGGAGCAAGGCAAGCTCCGGCAGATCGTCGCCAAGGATGGTGACGGCATAGCGACTGAGGTCTATGGCAGCCTGCGTCGAGCGGGCCTGAATGTTTCGCCCGTGATTGAGGGCAGCTACCGCTTCGGAAGCATAAGGATCCGTTTGGTCGGCATCGAGCCTCTGACGATGCCAAGGGACACCCAGAATGCGACGATCGCCAGCGGTTCAGATCTATCCGGCTTCTTTTCAGCCAGCGGACAGTTGCTCGTGTCGAGCGCCACTGCCGGGCGGCTTCGTGGCGCCACGAACTTGAGCATCAAAATCAATAGCAACGTTCCCGACGGCGCCGCCTTCGTTGATATAGCCGTCGCCGATCGATTGCTCGACAAACACGGGAAGATCGACCGCCTGGTGGTCGCAGCCGATCAAAGGATCACCCCCGAAGCAATCGATCAGGCGGGATTGACGATCCGCGAACCGGCTGAACAACCAGACGTCGCCCGCCTCACAGACAGCTTTCACCTCAACTTGACCGCCTTCGGGTTCCTTTCGTTCATCGTCGGGCTCTTCATCGTGTATTCGGCCACGGGCCTGAGCTTTGAGCAGCGTCGAGGCACTTTTCGTACACTTCGATCGCTTGGTATCTCTCTTCGAGCATTGACCACGATGCTCCTGATCGAGCTTTCGATGCTGGCGCTGATATCCGGGTTGATCGGGATCATATTCGGCTACGTCATTGCGTGGCTTTTGATGCCGGGTGTCGCCGCGACTCTCAGGGGCCTCTATGGCGCGAGTGTGTCAGGCTCGCTTTCCATTCGGCCGGAATGGTGGTTGGCTGGACTGGCAATTGCTCTCGGAGGAACCGCTGTCTCGTCAGCTCAGAGCCTGTGGCGGGTTTGGAAACTGCCGATTTTGGCGGCCGCCCAGCCGCGGGCGTGGGCGAGAGAGTCGGCCAGATCGCTTGCCTTTCAAGCGGGAACGGGTGGATTTCTACTGATCTCGGCGGTTATCCTGGCGGTTACTGCGTCCGGGCTGGTAGCCGGCTTTGCGATTCTTGGCTGCCTGCTTTTGGGAACAGCTCTGATGCTGCCTGGACTTCTTGCGGTCATCCTGACCGCAGCGCAGCGAACGGCGCGGAGCGCCCTCATGGAATGGTTCTGGGCAGACACCCGCATACAGCTTCCCGGCCTGTCGCTGGCTTTGATGGCTCTGCTACTGGCATTGTCGGCGAACATCGGCGTCGGCACGATGGTATCCAGTTTCAGGTTGACGTTCATCGGCTGGCTGGATCAACGGCTGGCCGCCGAGCTTTACGTGACTGCGAAGGATGAGGAGGAAGCTGCACGGCTCCGAGCCTGGCTTCCGCAACGCTCGACGGCAGTCCTGCCCATCTGGAGCGTGGACGGTGAGGTGCTTGGCGAACAGATCCAGATCTTTGGCGTCGCGGACGATCCAACTTACCGAGAGCACTGGCCCTTGATCACTTCCGACAATGACGTTTGGGATAAGATCGCTGCCGGTCAGGGCGCTCTCATCAACGAACAGATGTGGCGTCGCGGCGCAAGTAAGATCGGCCAGCCATTGGTCATGCCTGGAGGTTGGAGCGTAACCGTGGCCGGTGTGTACTCAGACTATGGGAACCCGAACGGGCAAGTGATCGTCGGGATCAATACCCTGGTCGATCATTACCCCGATGTCCCGAAACTTCGCTACGGTGTCCGCGTTGCTCCCGAGCGAGCTCAGGATCTCAAGCGCCAGTTGGTCGAGGAGTTTGGTCTGCCGGATACCGCGATCGTTGACCAGGCTTCGCTCAAGCGACAATCGAGAGCGATCTTCGACCAGACATTCAAGGTGACGGGCGCGTTGAACGTCCTCACCCTTGCTGTGGCAGGATTTGCCATGTTCTCAAGTCTTCTGACGCTGTCCGGTATTCGGCTTCCTCAGCTCGCGCCGGTGTGGGCCATGGGTGTGCGGCGACGGGATCTGGCGCTTTATGAAGTTGCTCGGACACTTGCGCTCTGGTTCACAACATTTGTAGCAGCCGTCCCGGTCGGTCTTGCCCTGGCGTGGGTCCTGCTTGCGATTGTAAACGTGGAGGCATTCGGTTGGCGATTGCCAATGATGGTGTTTCCAATGGACTGGTTTTGGCTGGGAACAATCGCTATCGCTGCTGCATTGCTCTCGGTGCTGGTGCCGGTTCGGCGTCTGGCCTCGATCAATCCTGCGGACCTGCTGAGGATTTTTGCCGATGAACGGTAGAAAGTCGGCACCTGTCCTGATAGCGGCGGCTATGATCTGCGCGAGCGGTCAGACATTTGCGCAAGGTTTCGCCGGATTGGGATCGGATGCGCAAGGTTTTGCGATCCCGGAGCGGGGCTCTGTTCTTTCTTTCCCCGCCGATCATGGCGCTCATCCCGATTATCGCATTGAGTGGTGGTATGTGACCGCCAATCTCAAAGATGAGGATGGCAGGCAATATGGTGCGCAGTGGACGCTGTTTCGCTCTGCGCTAGCTCCAGGAAACAAGACAGGTTTCGCAGATCCGCAAGTCTGGATCGGGCATGCAGCGATCACCACCCGGGGCCATCAGTATGTTGCAGAGCGCTTGGGGCGGGGAGGTGTCGGGCAGGCAGGCGTTGCCGCAGCACCATTTCGGGCTTGGATAGACGACTGGCGGATGGAGGGTAGCGAGCGAACCGGCTCCGATGCCTTTGGCAACCTTTCAGTCTCCGCCGGCGGGCCGGACTTCAGCTATAGCTTAGACCTCAAGGCCAATGGGCCACTCGTTCTTCAGGGTGACAAAGGCTTTTCGGTAAA
This sequence comes from Rhizobium aouanii, assembly GCF_037002925.1. Taxonomy (NCBI): domain Bacteria; kingdom Pseudomonadati; phylum Pseudomonadota; class Alphaproteobacteria; order Hyphomicrobiales; family Rhizobiaceae; genus Rhizobium; species Rhizobium aouanii. The sequence goes on from NZ_JBAMYD010000002.1 coordinate 153,384, forward strand.
GTCGGCGAACGGACAGGCGAGCTATTACTACTCGCAGCCTTTCTATGAGGTGGCGGGGACGATAACGATGTCCGGCTCGCCGGTTAAGGTCACCGGGAAAGCTTGGCTGGACCGGGAGTGGTCGTCGCAGCCGCTTGCCTCCAATCAGACGGGCTGGGACTGGTTCTCACTGCACCTGAATTCCGGCGAGAAACTGATGGCTTTCCGCCTTCGTGACGACAAGGACGGGTTCATCTCCGCGAACTGGATATCCGCGGACGGGCGAACGACACCTCTGTCGAAAGACGACATCCAACTGGAGCCAACTCGGAACGCAACCGTCGATGGCCGCCAAATGCCGGTGGAGTGGCGTATGGTCGTGCCGGGTAAGTCGCTCGATATCACGACCAAACCGTTGAACGACCAGTCCTGGATGGCGACCTCGACGCCTTATTGGGAGGGGCCGATCAACTTCACGGGCTCTACGTCAGGTGTCGGATATCTTGAGATGACCGGCTACTAGCTGTTACCTTTCACCGACGGGTAACAGCTCCTTCGTTGAAGGATGCAAACTCGACGGCCCTTCGGTAAATTCCTACAGGATTGATCGGAGTCTGGCTTATTCAGTAAGCGTCCGGTGGTGTGTCGATCAGCGTTTCAGGGTTGATCCGTCCGAATGGATCGGGCGGCCAAGCGTTGACGAAGGTCCTGAAGCGGTCGACGAAGCTCTTGTTCGCCGGCGTGTCGGCTCCCGACCTGCTGGGGGACAGCGGCCGGCGAGCGGGCAGCCGATGCCGGCCAGCCTTTGATGTAGCATGGCGGGTGGGCGGGACACGTAGTAGCCTTTGCTGAGGCCGATGCGGCGTGTCGGTATCGGCGAGCTGTTGTACGACGCACTCCAGCCTTAGTTCCATAATTCAGCTTATGCCATTTTGCACAATCTGTGATTGCTTAACCTTCAACGGGCTCGGCGCAAGAAATTCAGCAAACGGCTGCTCAATAATGATAATTTAAAAAATTTCTTCAGAAAGATACACGCATGAGAGGATTCAAGGCTTTCCTGGTTCCCTCAGTCGCTATAACGCAGGAGGCACAGAAGCCGGCGTGCCGGCCGAAAGCCGCGGCCGCCCCACGAGATGACGAGGACCTAGGCGGAGGAATAACGAAAATAGTTGATTGCTGCTCTCATCTTTAGTACCGACCTATCACCCGGTTAAAGGATGTCACGTGGCTATACTCCCGATGCAAGATCCGCCTCGAACGGCTGAAACTTTTGTCGCCGAAAATATAGGTCTTCTGATAGAGCGGAACGAAATTCTCTGCGACGTCAGTCTTAAATTTCCGGCAGGAGAAGTTGTCGCGCTGGTCGGCCACAACGGTTCCGGCAAATCCAGTCTTCTCAAAATGTTAGCTCGCCAGCTTGTGCCGAGCACTGGATCGATCTCCTACGGGAACCAGGATCTGAGGATGTATAGCGAACGCGCCTTTGCGCGTTCGGTCGCATATCTGCCCCAGGATGTCACGACCGGATCGGAAATGACGGTCCGCGAGCTTGTCGGATGTGGTCGTTATCCGTGGCACGGAGCGCTCGGCCGCTTCACCAAGAACGATGAAGAGAAAGTCGAGGGCGCCCTTCGAGCCACGCATATAGAGACGTTCGCCGACCGTATCATGGGAACGCTATCGGGCGGTGAGCGGCAACGGGCCTGGATTGCGATGCTGATCGCTCAGGATGCTCGCTGCCTGTTGCTCGATGAACCGACTGCGGCACTCGACGTTGCTCATCAGGTCGAGGTGCTCTCACTTGTGCGACGCTTGGCGCATGAAGGTGGAAGGAGTGTCATTATCGTTCTCCACGACATCAACATGGCCGCTCGCTTCTGCGATCGGATCCATGCATTGAAACGCGGTCGCGTGGTTGCCAGCGGAACGCCGAGCGCGATCCTCGCACCGAACACGCTGCAAGAGATCTATGGGATCGACATGGATGTGATCTCCGCGCCCAACCTGCCCTATCCGCTCGCCTATGTTTGCTGAGGCCGGGCGTCCAATGGGGGTTTCGCGCCGCTCCTTTTTGCAGTTCGCGGCGGCCTCGCTCATTCCAGCTCCGCTGTTTGCACAGTCGATGGGCCCAAGGATCGTCAGCCTCGACTACGGTCTTGCGTCCACTCTTCTATCCCTCGGATTGCCTCCAGTCGGGATTTCAGACCTCGCCGATTGGGACAGATGGGTTGTCGAGCCGCCTATGCCAAAATCCGTCGTCGATATCGGCAGTTCGTTCGAGGTCAATTTTGAAATTCTCGTCACGCTGAAGCCCGACATTATCTTGACCACACCCTACCTGGATGAGCTGTTGCCCAAGCTTCAGTCGGTGGCGAAAGTCGTTCGGCTGGAAATCTTTACGCCGGGCATCGGACCTATTCTTACCGCTGCCATAGCGGCGACGCGGAAATTGGCCGTTGAGCTTGGCCGTGAGAAAGAAGCAGAGCAGTTCCTAGCGCGAGCCGACGTCTTCTTTGCGCAATGCCGCAGTCGCCTGGTGGGCAAGAACCTGCCGCCGGTCGCCCTGGTGAATTTCATGGATGCCCGCCATGCCCGCATCTACTCGAGTCCCGGACTGTTCCACAATGTGCTCGAGCGCATCGGTGTCCGGAATGCCTGGACCAGAGAGTCGAATTACTGGGGCTTTGAAACGATCGGGATTGAAGATCTTTCCAAGGTCACCGATCCGGATGCCCGTCTGATCGCCTTTGACCCAATTCCTCCGGACGTTCTTCCTAAGCTCGCTCAGAGCCCGCTGTGGAACGGACTTTCGTTTGCGCGTCCAGGCCATCTGTCGATCCTGCCGCCAGCCCTGATGTTCGGGATGGTGAACGAGGCCATGCGTTTCGCAGGCCTTTTGACAGATCTTCTGGAAAAGGAAGCTTGATGATTTCCTGCCGCGACAATATCGGGCCAGCAATTGTCTTCCTCCTCCTGATATGCGGTGGAGGCGTGGCATCGTGGTTTCTTGCCGCTCCTGCGCTGTCGGAAGTGGCTCGACCGGATTACGATGTCACGCGAATGGTGTTCACCTATTCGACGCTTCCCCGTCTCGCGACGGCGCTGATTGCCGGAGCCGCGCTTGCCTTGTCCGGGGCGCTGTTTCAGCAAGTTTTGCGGAACCCGCTCGCCGATCCTACCACCCTTGGCGTCTCGGCCGGAGCAAACCTGGCGCTGGTGGTAACGTCGCTGTTTCTCCCCGACTTGCTTGGCGCCGGCCGTGATCTTGTCGCTCTGATCGGCAGTGCGACCGCTGCTGTGATCGTCGTCAGCTTGGGCGCGCGCCGCGGTTTTTCGCCTTATTCACTAGTTCTGTCGGGGCTGGTTCTCAGTCTTTGGTGCGGCGGCCTCGCCGCCATCCTGACCTATTTGAACCAGCGCTACCTCTCGAGCCTGTTCATCTGGGGCGCCGGATCGCTGGCACAGCAAAGCTGGGTCATTCCCCTGTCGCTTCTTTGGAAGTTGGCTGTCATCGCCATCGGCTGCGCTTTCGTGATGAGACCGCTTTCGCTGCTCGATCTTGGCGAGAGCAGCTCCACGGCACTCGGCGTCAGATTGGTCCGGCTGCGTTTCGTTGTCGTCGCCCTTGCCGTCGCGCTTGCTGCATTTGTCACGAGCGCCGTTGGGGTGATTGGTTTCATTGGGCTGGTCGCGCCGACGATTGCGCGATTGTCCGGAGCACGGCGTCCCGGACAGCTCATCCTCTGGTCTCCGCTGATCGGCGCCGGGCTGCTGCTCTTCGCCGACTCCATCCTGCAACTCGTCGCCGGCGGACTTGGCGATTTCTTGCCGACGGGGGCGGTGACAGCCATCTTCGGTTCGCCGCTGCTTCTCGCGCTCCTGCCGCGGCTGAAGATCCGTCATAGACTACAGCAATCGCCGGCGTTCAGACGGCCACGTCGATGGGATGGAAGCGCACCGGTCATCATCGCGGCCGCCGGCCTGCTCGTCCTGTTGATGGTCAGCGCTTTTCTCGGACGCGACGTCAATGGCGGCTGGGCTTTTACATCAGGCGAATTTTCGGTCGAGGTCCTTGCTATCAGGATACCTAAAATCCTCGCCGCCCTGGCATCGGGCGCCATGCTTGCGGTCGCGGGCTCGATCCTTCAGCGGCTGACCGGAAACGAAATGGCAAGTCCCGAAGTTCTGGGAATCAGTGCCGGCGCGACCTTCGGTGTTGCAATTGCCCTGTTTGCCGTCGCTCCGGGATTTTCCGGGCAATTTGCATTTGCCGTGGCCGGTGCGATCAGCGTTCTTGTTGTCATCTTCGTCAGCTCCCGGCGTTCGGCGTTCGCGCCCGAACGAGTCCTGCTTGCGGGCATTGCCTTAAGCGCGATGGTCGATGCCGTCGTCGGCGTGTTGAGCTCGACGGGAGATCCGAGAGCAGCTCTGCTGATGCGGTGGATGAGCGGATCCACCTATCTTATCGACGGATCGACCGCCGCAATGGAGGTAGTGCTCGGCGCCGTGCTGATTGCCGTCTCGCTCGCCGCTCGCCGCTGGCTTGACATCCTTCCGCTTGGGCCGTCGCCTTCGGCGGCGGTCGGTATACCATTGGCGAAATCGCGATTTGCGCTTTTTGGCCTCGCAGGATTGTTGACGGCTGCCGCGACGCTCGCGGTTGGCCCATTGTCATTCATCGGCCTCATGGGACCTCACCTTGCGCGGGAGGCGGGATTGGCGCGCGCGCTGCCGCAAATGGTCGGCGCCGCTCTGATCGGAGGGGGGCTTATGGTTGCTGCTGACTTCGTCGGCCGCACGATCGTATCGCCCTACCAGATCCCGGCCGGTCTCGTTTCCGCACTCATCGGAGCGCCGTTCCTGATGCTGATGATGCGGAAGCGCGGTGCCAGTTGAGGGTTGCGCATAGGAAGGGGACAGCCATGAGGCAGGCACCCGCAGGGCCGTGGCTGTCGGCGATGAAAGTCCGCCATCAATAGGAGCGTTTTTGCTCCGTCAGCGACGATCCGCAGACAAACGATCATCCACGACGCCGGCTACAGCGCCGCGCGTCGGAATTGCTGCATAATTCCGACGCTCAGATTGCGGACGCCGCCTTGATCGAACAAAGGCGGCGTCCACCACTTTTACCAGGAATACTTCAGCGTGCCGACGACCTTACGCCGATCGCCGTAGAACTCAGTTCCGTAATAGCTGGTGGCGAGATACTTATGGTCAAAGAGGTTCGTCGCATTGACGGCCAGCGTCACGCCCTCGGTCACCTTGTATCTGACTGCGGCATCAACCAGCGTATAGCTGGCAAGCGACACCGTATTTGTATCGTCACCGTAGGTTTGACCGATATAGCGGACACCTCCCCCGATCGTCAGGTCACCGCGCCATCCATCTCCCGGAATCGTGTAATCGAGCCAGGCCGATGCCAGATGTCGCGGCACGCGGGAAGGCCGGTTACCGACATTGCCGCCTGTCCCGTCTTCGCGGATTTCAGCATCCCAATAGGAATAAGCAAGCGTCAGATTGAGCCTGTCGTTGATTGCGGCTTTCCCTTCAAGTTCGATGCCGCGCACACCGACCTTGCCAATCTGCTCCTGCACCAGAGGGCTGACATAGCTCGGCACATTTGTTTGGGTAAGATCAAACAGCGCCAAGGTGAAGAGGCCATCAAACCCATCCGGCTGATATTTGAGGCCAACCTCGTATTGTTCACCCTGCTGTGGTTTCAACGATCCCGTCACAGCATAGCCGTTTGCGGTCTGCGCGACGAGCGGCTGGAAGCTTTCCGAATAGTTCGCATAGACTGCAAGATTCGGCGTAAATTTATACGTCAGTCCGGCCCGCTTGGTGAAAGCTGACGCCGTGTCGTCGTCGCTCGTCCCGCTATCGAGGTAATCCGCAGTCGTGTGAACCTGGTCCCATCGTCCGCCCAGGGTAACGATCCATCGATCGTCGAACCTCAGTTGCTCCTGAGCATAGATCCCGAGCGCCTGCTGCTTGACGCGCCAGTTTACGTAGGGGCCAAGGTTAATGCAGGAAAGACCGCAATAGACCGGATTATCAATATCGATCGGCCCCGCCGTGCCGAACAGGATGTTTTCGCGCGTATTGTCACTGGTGTAGTCGACGCCGACCAGCGTCTTGCTGTCGATCCCGTCCCATCCGGTATCGTACTGCAGCTGATTGTCGAAGGCGTAGCGGTTGGACATGCCGTCAACCGAGAACGCCGTTCGATTGGCCGTCGGATCCAGTGATGCGCCATAGACTTCGGCATAGTCGAGCTCGAGATGCGTATAGCGGGCATTCGAGCGGAAGGTCAGGTTGTCGTTGATCTCGTGCTCGAACTGATATCCGATGTCGACCTGCTCCGTATTGAAGCGATTGAAGTCCGGTTCGCCGAGGAAGGTGTCGATATCGATATTTGCGCCGGTCGGAACGCCCCGCGCGCCCGTTCCATCACGTTTATAATAATCGGTCAGGATGGTGAGCGAGGTCCCCTCTTCCGGCTTGATCGTCAGTGCCGGTGCAATGTAGGTGCGGTCGTCGTTCGAATAATCCAAGCCTTGGTCACCGTCCTTGGCAAGTCCGGTAAGCCGGTAGGTCCATACGCCATCGGCATCGATCGGGCCGCCGAAATCCGCACCCACTTCCTTGGCGCCATCCCCATAAGACGTGTAAACTTCGCCATGCTTCTCATCTAAGGGACGCTTGGTGATCGCATTGACGAGTCCTCCCGGGCCGTTAAGCCCAAAGAGGGTCGACGTCGATCCTTTCAGGATCTCGACGCGCTGAAGACCATAGGGTTCGAGGCGGCTGGCGGTGAACCAGGCAGGAATACGCGCCGCCAATCCATCCCGGTAGGTGCCGAGCGCCGTCTGATCAAAGCCGCGAATTCTTATATAATCGTATCGATCGTCGTTACCGAACTCATCCGAAAAGACGCCGGCGGTGTAAGCGACCGCCTGCTGAAGATTGTCCACATGACGCTCTTCCAACTCTTTTTGCGTCACCACCGACACGGACGCCGGTACATCGACGACCGGAGTATCTGTTTTGGTGCCTGTGGCGGTGTCCTTGGCAACGATGGTGCGATCAGGGCCAACCACACGATCCGACTTGCCGGTTATGACGATCGGGGCCAATTGCGTCGCCTCTTCCGCCGAATTGTCTTGTGCCCAGCCAGTGCCCACCGATCCGAACGACACTGTCATCAAAGCGCTGCTCGCAACCAATCGGCTTGTGAACACGCGCAACTTTCCCTGTAGTCCTACTGTCATATTATCCCCTGTCAGAGCATATCGAGCAGTGTGACGGCCGCCCCTCCGGCCACTGCAGCGAGTCCGTTTACTAAAACAGGAGAATTGGAGTCAACTTAATAATCACGCTTCTGTGACCATCTTTGCTCCTGGTCGGGACCATGAGGTTTAGGGGCAACAGGGAGAGACGATGTAATCCTGAACGCCTATGTGGCACTGACCTTGACGAGTGCACGCACGAGGACGTTCGTCTCAAGGACGATCGTCTAACCGCCGGATCTATTCACCGATGAGGCCCTTGCAGAGAGCGTCACATGTCGATCAACTCTGGACGGCGAATGCGATGCCAACCGCACGATTCACGGCCGCCGCAAGAACGGACATGTGGGTCTCACCGGCATAAAGCTCAAATCCGGTACGCAATCCGTCGGCAGTGCCGTTTAATCGCTCCGCCATCTCCCGCGCCAGGAGGACGGTCCGTTCCGTCTTCCTCTTCTCCAGGCGTGCAGTGGCATCCTCGTTCCGGTACTGGAAGGGTGCCAGCTCATCGCCTTCGTATTCCCCGGCGGACAAATGCAGGAAGGGTGCATTCCCCGGTGCCTCTTGACGTTGCGCCTCATTCTTGAGGATTTCACTGTTCTCCCAATAGATGGTTGGGCTGGCCGCAATCCAGTTGGCAAACAGACCTGGGCGCTCGAACAGGGCATAGAGAGTAAAGAGGCCGCCGAAGGAATGTCCGAAAAGTGATCGGCGCATCGGATCCAGGATCACCATCTCCGCAATCCGCGGTAAAAGCTCGTTTTCGATGAAATCCACCAGCTTGCCGGTCCCTCCGATGACAACCGGCGGACCGCCCTCAACGAACGGCGGATAGGATTTGACCGGCGGAGGCCCCAGGTCCCAAGACCGGCGGAGCGGATCATAGGGATCGTCGGAGGGATAGCCGATCGCCGCAATCACCCCCCAACCGACATTCGTCCCCGTGGGATAAGGTGCCTGCGTGACCAGGCTGGCGACCGCGAAGGGGAAAGTGGCGTTACCGTCGGTCATGACAAGAAGCGGCCATCCTTTCGCCGGCGGTCTCTCCGCCGGAATGGAAAGGAATATGCGATAGGGCTCGCCGCCCGCAGCAGGAGCCAGATCGAAAAAACACGTTCCGGGCATCGAATAGACGCTGATAGTATTGGTCATGAGAAAGTTTTCTGATGGTTGGGAGGATAGGGTAAGGGAAATGGATATCGGTGCTGTTCACCGGCAGGTTTCGAAGCTTTCCAAGGTCGGTGCAACTCTTTGCTGATATTCTGACTTCCGCGAAAGCGCATCATGGCAGTCACGGTTCGAACGTTTACAGAGGCTGATCTAACCTCGTCTGAGCATGATTTGAAGACCCGGAACTATCGAGCCGCATTTCGATCCAACAGATGACAGGGGGAATGGACCGCTGGGGGATATCCGGGTACTTGCGGGCGATCTTCTCCATTCGCGAGAGACGCCGGTGGTCACTGGATATAGACGATCCGAATATGCTGTCGGCCACCGCCGTTGTGATCTCGGCACTCGACTTCGCTCATCCCCGAAGCAAGCCCCCAACCGCGGGCTTGTGCTACTACAACTGCAAACGTTCCAGGCACGTAAGGGCGGCGTGAGCCCGGCTCTGTGAACGAGCATGAAGTGGCGCGAACCTTTCAGTGTGCGACGCCTGGTTCCTCGTGTGCCCTCACAATGGCGTCCGCTTCCTTGCCGTATAGCTCCTCGAAGTGATCGAAGGTCTTGGAAAAATAACCAATGCCCTGCGTCGCCGACCGCAGCGCCCGCGCCAGATCGTCAAGTGCGCCGCCCGGAATGAGTGCCCGGAAGATGTCCCATCCCTTGGCGGTTTCATCCCGGTCGAAGCCGAGAACCTGCCCCTTGAGAGCGGAGACGATCTGGACGAGGCTGCCGGAATAGATCGACGGAATGTGAATTTCGCTGCGGAAGACCGGTTGCATTAAAACGGCCGCCCCTTCGGAAAGCGCCTGTCGCACTCCCATTTTCGACGCAGTTCGGAAGGCGTGTTCCGAACTGTCGACGGCATGGTGCTGACCATCGTACAGCGTTACGCCGACATCGATGACCTTGAAGCCTAGCGGCCCTTTCTCCATCGCTTCGCGCGCGCCTGCTTCGACAGCAGGGATGTAGTTGCGCGGAACGACGCCACCCTTGACGGTTTCGCCAAAGGTGAAGCCCCGGCCGCGCTCATTGGGGCGAATGCTCAGCTTCACATCCGCGAACTGTCCGGCACCGCCTGTCTGTTTGCGGTGACGGTAATGAACCTCAGATGGTTTCGCAATTGTCTCGCGGTAGATCGGGCTGGGCGCTCGATCGGTTACGTCGATATGAAACACGTCGGACAGGGTTCTGCAGAGATCGCGCAGATGCACCGGCCCCTGGACGCAGACGAGATGAGCGCCGGTGCTTTCCTCCTGCAAGACCGTTAGGCCGCGATCCGTCTCGGAAAGTTTTGCCAGCGTTTCGGAGAGCTTGTTTTCATCGCGCTCGCTGCCCGGGACTAGGATCCTTTCAAGCATCGGGGTGGGCGGCTCCGTCCACTCAGGCGGGGCGACCACCGCGCCTGATGTCAACAGCGAAGGGACGGGCAGGTGGTCGGACTTGACCGTCGCGAAGACATCCCCCGGCGCAGGCACAACCGCCGAATTGGACTTCCCGTTTGCGAGATGCTGTACGGCGCCGAGGTTGGAGCCGCCCAGTGATGCGCCCTGCCGCAGTCCCTCGCCGAGCGCGCGCACGAGCACTGTCTTACCGACATTCTGGCGATGATAGGCATGGAAGGTCACGGCGGTCAGCTTGTTTTCATTGACATTGCCCGCACCAGCCAGGCGCTGTCGAAGAACCCCTACCGGCGGCGCCTCGTGGCGCAGCGCCTTCATCAGCCTCATCATGCCGTTGCCGTGACTTGCGGCACCGATTAGGACTGGAATAATCCTGTTTTCCCTGAGAATCCGCGATGAAATGGCATAGAGCGCGTCGCTGGGCGGCTCGCGATCTTCGATCAGTTCCTCGAGAAGCCAGTCATCGAATTCGGACAGCTGTTCCAGGAGCTCGCTGCGCGCTTCGTGCTCGCGCTCGGCGGCGCTTTCGGGGATTGCGATCAGCGCCGAAGTCTGGCCTTCCCGGTAGCGCCACGCCCGTTCCGAAATCAGATCGCAACTGCCAATGACCCTGTCCCCCTCGCGGATCGGGATCTGGCGAAGCAAAAGCGTATGGCTGGCGTAGTCTTGAAGCGCGGCGATCACGTCCCTCAATCGCCCTCTCGGTTCGTCCATCCGGTTGACGAAGAGGATGCACGGCGTCTCCGAGGCCGCGATTACGCGCAGATAGGGCGCTGCGAGCACAGCCTCCTCGGGTGCCGATGAAACGCACAGGATGCAGGCGTCACTGGCAAGAAGCGCGTGCTGTGCATGCGCCAACGCTTCGTTGGGTCCTGGCGCATCCAGCGCACACCACGCCTCGTTTCCGAAGGTGAATTCTGTGAGGTTCAATCCATAAGGGGAGCTGGATTTTCTCGGCGCCCCCTCCAGGGAGCCGAGCTTTTCCACGACTGTTGATTTTCCGGTCTGCGAAGGTCCAAGCACGGTAAAGCAGCGCATCGGCATTCCTCCAACTGCCATAAACACAATTTTCAGCCGTCATAGGATGCCCTGAACCGCTGCAAGGCGCCAGAGGTGTTCAGTGTCACAACGCTTGACCTGGACTTGCATTTGAAGCTGATCCATTCAGTGGCTGAGAACGCATTGACGAATTTGCGATATCGACGTCTAACCGACGAGGCAAGGGTGCTGCGGTTGCACGACAACAATCATGTAGCTTGCCGAGGAACGCGGAAATTTCGCGGCAAATGAACCGTGGATGTGCTGCAATTGTCCGGATAGATTGCCCTCACCCACCCTCCAGCTTGTGCTGGCAAACCAGTCGACGAGATTGCGGACCAGGCATTGGGCGAGCTGGCCGCTATCCTTGCCGGCCGTTGAACCGTCGGCCACGACAGCCAGAAGGGAGTCGCCAGCCAACCCTATGCCCGCGCAATCCCGGTTGTCCTTCGTCTTGTTGCCGCCCTGGCTTTGCCATCGAACGCTAATCCGCATTGTCGCCATCGTGCTTGCTAATTGCGACAAAGCGTTTCTTGACGACGGCTGCGCGTCCCTGCTGTCGAAGGTTGCCTTCTAGGAAATCGTCGAAATCCGGGTAGCCGAGGAAATCTCGAAAACCCTGGCTGATAAATACCTGGACCTCTGCGGGTGCCGCGGCGATCTCTTCTACGAGATCGGGTCGGCCATCCACGATCAGCAGGATGTCTTAGGCATCTCGGCTCATGAAGAGGTCGTTCTGGCCGCGCCCGGCAAAAGCCTCGAGCTTGGTTGCCACGAATATGGCGGGCGTGAGAATCCTGATATCGAGGCCAGTATCCAATGTGATGGTAGCTGCGGTTTCGATGCCGGCGGCATACCAACGATTGCTGAAACCGAGGATCGTTTCATCGTCAGGCATGAAGTCTACTTCAATGGCCCGAGCCGCGTTCGGCAAATCACAGCTTCGTCGGCTACCTCCATGAAGCCCTTCTGTCTCAGATCGTCCTGGAGGGCGGCCCATTCCGCATGTCCGGCGAGATCGACAATGAGGTCTATATCGTCCGTCGCCCTTACCCCTTCGAGCGTAATTGGGTCAGTGATGAAGAGCGCCGTCGTGCAGCCGCCTACAAAAACCAACCGGTCGCGCAAATCGTCGCCTAGCGCGGTCGCGACCGCCTTGAGCATGTCCAGCAACTGGGCACGGATCGCCGTCATCTGTCCAAAAGCTTCAATGAGAGGTGCTTAGTGGCAAGTCCGACTTCACGCTGGTTTCCGAGCCTGATCGCGTCCACCAATGCCAGATATTCATAGAGATGCTCATCCTTCATAACGGCTTCCGGAACGCTCTTGAAAAGTGGATCGACGGCTTGGCCAATTTCCCTTCCTTCTGCATAAGGCCACACGTAATTATAGCTGCCGGCGCTAATCAGAAGGTCTTGCAGCATCGGAGCTGCAAATGCCGTCGGCAAACCACGCTGCATTGAGCCCGGCGAAGCTGGGAAAACGAATTTCATTCCGTGCACGATGAAGTCGAAGAGATTTTTCCGGCGGGGTCGGGGCTCGCTGAGATCATTGTCCCGGCGTGCGATTCCGGAAGAGACGCTTCTGTTGATTGACAAACCGATCTCGGATTTGCTTATGCCGAGCAAGGCCTCGAGATTGCGAACGGAATAGGGGTCGCCTCCGATCGATTCAGCTCGTAATCGATCGGCACCCTTTTCCATTTCCTGGTCCTGCAAGCTGATAAGCTTGAGCAAGACGACGATATCTTGGCTTTTCATCTATCTGTCCATTGTCCAAGGACTAGGGACAGTAAGCTTTGGTCGGTTTATTTGTCAAAGACAATTTGCAGGCATCAACACAGCTGGCACTGTAAACTTACCGCTCCGAAAACAAGGTCTTGGATTGACGCTTTGGTTCAGGCGGCGTGAAGACGTGCGATTTGACACCAGGTTTCCAAGGCTGCGGCTCGCAATTCGCGATGCTGGGCAGATGGAATGTCATGGCGGGGAACATGAAATAAGTTTGGCGATCGGGTCATGGATGGAAAAGAAGCGTTGAAGCTGCCTAGCTGACTTGAAGCGCTTAGCCCGATTGTTCAGACCCTTGTGCGAGCGATGTTCGGCGCCGGGCATGATCTCCCGCTTCGCCGCACCGTAGGATCGAAGCTTGTCGGTGATCATCACACGTGGTGAACGGCGTTGTCTTTTCAGAAGCTTTCTCATCAACCGCTTTGCAGCTCTGGCGTTCCGGCGGCTCTGGACCAGAACGTCAAGGACAAAGCCATGCTGGTCAACGGCACGCCATAACCAGTGTTTCTTGCCGGCGATCGTGATCACAACCTCGTCGAGGTGCCATTTGTCACCGAGCCTACCGACTGATCGCTTCCGGATATCATTGGCAAAGTGCCTGCCGACAAAGTCTCACGGTCTGATGAGAGACGATGATGCCGCGGGCTGCCAGCATATCTTCGACCATTCGCAGACTGAGCGGGAAACGGAAATAGAGCCAAACGGCATGGGCAATAACGGCGGCTGGAAATCGGTGGCGACGGTAAAGAGGATCACGAGTGACTTGGGTCATGCTGAAAGATCGCACAGGTCGATCGCTGTGCGGTTAACGTTACAGTGCCAACCAGACGAATGCGAAAACTACTTCTGCAATACAGGATACGCTTCAGTCAAAACATGAACCGCTCTAGGCTGGTCGAGACGGTGTGCTCCGAACATCTGGAAATGCTGCAGCGGAGCGCTGAGTAGTGTTATTCTTCAGAGCCGGACCGAAAGAGAACTGAATGAAACCAGCCAGTCTATTGCTTGGGACGAACGGAGACCGCCGAGAAGTTCGATAATCATCGCGCGACGATTTCCGCGCTCAATCTTTTCGAAGGTTGTCATCATTCATACCGGGCTTCGGCTCAGATATGCAAAGCGCTTCCCAAGGCTTTCAGCGCCGCTTCCATGACGGCTTCGCTGCGGGTTGGATGCGCGTGGATGGTGCCGGCGATGTCTTCCAGGCGGGCGCCCATTTCGATCGCTAGCGCAAAAGCCGCCGAAAGCTCGGAGACCCCAGCTCCCACCGCCTGCAGGCCGAGCACGAGATTGGTGTCGGCGCGGGCCACGACGCGCACGAAACCTTCTTCGGACAGCATCGTCATTGCGCGACCGTTGGCGCTGAACGGAAACTGGCCGATGCGAATTTCATAGCCTTGCGCCTTCGCCTCCGCCGGCGATAGGCCGGCGCTGACGATCTCCGGGTCGGTGAAGCAGATGGCGGGAATGCAGCGCTTGTCCCAGGCCCGCTTCTTGCCCGCAATGATTTCCGCCACCATCTCCCCTTGCGCCATGGCCCGATGGGCAAGCATCGGCTCGCCGGTCACGTCACCGATCGCATAGATGCCGCGCATTGAGGTGCGGCAGCGGTCGTCGATTCGGAGATAAGGTCCGGCGCGATCGAGATCGAGTTCTTCCAGACCTGAGCCTGCCGTTCTCGGGCGGCGGCCGACGGTGACGAGGATGCGGTCCGCCGGCAGGGTCTCTTGCCGGCCGTCTGATGTCTCGACCACCAACGCCCCGCTATCCTCGGCAAGGCCGATCGTCTTCGCGCCGGTCAGCACCCGAATGCCGCCTTCGGCCAGCTTGCGCATGACCGGACGCACTAACTCGGCATCATAGAGCGGCAGCACCTGCGGCGTCGCCTCGGCGACGGTCACATCAGACCCCATCTTGGCAAAGGCGGTCCCGAGCTCCAGCCCGATATAACCGCCGCCGACCACGACGAGTTTTTTCGGCAGCGCCGTCAGCGACAGCGCCTCCGCCGAAGAGATGACGCGGCCGCCGAAGGGCAGGTTGGCAAGCTCCACCGAATCCGAACCGGTGGCGATCACCACGGTCTCGGCGCGGATGATCTGCTGGCCGGTTTCCGTCTCCACCTCCACCGTCTTGCCGTCGCGGAAATGGGCTCGGCCGTGGACGATCTTGACCCGCGCCTTCTGCAGCAGCCCCGAAACACCGGTCGTCAACCGGCCGACGATCCCGTCCTTCCAGGCAATCGTCCTCATGAGATCGATCGAGGCGCCTTCGACGCGGATGCCCATCGGGTTCTTGCCGGCGAACATCCTTTGCGCGGCGTCGAATTCCGCGGCCGCATGGATCAGCGCCTTGGAGGGAATGCAGCCGACCGTCAGGCAGGTGCCGCCGGGCTTACCGGCCTCGACGATGACGGTATCGATGCCGAGTTGTCCGGCACGGATGGCGCAGACATAACCGCCCGGACCGGCGCCGATAACGAGGAGCTTGCAGACGATCTCTTTCATGGATCTCAGCCTTCGATAAAAATGAGCGCAGGCGTTTCGATGAGCGTGCGGATGCGCTGCACGAAGTTTGCCGCATCCCAGCCGTCGATGATGCGATGATCGAAGCTGGAGGAGAGGTTCATCATCTTGCGCGGCACGAACTGCGTACCGTCCCAGACCGGTCGTGTGGCGATCTTGTTGACGCCGACGATCGCCACCTCGGGATGATTGATGATGGGTGTCGAGACGATGCCGCCGAGCGCTCCGAGCGAGCTGATGGTGATGGTGGAGTCGGAAAGCTCATCGCGTGTCGCAGTACCCGATCGCGCCGCTTCCGCCAGCCGGTTCATCTCGGCGGCGCAATCCCAGATGCCGCGGGCTTCGGCATGCCGCACCACCGGAACGGTCAGACCGGCCGGCGTCTGCGTGGCGATTCCGATATGCACGGCACTGTAGCGCGTGATGATGCCAGCATCGTCGTCGAAAGTGGCGTTGACGTCGGGCTGCTCGGAAATGGCCTTGACCAGCGCCCGCATCAGGAAGGGCAGAACCGTCAGCTTCGGATGACCTTCCCTGCGGTCGCCGTTCATGGTGGCGCGCAACTCTTCGAGCGCGGTCATATCCACTTCCTCCACATAGGTGATGTGGGGGATGCGCGAGGCGGAAAGCACCATCTTCTCGGCAATGCGGCGGCGCAGGCCGGTCAGCTTGATCTCCTCGGTCGCCGTCTTCCTGGCAAAGCCGTTCTTTGCCGTTGCAGGCGCGGTCCCATGGGTCAGGAATTGCTCAATATCCTCGCGCAAGATGCGCCCGGCCGGTCCGGTCGCCTGCACCTGCCTGAGATCGACGCCGCTTTCCCTGGCGAAGAGCCGCACGGAGGGAGCCGCAAGCGGCTTTTCCGCCGGCGTTGCCGTCGGCACTGGCGCCGCCGCAGGGGCTGGCACTGCGGGAGCAGATCTTGCAATCTCGGTCCTGATCGCCTCAACAATCGGCGCCTGCGAAATCCCTACGGGCTGAGCCTCGCCGGCATCTCCCGCCGTATCGATCCGTACCAGCGGAGCCTTGACCGCGATGCGGTCTCCGACCTCGCCGGCAAGCCAGGTGACGGTGCCACTGACGGGAGACGGAATTTCCACGGTGGCCTTGTCGGTCATGACGGCGGCGATCACCATGTCCTCGCGGACGGGATCTCCCGTCTTCACATTCCATTCCACGATCTCGGCCTCGGCGACCCCTTCCCCGACATCGGGCATCTTGATGATGAATTCGCCCATGGCTCAGGCCTCCATGACTTCGGCAAGCGCCCGCGCAACACGGCCGGGACCGGGAAAATAGTCCCACTCCTGCGCATGCGGATAGGGCGTATCCCAGCCGGCAACGCGCACGACCGGCGCTTCGAGATGATAGAAGCAATGCTCCTGCACCAGCGCTACCACCTCGGCGCCGAAGCCCGACGTCAAAGTTGCCTCATGCACGACGACGCAGCGTCCCGTCTTCGAGACCGATTTGACGATTGTATCGAGATCGAGCGGCAGCAGGCTTCTCAAATCGATCACCTCGGCATCGATGCCGGCATCCTCGGCCGCAGCAAGCGCCACATGCACCATGGTGCCGTAGGCAACGACCGTCACCGCCGATCCCGCCCGCCGCACTTCGGCCTTGCCGATCGGGATGGAGTAATGGCCATCGGGCACCTCTCCGAGATCGTGTTTCGACCAGGGCGTCACCGGCCGCTCGTGATGGCCGTCGAAGGGGCCGTTATAGAGCCGCTTCGGCTCCAGGAACATGACCGGGTCGGGATCCTCTATCGCCGCGATCAGCAAGCCTTTAGCGTCATAGGGATTGGAAGGCACGATCACTTTCAGCCCGCAGACATGGGTAAAAAGCGCCTCCGGACTCTGGCTGTGGGTCTGGCCGCCGAAGATACCGCCGCCGGTCGGCATGCGCACCACGATCGGGCAGGTGAAATCGCCGTTGGAACGGTAGCGGATGCGCGCCGCCTCCTGCGTCAGCTGGTCATAGGCCGGATACATGTAATCGGCGAACTGGATTTCGACACAGGGCTTCAACCCATAGGCCGCCATGCCGATCGCCGTGCCGACGATGCCGGATTCGCTGATCGGCGTATCGAAGCAGCGCGTTCTGCCGTATTTTGCCTGCAGGCCCTGCGTGCTGCGAAAGACGCCGCCGAAATAACCGACATCCTCGCCGAAAACCACGACATTGTCGTCACGCGCCATCGAGACGTCCATAGCGCTGCGCACGGCCTCGATCATCGTCATTCTGACCATGTCAGTACCCCGCCTTCTGCCGCTGGCGGCGGATATGCGGCGGCATCTCGGCATAGACGCCCTCGAAAATATCGCGCACCGAAGGCCTGCCGCCGGC
Source organism: Rhizobium aouanii (assembly GCF_037002925.1). Lineage (NCBI taxonomy): Bacteria > Pseudomonadati > Pseudomonadota > Alphaproteobacteria > Hyphomicrobiales > Rhizobiaceae > Rhizobium > Rhizobium aouanii. Next base: position 170,924 of record NZ_JBAMYD010000002.1, read on the forward strand.
ATGCAGCGTGCCATGCGCCTCTGCCTGGCGCTGCGCCTCGATCACCTCGTCCATGATTTCGGCTTCCGCCTGCACATGCCGTTCCTCCGACCATGCGCCCTTGACGATCAGATGTTTCTTCAGCCGCAGCACGGGATCGCCGAGCGGCCAGGCCTCCGATTCCGTCTTGGGCCGATAGGCGCTTGGATCGTCGGAGGTCGAATGCGCACCGACGCGGTAGGTCACATATTCGATCAGCGTCGGCCCGAGATTGCGCCGCGCGCGCTCGGCCGCCCAGTAAGCGACGGCATGGACGGCGAGATAGTCGTTTCCGTCGACACGCAGCGCCGGAATGCCGAAGCCAAGGCCGCGCGCCGCGAAGGTGCCGGAACCGCCGCGGGCAATGCCCTGGAAGGTGGAGATCGCCCACTGATTGTTGACGATGTTGAGAATAACAGGCGCCTTATAGGTCGAGGCGAAAACGAGCGCCGAGTGGAAATCCGATTCCGCCGTCGATCCGTCGCCGATCCAGGCCGCGGCAATGCGGCTGTCATTCTTGATCGCCGAGGCCATCGCCCAGCCGACAGCCTGCACATATTGGGTGGCGAGATTGCCCGAGACGGTGAAGAAGCCATGCTCCTTGGAGGAATACATGATCGGCAGTTGCCGGCCGCGCAGGGGATCGCTCTCGTTCGAGTAGATCTGGTTCATCATCTCGACCATCGGATAGTCGTCGGCAATCAGCAGGCCTGCCTGGCGATAGGTCGGGAAATTCATATCGCCCGTCTCGATCGCCTTGCGGAAGGCACAGCTGACGGCTTCTTCGCCGAGATGCTGCATGTAGAAGGAGGTCTTGCCCTGCCGCTGCGCCATCAGCATGCGGGCGTCGAAGGCGCGCAGCTTCATCATGTCGCGAAGTCCGGTCAGCAACGCCTCATCGGAAAGCAACCCTGCCCAGGGACCGACCGCCTCACCCTCGCGGTTCAAAACGCGGATGATGGAATAGGCGAGGTCACGGATATCTTCGGATGCAACATCCACCTCCGGCCGCGGCACCGAACCGGCCTTGGCAATCTTGACGTTGGAAAAATCGGGCTGACCGCCCGGGCGAACGGCGGGTTCGGGGACATGCAGGCTCAAACGAGCGGAATCCACCATGCTATTTCTTTCCTCCCTTTGCCGGCCTTGCTCCCTCCTCCGGAAGCAGGGCCGGATGTGGTTCTTATAGATTGCGGGCAATCACCATGCGCTGCACGTCGCTTGTTCCTTCATAGATCTGGCAGATGCGCACATCGCGGTAGATGCGCTCGACCGGATAATCAGCCATGTAGCCATAACCGCCATGGATCTGGATCGCGTCTGAGCAGACGCGCTCGGCCATCTCGGAGGCAAAGAGTTTCGCCATCGAGGCTTCCGACAGGCAGGGCATTCCGGCCTCCCTGAGCGAGGCGGCATGAAAGACAAGCTGCCGCGCCGCCTCGATCCGCACCGCCATATCGGCAAGGCGGAAGGCAACGGCCTGATGCTCGACGATCGGCTTGCCGAAGGCCGTGCGCTCCTTGGCGTAGTCGCGCGCTGCTTCAAAGGCCGCCCGCGCCATGCCGACGGCCTGTGCCGCGATGCCGATCCGCCCGCCCTCGAGATTGGCGAGCGCGATGCGATAGCCCTCGCCTTCCGCACCGAGCCTGAGTTCTGCCGGGATGCGCATGCTGTTGAAGGCGATCTGGCAGGTATCGGAGGAATGCAGCCCAAGCTTTTCCTCAACACGGATCACCTCGTAGCCCGGCGTATCCGTCGGCACGATAAAGGCGGTGATGCCCTTCTTGCCGACATCGGGATCGGTGACGGCAAAGACGATGATGATATCGCCGTTCTTTCCCGAGGTGATGAATTGCTTGGAGCCGTCGAGCACATAGTGGTCACTGTTACGCCGCGCCCGCGTCTTCAGGTTGGAGGCATCGGAACCGGCCTGCGGCTCGGTCAGCGCAAAGCCGCCAATCCATTCCCCGCTGGCCAGTTTCGGCAGGAAGCGCTGCCGCTGCTCCTCGGTGCCGAATTTCAGGATCGGCACACAACCGACGGAGCTGTGCACGCTCATGATCGTCGAACACGGCCCGTCGCCGGCGGCAATCTCCTCCAGCGCGGCGGCATAGGCGACCACACCCGTATCCGACCCGCCATAGGCCTCCGGCACCAGCATGCCGAGCAGCCCGAGTTCGCCCATTTCCTTCAGTTCCTCGCGCGGGAAGAGATGCTCCCGGTCGCGTTTGGCCGCCCCCGGCGCCAGCCGGTCGCGGGCAAAGTCGCGGGCGAGGTCTGAGATCTGCTGCTGGAGGTCGGAAAGGATCATCTATCCCGCCCTCCCCGCTCGTACCGCTCGATGGCGACAGCCGTCGCCTCGCCGCCACCGATGCAGAGCGCGGCCATGCCGCGCTTCAGGTCGTATCGCTCCAGTGCTGCAAGCAGCGTCACCAGGATGCGAGCCCCCGATGCGCCGATCGGATGCCCCAGCGCGCAGGCGCCGCCATGCACGTTTACTTTTTCATGCGGCAGATTAAGTTCGCGCATCGCCGCCATGGCGACGACGGCGAAAGCCTCGTTGATTTCGAATAGATCAACCTCCGACAGCGGCAAGCCGGTGCGATCGGACAGCTTCTGCAGCGCGCCGATCGGTGCGGTGGCGAAAAGATTGGGGGCCTGCGAATGCGTGGCATGGCCGAGGATTGTCGCGAGCGGCTTGAGGCCGCGGCGCTCCGCCTCGGAACGGCGCATCAGCACCAGGGCTGCCGCACCATCGGAGATCGAGCTGGAATTGGCGGCGGTCACCGTGCCGCCGTCGCGGAAGGCAGGCTTCAGCGTCGGGATCTTGTCAAGCTTCGCCTTGCCGGGTTGTTCATCTCGGCTCGCCACCTGCTCGGCTTTGCCCGATTTCACCGTAACCGGCGCGATCTCGCTGTCGAAACAGCCTTCGGCAATCGCCGTCTGCGCCCGCGTCAGCGAGGCGATCGCGTAGTTGTCCTGCGCCTCGCGCGTGAACTGATAGGCTTCGGCGCAATCCTCCGCGAAGCTGCCCATCAAACGCCCCTTGTCATAAGCATCCTCCAGCCCGTCGAGGAACATGTGATCCACGACACGCCCATGGCCGAGCCTGTAACCGCCACGGGCCTTGTCAAGAAGATAGGGCGCATTCGTCATGCTTTCCATGCCGCCTGCAACCGCCACGGAGGCGCTGCCGGCGGCGATCAGGTCATGCGCCATCATGACCGCCTTCATGCCCGAGCCGCACATCTTGTTGACGGTGCTGGCCGCGGTAGCGAAGGGCAGGCCGGCATGGATCGCCGCCTGGCGCGCCGGCGCCTGCCCCTGCCCCGCCGGCAGCACACAGCCGAAGACGACCTCCTCGATCGCCTCGGCCTCGACGCGGCTCCGCTGCAGTGCCGCCCGGATCGCGGTTGCTCCGAGTTCCGGCGCAGTCGCCTCCTTCAGCTCTCCCTGAAAGCTGCCGATCGGGGTGCGCGCCGCACCGGCGATAACGATGGGATCCTGCAAGGTCATGTTTCCTCCTCTGGGCAACACGCTCAGCGCGCGCCCATCCGCAATGCGCCGTCGAGGCGGATGACCTCACCGTTCAGCATGCTGTTTTCAAAGATATGACGCACTAGCCCGGCAAATTCCGCCGGACGGCCGAGCCGCGGCGGAAAGGGCACGTTCTTGCCGAGCGCTGCCTGAACTTCGGCCGGCATATCAGCCATCATCGGCGTCTCGAAAATGCCGGGCGCGATCGCGACGACGCGAATGCCGTGACGTGCAAGCTCGCGGGCGATCGGCAAGGTCATCGCCGCCACCCCGCCCTTGGAGGCGGCATAGGCTGCCTGGCCGATCTGGCCATCGAAGGCGGCAACCGAGGCCGTATTGACGATGACGCCACGTTCGCCTTCCGCATCCGCCTCGGTCGTCTGGATCGCTGCGGCGGCCAGCCGGATCATGTTGAACGTGCCGATGAGATTGATGCCGACCGTGCGCGCAAAACTCTCCAGCCGGTGCGGTCCGTCGCGACCGATCACCTTCTCGGCCGGCGCCACGCCCGCGCAATTCACCAATCCGCGCAGGCTGCCAAAGGCTTCGACGGCGGCGGCAACCACCGCCGCCCCCTCCTCGCCATCGGTCACATCGGCCTTGACGAAGCAGGCATCGCTTCCGAATTCCCGGGCAATCTCTTCGCCCGCCTGCCTATTGAGATCGGCGATCGTCACGCGCCCGCCGGCTTCCACAAGCGCACGCACTGTTGCCGCGCCCAAGCCGGAGCCGCCGCCGGTCACGATGAAACTTGCTCCACGGATCAACATGAATCTCTTCCTCCCTGCCGCCCGCGCCCCCTCCAGGCGCAACCGACGGATACGATTCTATTCGCTCCACCTATTGCAAGCGATGACAGAACTGCTCCATTATTTCGGCCAGTTTTGCCATAGCGAGGATAGAATATGGCCGAGATCGAGCGACGCATGATCGCGCTGGGCTTCGTGGAAGAGGCACTCGACAGCCTGCGGCGGCTCGGCAAGCCGACGGCGCCGATCCTTGCCCGCGTCGGCCTGGCATCCCCGGTCGATCAGCCGGTTTCGGCAGAGACCTATGGCGCGCTCTGGCTGGCGATCGCTGCCGAGCTCGACGATGAATTCTTCGGCATGGGCGCACGGCCGATGCGCAGCGGCAGCTTCACGCTGCTCTGCCACTCTGTGCTGCATGCGCCGACGCTGGGTCATGCGCTCCGCCGGGCGCTACGCTTCCTCGATGTCGTGCTCGACGACCCCCGGGGACGGCTCGTCATCCGCGACGGTCTGGCCGAGATCGAACTCAGCGACGCCGGCGGCCCGCGTTCGGCCTTCGCCTACCGCACCTACTGGATCATCCTGCACGGCATCATCTGCTGGCTGGTCGGCCGGCGCATTCCGATCCGCCTCGTCGATTTCCGCTGCGCGGAACCCAAACAAGGGGCCGACTACCGGCTCTTCTTCGGCGCCCCGGTGCGTTTCTCGCAAGCCATCAGCCGGCTCGGCTTCGACAGCGCCTTGCTCGACCTGCCGGTGGCGCGCAGCGAACAGGCGCTCAAACAGTTCCTGCGCGGCGCGCCCGCCAATATTCTGGTGCGCTATCGCTATGATGCCGGTATCGCCGCCGCCGTCCGCCGCCGACTGAATCTGGCCACGCCGGCTGCCTGGTCGAGCTTCGCCACGCTTGCCGCCGATATGCGCATGCCGCCCTCCACGCTCCGCCACCGCCTGCGCGACGAGGGACAAAGCTATGCCGCCATCAAGGACGACATCCGCCGCGACCTCGCCGTCGAACTGCTGCTGAACACGCCGAAGACCATCGGCGAGATTGCCGTGCAGCTCGGCTATTCCGAGCCGAGCGCCTTCTTCCGGGCCTTCCGGAAATGGATGGGCAAGAGCCCCGAGGTCTTTCGGCGGGAGGAAGCTCTCTCGCAATTGGATGAGCCATCGCAATCAAGGGCACTTTGACCCCGCCGCAACCCGCGCTACATATTCCAGCGGGAGGAGTGCCATGTTTGATTTTTCGCTCGGCGAAACCGCGGACGCGATCCGTGAAACGACGGCGCGGTTTGCCGCCGATCATATTGCTCCGCTGGCCGCGGAGATCGACGAAAGCAACACGTTTCCACGCCAGCTCTGGCCCGAGATGGGTGCGCTCGGCCTGCATGGGATCACCGTCGAGGAAGAATTCGGCGGCGCCGGTCTCGGTTATCTCGATCATGTCGTCGCCATGGAAGAGGTGTCTCGCGCCTCGGCCTCCGTGGGGCTCAGTTACGGCGCCCATTCCAATCTCTGCGTCAACCAGATCCGCCGCTGGGCCTCGCCGGAACAAAAGCGCCGCTATCTGCCGAAGCTGATCTCCGGCGAACATGTCGGCTCGCTCGCCATGTCGGAGGTCGGCGCCGGTTCTGATGTCGTCTCCATGCGGTTGCGTGCCGAGAAAAAAGGCGATCACTATATTCTGAACGGCACCAAGTTCTGGATCACCAACGCGCCGCATGCCGACGTGCTTGTTATTTATGCCAAGACCGATCCCGCAGCCGGCCCGAAAGGCATTTCCGCCTTGATCATCGAGAAAGGCCTGCCCGGCTTCAGCGTCTCCAAGAAGCTTTCCAAACTCGGCATGCGCGGCAGCGACACGGCCGAACTGGTCTTCGAGGATTGCGCGGTGCCGGCCGAGGCGCTGATGGGCCGGGAGGGAGAAGGCGTGAAGATCCTGATGTCCGGCCTCGACTATGAGCGCGCCGTGCTTGCCGCCGGGCCGCTCGGCATCATGCAGGCCTGCCTCGATGTCGTGCTGCCCTATGTGCGCGATCGCAAACAGTTCGGCAAAGCGATCGGCGATTTCCAGCTGATGCAGGGCAAGATCGCCGACATGTATGTCGCGCTGAATTCGGCGCGCGCCTATGTCTATTCCGTCGCTCGCGCCTGCGATGCCGGCCGGGCGACGCGCACCGATGCAGCGGCGGCGATCCTCTTTGCCAGCGAAAATGCCGTGAAGGTCTCGCTGGAAGCGATCCAGGCGCTCGGCGGCGCCGGCTATACCAAAGAATGGCCGGTCGAGCGCTTTTTGCGCGACGCCAAGCTCTATGATATCGGCGCCGGTACCAATGAGATCCGCCGCTACCTGATTGGCCGGGAGCTCATTGCGTCATGACGGTGATTTCGACTGCGATCGACCGCGATAGCGACAGCTTCAAGGCCAATGTCAGCAATAACAAAGCCCTGATCGACGAGCTCCACAATCGTTCGGCGAAAGCGCGCGAGGGCGGATCGCAAACAGCGCGCGAGCGCCATACCGACAAGGGCAAGCTCCTGCCGCGCGATCGTATCCAGCTGCTCATCGATGCCGGCAGCCCGTTCCTGGAGATCGGCACGCTGGCGGCCAACGATATGTATGATGGTGAGGCACCGGGCGCCGGCATCATATCAGGCATCGGCCGCGTTGCCGGCCGCGAGGTGATGATCGTCGCCAATGATGCGACGGTGAAGGGCGGCGCCTATTTCCCGATGACGGTAAAGAAACATCTGCGGGCGCAGGAGATCGCCCTGCAGAACCGGCTGCCCTGTCTCTATCTGGTCGATAGCGGCGGCGCCAATCTTCCGCATCAGGCCGAAGTCTTTCCCGACCGTGACCATTTCGGCGCGATCTTCTACAACCAGGCGCAGATGTCGGCCGAGGGAATTCCACAGATCGCCTGCGTCATGGGAAGCTGCACCGCCGGTGGCGCCTATGTGCCCGCCATGTCCGACGAAACGGTCATCGTGCGCAATCAGGGCACGATCTTCCTCGCCGGCCCGCCGCTGGTGAAGGCGGCGACCGGTGAGATCATTTCGGCCGAAGAGCTCGGCGGCGCCGAGACCCATGGCCGCCGCTCCGGCGTCGTCGATCATGTGGCCGAGAACGACGAACATGCGCTGCTGCTCGTTCGCGATATCGCAGCCACTCTCAACAGCGTGAAATCAGTCGATATCGACCTGCAGCAGCCACGGCCGCCGAAACTCGATCCCGAGGATCTCTGCGGCCTCATCCCGGAGGATGTGCGCTCGCCCTATGATGTGCGCGAGGTCATCGGCCGGATCGTCGATGGCTCGGAACTGCACGAGTTCAAGCCGCTCTACGGCACCACGCTGGTCTGCGGCTTCGCCCGCATCTGGGGCATGCCCGTCGCCGTCATCGCCAATAACGGCGTGCTGTTTTCCGAAAGCGCGCTGAAGGGCGCGCATTTCATCGAGCTCGCCTGCCAGCGCCGCATACCTTTGCTCTTTCTGCAAAATATCTCCGGCTTCATGGTCGGCGGCCGCTATGAGGCCGGCGGCATCGCCAAGGATGGGGCAAAGCTGGTGACGGCGGTTGCGACCGCGAGCGTGCCGAAGGTCACGGTCATCATCGGCGGCAGCTTCGGCGCCGGCAATTACGGCATGTGCGGCCGCGCCTATCGCCCGCGCTTCCTCTTCACCTGGCCGAACAGCCGCATCAGCGTGATGGGCGGCGAACAGGCGGCCTCGGTGCTTGCTACCATCCGCCGAGACTCCATGGAGGCGCGCGGTGAGAATTGGCCTGTTGAAGAGGAGGAAGCCTTCAAGGCGCCGATCCGCGCCGGCTACGAGGCCGAGGGCAATCCCTATTATGCCACCGCCCGCCTATGGGACGACGGCATCATCGATCCGCGGCAGACCCGGGATGTGCTGGGCCTTGCCTTTTCCGCCTGCCTGAATGCGCCGATCCCCAAAGGGCCGCGCTTCGGCCTGTTCAGGATGTGAGGCGCGGTATGATGGAAAGCCTTCTCATTGCCAACAGGGGCGAAATCGCTCGCCGCATCATCCGCTCGGCCAAGATGCTCGGCATCCGCACCATCGCTGTCTATTCCGAAGCCGATGCCGGCCTGCCCTTCGTAAGGGAGGCGGACGAGGCGATCGCCATCGGCCCCTCGCCGGCCCATGAAAGTTATCTCTCGCAGGAACGCATCCTCGAGGCCGCCCGGAAAACCGGTGCTACGGCGATCCATCCCGGCTACGGTTTCCTTTCGGAAAATGCCGGATTTGCCGAAGCGGTGGAAAAGGCCGGCATCATCTGGGTCGGCGCCCCCCCGGCCGCCATCCGGGCAATGGGGCTCAAGGACGCGGCGAAGGAATTGATGCAGGCATCAGGCGTGCCCGTGACCCCCGGCTATATGGGCGCGGACCAGAGCGAAGAGAGGCTGGCAGCCGAGGCGGAAAACATCGGTTATCCCGTGCTCATCAAGGCGGTCGCCGGCGGCGGCGGCAAAGGCATGCGCCGCGTCGATCGCCCACAGGATTTCGCCGAACTTCTCGCCTCCTGCCGGCGTGAGGCGGCGGCCGCCTTCGGCGACGACCGCGTTCTGATCGAACGCTATATCGCCAATCCGTGCCATATCGAGGTGCAGGTTTTCGCCGACAAGCTCGGAAATTGCGTTCATCTGTTCGAACGTGATTGTTCGCTGCAGCGCCGTCACCAGAAGGTCATCGAGGAGGCCCCTGCCCCTGGCCTCGATGCCGCCACTCGCACCGCGATCTGCGATGCGGCGGTGAAAGCCGCAAGAGCGGTCAACTATGTCGGCGCCGGCACCATCGAATTCATCGCCGATGCCTCGGAAGGCCTTCGCGAAGATCGCATCTGGTTCATGGAGATGAACACCCGCCTGCAGGTGGAACACCCGGTCACCGAGGCAATTACTGGCGAGGATCTGGTGCTCTGGCAGTTGAAGGTCGCTAGCGGCGAACCGCTGCCGAAAATGCAGGATGAGATCGCCATGAACGGCTGGGCCTTCGAAGCCCGGCTCTATGCCGAAAATCCCGCCGCCGGCTATCTGCCGTCGACAGGCCGGCTCGAACATCTGCGCCTGCCTGACACAATCCGCGTCGATAGCGGCGTCGAGCAAGGGGACGAAATCACCGCCTTCTATGACCCGATGATTGCCAAGATCGTCGCCCACGGGCCGCACCGCGAGGCGGCACTTTCGAAGCTCGCAGCCGCCTGCGCCGGCATCGAGGTCTGGCCGGTCAGATCCAATGCCGGCCTTCTCGCCCGCATCGCTGTCGATCCGGATTTTCGCGCAGCTCGGATCGATACCGGCTTTCTCGACCGTCACGACGACAGGCTTGTGGCGACGGAGCCGAACGAAACCGCAATCGATAGCGCGGCGACGGCGCTTTTAAAGAACACCGATAGTGATCCCTGGACCGCGCTGACCGGGTTCCGCATCGCCGGCACGGACGACAAGAGGGTGCGCATCCGTATCGGCGATCACCTGCGTTGGGGGCAATCACGTCCGGAGCTTGAGGCAAATACCGTCACGATCGGTGAAACCACGGTGCTTTTCGACGCCGGCAACGCCTGGCCGATCAGCCTGCCGGTCGCCAGCGAAGTCGAGGCAAGTCAGGGTGCCGGCGACGGCGCGATCCTTTCGCCCATGCCCGGCCTCGTCATTTCGGTGGATGTCACTGAGGGCGATCGTGTCGCCAAGGGGGACCGCCTGCTGACAGTCGAAGCGATGAAGATGGAACATTCTCTGCGTGCGCCCTTCGACGGCATCGTCGAAAAACTGCAGGTTTCCTCGGGGATCAGGGTCTCGGAAAACCAGCTGGTCGTCAGCATTGTGAAGGAGGAGGTTTGATGGCCGGCCGTTATTTCGACGAATGGACGGTCGGCGACCGCATCGCCCACGACATCCGCCGCACGGTCACCGAGACCGACAATCTGCTCTTCACGACGCTTTCCCACAATCCGCAGCCGCTGCATCTCGATGCCGACTATGCGGCCGGCACCGAATTCGGCCGGATCGTCGTCAACGGCACTTTCACCTTTGCCCTCACCGTCGGCCTTTCGGTCGGCGACACCACGCTCGGTACGCTCGTCGCCAATCTCGGCTATGACAAGGTAACGATGCCAAAGCCGGTCTTCATCGGCGATACGCTGCGGGTGGAAACGGAGGTGATGGAGCTGCGTCGCTCGAACTCCCGCCCCGATGCCGGCATCGTCACCTTCCGGCATATCACCCTGAACCAGCGCGGCGAGATCGTCTGCCAATGCCTGCGTACGGCAATGCTGAAGGTGAAACCGTCATGAGGCTGCGCTCGCTGCTCTTTGCGCCCGGCGACCGGCCGGAGCGGTTCGAGAAGGCGCTTGCCTCGGGCGCCGATGCCGTCATTCTCGACCTGGAAGATTCGGTTGCGCCCGCAAACAAGCCGAGAGCACGCGAGAGCGTGCACGAGTTCGTCTTGCATCATGCCGGCAAGACCCCTCTCCTGATCCGCATCAATCCCCTCGCCTCGCCAGAATTCGAAGACGACCTTGCCGCTTTGAGCGGCCTTCATCCTTTCGCGATCATGCTGCCGAAGGCCGAGGGCGCCGCCTCGGTGCTGAAGCTCGCAGGCTCTCTTGCATCTGCAATTCCCATCTTGCCGATCGCAACCGAAACGCCGTCCGCGATCTTCGAGATCGGCAGCTACCGGGACGTCTCAACCAGCCTCTGCGGCCTGACCTGGGGTGCTGAGGATCTGACGGCCGCGATGGGGGCTGCGACCGCGCGGCGGACGGATGGCCGTTATACCCCGCCTTACGAGCTTGCCCGCTCGCTCACGCTGTTCGCAGCTCATGCCGCCGCCGTTCCGGCGATCGACACCGTCTATCCCGATTTCCGCGATTTGGGCGGCCTCAAGGCCTATGTCGGCCGCGCCCGGCGCGATGGCTTTTCAGGCCAGATGGCCATCCATCCGAGCCAGGTCGAAGTGATCAATCACGCCTTCACGCCGGATGCATCCGAAATCGCCTGGGCCGAGAAAGTCGCCGCCGCCTTCGCCGCCAAGCCCGACGCAGGCGTCGTCCAGCTTGATGGGCGCATGCTGGATTTGCCGCATCTCAAGCTCGCGATGCGCATCCTGGATGTGGCCGGGCGATAGAGCAAATGCGCCGCCAATTAGCCCGCCTTTGCGGTTTGCTTGGAGGCGGCGTTCTCTCGACCGAGGTAGCCGGCACCGATGGCGACGTAGAGATCCACATAGTCCTTGGCAACCTGTTGAACGGTGGCCGCAAGGCTTTCCTGGGCATCGGAAACCGACCGCTGCGCGTCCAGGACATCGAGCAATGACGAGGCGCCATCCTTGTAGCTCGTGGTCGAAAGCGCAAGCGCTTGCTGCGCCGTCTGCACCTGTCTGCGCAACGGTTCGAGCGTCTGCGTGTCGCGGCGAACGGCCGACAGCGCGTTTTCTACCTCTTCGACCCCGTTCAACACCGCCGCTTTCCAGGCGAGATATTGGGTCCTGGCATCGGATTTCTCGATATCGACATTCGCCCGCAATTTCCCGCCATCGAAGATCGGCAGGTTGAGCGTCGGTCCGAAGGACCAGTTGGTCAGGGTTCCGCCGCTGGCACCGGATGATTTGACCCAACTCGGCGAAATCGAACCCGAGAGCGAGATCGACGGGTAGAGCTGGGCTTCCGCGGCGCCGATATCGGCAACAGCCGCCGCCAGCTCGCGTTCGGCCTCGCGGATATCGGGACGGTTGCGGATGAGGTCGGCCGGAATGCCGGCGCGAATGTCGCCGCGGAAAACCGGTTGGCCGGCGCTTTTCTGCAGTTCGCCCATCAGCGAGGCCGCCGGCATCCCGAGCAGAGTGGCAATGTGATGGGCCGATTCGGTGAAACTCTGTTCGAGGCCAGGAATGTCGGACTTTGTCGACTGTACCAGGCCCTCGGCCTGAACGACGTCGAGGCGGGAGGCCGCACCTGCCTTGAGCTGCAGCTGCGTGAGTTCGTAAGTCTGTTGGCGGGATTTCAAATTCGCCCGCGAAAGCGCGATGCGCTGCTGATAATAGCGGGCGTCGACATAGCTCGAAACGAGATCCTTCAGAAAGGAGAGCTTGGCATCGTCGGCCGTCGCATAGGCTGCCTCAAGCGAGGCGATGGCACTTTCCTTCGAGCGACGGTACTGGCCGAAGATGTCGAGCAGCCAGGAAAGGCTGGCCTCGCCGCCTGTCGTATTCGTGGTGCCGATCGTCGTACGCTCAGAACCCTTCTCGCCGGATACCGTGTGCGATGCGCCGACATCGAGGCTCGGCAGACCACCGGCACCGGCGACAGTGACATTGGCGGAAGCCGAATTGATGCGCTCGATCGCCTGCAGCACATCGAGGTTCTCGCTGAGGCCATGAGCCACCAGGCCGTCGAGCTGCTTGTCACGATAGGCCGTCCACCAATGCGCCGCCACGGCATCGCCGTTGCTCTTGGCACCGCCCTCTTTGAATTTGGCAGGAAGCGGCATCTCGGGGGGAACGTGATCCGGGCCGCTGACGCAGCCCGCCAGCAGAAGCGTGAATGCCGATACAGCGTAGCGGAGGGATGATATTCTTGTGCAGAGCGACGGACTCACGGGCGAGCTTTCTGAACCGGGATCGTAGGTTCAGGCTTAGCGGCGCCAACGTTAATGGCGGTAAAGACACTGTAAAGTTAGGTAAAATCGCGGGGAGCCGGATCAGGCTTGGTCGTCAGCCGAACCATAGGGCGTCGGCTCTCTGGGAAGCTCCAGGGTGATTGCCAGGCCACCCGTATCCGGCAACGACGCATGCACACGCCCGCCATGGCGCTCGATGGCCTGCCTGGTGATTGCAAGACCCAGGCCATATCCGCCTCTCGGTACAGCCTCGTTTCCGCGTGAGAACGGCTGGAAGATCCGTTCGAGTTCGTCCCGCCTGACACCTGGCCCTTGATCGATGACACAGATTTTGAGGCGCTCGTCCGTCGTCTCGCAAGATACTGATATGCGCGAATGCTCGGCCGTGTACTTGACGGCGTTGCGTACGACGTTTTCGAGCGCCCTGTAGATCAGTTCGCCTTCGACTTCTGCGCGGAAGACACCCTCGACACTGGTTGTGATCGAGACCTCCCGCGCCTGGGCTTCGAATGCCGCATCGCCGAGAATTTCGTTCAGCAGCTCGATGACATCGAGAGTGTGCGTTTTCAGCGGCCGGCTGGATCCCGCAGTCAATCTGGCAAGCGTCAGAACTTCGCCGACCAGCGCATCCAGCCGTTCGACCTCCCGGTCCATGCGGTCCAGCATGGCGCCGAGTTTCGCCGGGCTCTGCCGGAGGACGCCGACGGCGGCCTGCAGGCGGGACAAGGGTGAGCGCAGCTCGTGGGAGACGTCATGGAACAGCCTCTGCTGCGCATCCTGCAGCTCCTGAAGCCGGGCGGCGCTGGAATCGAAGTCATGTGCAAGCGCGGTAACCTCGTCCTTTCGGCCGGCCATCTTGTCACCGATGCGGAAGTCGAAGCGGCCATGGGCGAGCGCGCTCAAGCCATCACGCAGATGCACGACGGGACGAATGAGGTACCGGGCGAGTGCACCTGCCGAGATCGTGCTCGAAATCAGGATCGCGAGCCACGGTATGAAGGGACCAATGTTGTCGAAGGTGAACGTCGCCTGGACCGGCAGGGAAATCTGATAGCAAACCCCGTCCTTCTGGACGGATCTTGTATCGCCGGTCTTTGGAACCGCACAGGCATCGGCTTTCGCAGTTTTGGAGATCGTCAGACCAGACGGTAGCGTCTCTTCGCTTGTGCGCACGAAATGCGTGGCGGCATCTTCGCCATCTCTGGCGAGCACGATTGCGGTGAGATTCAGGGCGATCGCTCGCCGGTCTTCCTCCAGTTCGCGCGCGAAAGGAACCCCCTGGAGAAAATTGACGAGCAGGAAGATCACGCCGACTGTCGCCGCCATCGTCAGCCAGATCGTCGTGAAGAATTTCCAGAAAAGCCGGGGCATGGTCAGTCCACGAGAAGTTGATAGCCCTGGCCGCGGACGGACTGGATCCAGGATTGTCCGTCCTCCCTCAGTCCGAGCTTCTGGCGAACGCTGCTGATATGGACGTCGATCCGCCGATCGAACGGAGTCAGCGGCTTGCCGAAGGCCCGCTTCGAAATATCCTGCTTCGACACGAGCTGGCCGGCGCTGCGGGCGAGGACCTCGAGCAGGCTGAATTCGGTGCCGGTCAGTTCCAAAGTTTCGCCGCGCCATTCGGCGATCCTGCTGCCCGGATGGATCACGAGTTTTCCCGCCCTTATCGTGTCGGTCGAAGTACCGGCCGCCGGCTGGCCTGCCCGGCGGAGAATGGCGCGCAGTCTCGCCGCAAGTTCGCCCGGTGAACATGGCTTCGGCACATAGTCGTCGGCGCCCAGATTGAGACCCGATATCCTGTCGACGTCATCGCCCCTTGCGGTCAGCATCAGCACAGGAACCTGGCTGAGCTTCCTGATCCTCTGTAGAACCTCGATCCCGTTCATCCGAGGCATCATGATGTCGAGCACGATGATATCGACCGTATTGCCGGCAGCCGCGGCTATGGCGGCGCGCCCGTCGGTGTCCGTGACGACCTCATATCCTTCTTCGACCAGATATTCCTGCAGAAGCGTCGTCAGCTCGGCATCGTCGTCGATGAGGAGAACCTTGTTCATTCACATTATCCGATATCAATCCGGGCAAGCCATACATCACAACTACGCTCGCGCGGCCAAGTTTTACCTAACTTAACACTAACTTGACGGCACTTAACGTTCGCCTCGTTACTTATCCTGCCATGACATTGTCGCGAGCCAGTATCGGGTTGCCGCCACATGAGCCGCATCCCTCGTCGAGTTGGCGCGGATCGGGAAAAGGCATCAATGCCTTGGACCACAAGGAGTGTATCATTGAGAAAACCGTCCAGACCAATCGCCGCCGCTTTCGTTGCGGCTGCGCTTCTCTTGCCTCTGCGCAACGCCTTGGCGGAACAGGCCGCTGCAACCGCTCTCACCGTCTCTATGGTGACACCGGCGCAGCGGAATTGGCCTGAGACCGTTCCCGCAAGCGGATGGCTTAAACCATGGCAGGAAGCGATCATCGCCTCGGAAACGAGCGGTCTGCGCATTACCGATGTCCTGGTCGATGTCGGCTCCGTGGTCACGAAGGGGCAGACGCTCGTCCGGCTTTCCCAGGAGAGTGTGCTGGCCGACCTCCGCAAGCAGGAGGCGGCTATCGAGACCGCCAAGGCAAATCTTTCGAAGGCCAAGGCCAACGCCGACCGCGCACGGCAGCTCCGTCCCTCGGGCGCCCTTTCCGACGAGAAGATCGTCGAATATCTGGCCGACGAGCAGACGGCAACGGCCAGCCTTGCATCCGAACAGGCGGCGCTCGACAGCGAAAAGATCAAGCTTGCGCAGACGACGATCACGGCCGTCGACGACGGCATCATAACGTCGCGTTCCGCCGACCTCGGCGCTGTCGTCTCTGCGGGCACCGAGCTGTTCCGCATGGTTCGCCAGCAGCGGATCGAATGGCAAGCCGAAGTTTCGGCGCGCTACCTTTCACGCATTTCGGAAGGTTTGAACGTCAAGATCAGCGGCGCGGACGACCACGACATCGAAGGCAGAGTGAGACTTGTCGGGCCGTCGGTCAGCACCGACACCAGCCGGGCCATCGTCTATGTCGTGCTTCCGGCTGACGTCCGCCCACGCAGCGGCCTTTATGTGACCGGCAATATCGAACTGCAGACGTCCCCGGCGCTGACCGTTCCCGAAACGGCGATCGTGTTCAGGGACGGGATCAGCTACGTCTTCACCGCCGGCGAGGGCCAGCGGGTGCAAAGGGTCCGGGTGGAAACGGGCCGCCGCAACAATGGCGAGGTGGAAATCGTCTCCGGCATAGATCGTTCATCGAAGGTGGTGACCTCGGGCGGTGCGTTCCTGTCGGACAATGACCTCGTGAAGATTGCGGAGAAAAACTGATGAACTTCTCAGCATGGTCGATCCGAAACCCCGTACCGGCAATATTGCTGTTCGTGATGCTTGCCGTCGGCGGGCTCCTGGCCTTCAAGCAGCTTGCGGTCCAGAACTTCCCCGATATGGATCTCCCGACCATCACCGTCACAGCGACACTCGACGGCGCGGCGCCGACCCAGCTCGAAACCGAAGTTGCCCGCACCATCGAGGATAGTTTCGCTGCGCTGAGCTATCTCGACCATATCACCACGACCATCACCGACGGCACCGTCTCGATCAAGATTTCGTTCGAGCTGGAAAAAGACAGCGAAGCAGCCCTGAACGAAGTCCGCAATGCGGTCGACAGCGTCAAGGGCGATCTGCCGGCGCAGATGGAGACTCCCACTGTCACCAAGGTCACGGTGCAGAGTTCGGCGCTGGTCGCCTATGCCATCCGCTCGACCGCACTCAACGAGACCGAACTTTCCTGGTTTGTCGACAACGACCTGACCAAGGCGCTGCTTTCGGTGCCCGGCGTCGGGCAAGTCAACCGCATAGGCGGAATCGACCGCGAGGTTCATGTGGACCTCGATCCCGCAACGATGGCGTCGCTTGGCGTTACCGCGACAACCGTCTCATCACAGCTGAAGGCGGTACAGGCGGATACGTCAGGCGGGCTTGGCGAAATCGGCGGCACCCGTCAGACCTTGCGCACGCTCGGCGCCCTGCCGTCGGTCGAAGCCTTGAAGGCGCTCCGAATCCCGCTGGCCAACGGCCAGCAGGTTCGCCTCGACGACGTCGCATCCGTCACCGACAGTTTCGCCGAGCGGTCCTCGATGGCCTATCTCGACGGCAAACCGGTGATTGCGGTCGAGATCAAGCGCTCGAACGGATTTTCGGACAGCGGTGTCGCTGATGACGTCGACAAGGCGATCAAGCAGTTCGCCTCCAAGCATTCCAACGTGCAGATCGAAGACGCCTACAGCACGATCGGGCCGATCATCGAAAATTACAACGGTTCGATGCACATGCTGTACGAGGGCGCGTTCCTGGCGATCGTCGTCGTCTGGCTCTTCCTTCGCGACTGGCGCGCGACGATCCTGTCGGCCGTGGCGCTGCCCTTGTCCGTCATACCAACCTTCCTTGTCATGTACCTCTGCGGCTTCAGCCTGAACATGATCACGCTGCTGGCGCTGTCGCTCGTGGTCGGCATCCTCGTCGACGACGCCATCGTCGAGGTCGAGAACATCGCCCGCCACCTGCAGATGGGCAAGCGGCCGATCGACGCCGCTCTCGAGGCCGCCGACGAGATCGGGCTTGCCGTCATCGCAACCACCTTCACGCTGGTCGCCGTCTTCCTGCCGACTGCTTTCATGAGCGGCATTCCGGGACTTCTGTTCCGCCAGTTCGGGATTACCGCCGCCGTCGCCGTCCTCGTCTCGCTCGTCGTCGCACGCCTGCTGACGCCGATGATGGCCGCCTATTTCATGAAGGCCCATCCGGCAGAGCAAAAGGACGGCCGCATCATGCGCGCCTATATGGCGATCGTGAAAGCCGCCATGAACCGCAGGAAGACCACGGTCGCCGTCACCGCCATCGTCGTGGCACTCTCGCTTTCCACCATCCCCTTTTTGAAATCGGGCTTCCTGCCCGCTTCCGACGACGCGCGAGCCCAGATCACGCTCACCCTGCAGCCGGGCGCCACCATCGAGCAGACGGACGCCGCCACCAGGAAAGCCGCCGAAATCGTCGGCAAGCTCACCGACGTGACGCGTGCCTTTTCCTCGGTCGGTTCAGTATCTTCGGGCGGCGGCCCCGACTCGAGCACGACGAGCGATGTCGGATCCGCCACGATCGTCGCCGTATTGTCCCCCATCGGCGAGCGCAATCGCAAGCAGTCGGAAATCGAAAACGACATTCGCCAAGCGCTCTCCGTGCTCCCCGGCATGCGTGTGGAGGTCGGCAGCGGTGGTAATGGCACGAAGCTCGATATCACGCTGGCGAGCGACGATGCGAACGTCCTCAACAGCGCAAGCACGGCGCTTGAGGAGCAACTGCGCACGCTGCAAGGCATCGGAGCGGTGACATCGACCGCATCCAGACAGGCGCCCGAGATCCAGATCACGCCCGACTTCGCACGCGCAGCAGCGCTCGGAGTGACGTCGAGTTCCGTCGCCGAGGCCGTGCGCGTGGCAACCGACGGAGAATATTCCGCCGATCTGCCGAAGCTCAACCTGCCTCAGCGCCAGGTTCCGATCGTCGTGCGCTTCAGCCCAGAGGCCCGCACCAGTCTGGACGACATCAAGAATATGCGGGTGGCGGGAACGAACGGCAATGTCGACCTCGGATCGATCGCCGATATCCGGATCGGCGGCAGCCCGTCGGAGATCGACCGCATCGATCGCATGCGCAATATCACCCTTTCCGTCGAACTCAACGGCCGCATCCTCGGCGACGTCAACCGCGAAGCGCAGGCTCTGCCGGCGCTCCAGCACCTGCCGTCGGGCGTCACTCTCGTCGAACAGGGCGAGCTTCAGCGCAGTTCGGAACTGTTCCAGAGCTTCGGCCTCGCCATGGCGATCGGCGTGTTCTGCATCTATGCCGTTCTCGTCCTGCTCTTCCACGACTTCCTGCAGCCGCTCACCCTTCTGATGGCTCTGCCGCTCTCGCTCGGCGGTGCGCTCGTTCCACTGGTGGTGACCGGAACCAGCTTCTCGATGGCGGCCGTCATCGGGCTGCTCATGCTGATGGGCGTGGTGACGAAGAATTCCATCCTTCTCATCGAATATGCGATCATGTCGCGCCGCCAGGGCATGTCGCGATTCGATGCCCTCGTGGACGCCTGCCACAAGCGCGCCCGGCCGATCGTCATGACCACCATCGCCATGGCAGCCGGCATGCTTCCCGTCGCTCTCAGCCTGACGGGTGGCGATTCGAGCTTCCGGCAGCCGATGGCGATCGTGGTGATCGGCGGCGTGATGATGTCGACGCTGCTCAGCCTCATCGTCATCCCCGTCATCTTCACCTTCGTCGACGACCTGGATGAGGGGCTCAAGCGCCTCGTGCGCCGGCGCGGGCCAGCCCAGGAAGCCGGCGAGGAACCGCATGCCTCCAACGATCACGCAGCAATCGCCTTCAAGCCCGAGCTTTCGAAGAGAGGGCAAGGGCAAAGATGACCTCTACGCCATTGGCCAGATGGTTCCGGACCCGATACGGGCGACGCTGGCGACTTTCATGGCAACCTCTTCGGTCGAATTCCCTCCCCCGGAACGAGACCGCGGGACGTGTTCCCCCGCAGGCGGCCTCGCGCCGCCTGCGCGTCCTGCATCTTCTCTGCCAACAGCGTACCTCGCCCGGGTCGCAGAAAGACCTTTACCAAACTTTACACTTCCTTAACCGCGCTTAACATCCACACAGCTATTAGAGTTCGACCTCAGTTCAATCCGGAGTGTCGTGTGTCCAAGGCACATCGAAATATTCTGCATTGCCGCTTCGCGGAGCGGAAAGTCATATTTGCCGAGATTTGGCGGTGGTTGCTGAAGCTTGATTCAAAGAATTATATCTCAATTGCTGCTTGCTTAAGTCCCGGGATCCTATCAGGCCGCGCAGAAAACGTTCGAATAAAGCGTCACGCTCTACTGGAAGACATTTCAATTGGAGGAACGGGGTGATCGATGCTCCGGGTGATCGGGGCATGTTTGCCGGACAGATCGAACAGTTCAACAGGGCAGCACGCCCTATCTCATGCTGAACATTGCCTGGTGTCATGACATTGGCGTCATCGCTTCGAAATCGGGCAAGGCGCCGCTCGCGTAGCCGACCGCCCCGAGCGAAGCGATGGCGATCCGGCCGTGGCGGATCGACAGCAGCGGTCCGTCGCCACCCTGCTCGTAGAGATCGGGATGGGCCGCGGCAAAGCGCGCCTTCTCCGCCTGCGGCGCACCCTGCATGCCGGCCACATAGTGATGGCCGTTGCGCTCGACATGGGAGAGGCCGAGCAGCGAGACCAGCGCCAGATCCTGCTGCACGGCAAGTCCCGCCTGGCAGGTCAGATCCTCGCCCGAGAGGAACAGCCCCGGCACGGTTCCGGTTCTGATGCGGATCGCCTTCATGATCGAACGGTAGATGCCCTTGCAGGTTTTCGAGGAGACACCGGTATAACCGAGCCGCCTGGCAGCGGCGAAGGCGCCGTCGTCGTCGTCGCTCTCATCGATCAGGAAGGGCAATTGCGCCGCCAAATCCCCCAGCGGCGTCTCCATGGTGATCGCGCGCGCGAACGGCTGTTCGACAAAGGCAATGGCTGCGCGCAACCGCGCCAGCCGAGGCGTCGCCTCGATTTGCGCCAGCAAGGCGGCAAGCTGTTCGGCGCTGCCGAACTGTTCGTTGCCGTCGACCGTCACCCGGTAATCCGGCAGGCGATCCAGCACGGCGGCGATCCGCGTCAGGCGATCGATATCGGCATCGATCGCGCCCGAAAGCTTGATCTTGAACCAGCGGTTGCCATAGCGTGTTATCACCGCCTCGAGGCTTTCCGGCAGGCCGTCACCGACGGGATGGACGATATCGCTGTCGCTGATCGGATCGACAAGCCCGATCGTATGCCGGGCCGAGATCGCACCGGCAGGGCGAAGGCCGGTGAGCATCGCCGAGGCAGCGTCCGCGTCGATATCGCCGGGCAGCACGGGACCGCCGATGCCGACGAGATTGCCCCGCACCGCCTCGAAGAAGGAAATACCGGCAAGGCGGCAATAGGCATCGAGCGCGGCGCGGGCGATGAGCGACGGACCGAAACCGGCGGCCAATGGATTTCCAGGCAGGCGCCGCACGGTCTCCATCTCGTTCAGGCGGGCAGCGGCAAACAATGTCGTCGGCGCCGACTGTTCTAGCGCAGCAGCCGCAGCGGCACGGATCGAGGTGCGCAACTGATCGACATTCTGCGCCGGAGTGAAGGCCGGGTTCTTGTCGAACCATTTCGGCACCATCATCTCGGCGGCCGCGCCAAGGGCGGTTCGTCCCTCTTCATCCTCGACACGGACCCTGAGGAAGGCTTGCGGCGCCTTTTCGAGGGTTGCCGCACCAAAGCGGAACGGCAGGCGCAGCCTGACATCGCGCTCGAAGGCGTCGATCTCGGTCACTCTGATTCGCGGCGCCGTCACGGAACCTCCAATGTTTCTGTCCACGATCATGCCATCCGGTCGAGCATGGCGCGCGACACTTCGTGATGGAGCGGTTCCCGGCGAAGCAGCCTGCCGATCTCGTCCACCATGGCTTGGCCTTGAGCGAAATGCGCCTCCTCAGTGTGACCGGCGGCATGCGGCGAAATGGTGACATTGGCCAGTGCGGGGTCGCGAAACGGGCTATCCGGAGGCAGCGGCTCGTCGTCAAAGACGTCGAGAGCCGCCTCGATGCGGCCGGAGCGGATCTCGGCGAGCAGCGCAGCCTCGTCGACCAGCTGCGAGCGCGCCGTGTTGATGAACAGCGTGCCGGGACGCAATAGCGCCAGTTCGCGGGCGCCGATCATGCGGCGCGTTTCGGGCAGGACAGGCGCATGCAGCGAGATCACGTCGCTTTGAGCCAGCATATCGTCCAGCCCGGCTCTGACAACGCCGAGTGCCGTGGCCTCGCTATCACTCAGAAACGGATCGACGACCAGCACGCGGCAGCCGAATGGAACGAGCAGCCGCATGACCGCCCGGCCGACATAGCCGGCGCCGACGATGCCGACCGTTCTGGCGCCCAGCAATCTCTGCGGCACGGCTGCGCGAACGTCGAGCCATTCGCCGCCGTTGCGCAATTGATGATGCAGCCGATGAATGCCGCGCATGGCGAGCAGCGCTTCGGCGACGACGAACTCGGCAACCGAGGCGGCAATTTTCGAGGCGGCATGGGTGACGCGAATGCCATCGTCGAACAGACGTGCGGGAATGAGTGTGCGGACGCTGCCTGCCGAATGGGCGACAAGGGCGAGGTCTGGATGGCGCTGGCGCGCGGCGGGATTGAAGGGCGGCGTGCCCCATCCGGTGAGGCATGCCGTGGCGCCCTGCAGCAGCTGATCGACATCGGCAGCGTCGATTGCGGCACCGGTCGGCCAACGCACCTCGCCAAGGGCGTTTAACTGGGCAATCGCCGCGTCGTCCAGCATCATTCGGCGGGTCTTTTCGGTCAGCAATACGGCGATAACGGGAGCCTGTTCGTTCATGGTTCTACTCTTTCGCTGCGGCGATCAGACGCCTGAGATGGGCAAGATCGGCGCGGGCCTTGTCGAGTGCCTGCTCTCGCGGAACCCGGTATTGAGAATGCATCGAGAGCACACCGGCAAATCCGCTGGCCACCAGATGCGGGACGATTTCGTTCCAGGGCACCATGCCTTCGTCGAGCCCGTACCAGTCCGAATGCCAGGCGCGCTGGCCGTGGGATCCGTAAGCGCCTGGCGACCAACCGCTGTTCTTGACGCCCATGCAGCAGAACCACGGATCGAGGATATCGAGGGTCAGACGCCAGTCCTCGCTCCCCTCGCGAATGATCTGATTGGCCGGATCGGGATAGGCGCCGATCCGGATCGGATTGCGCCCGGCCAGCAATTGCACCGCCAGCGCGCCCGAGCTGTGCAGGGTCCCGCCGTGAAGCTGGATGGTCAGCTTGATGCCGAAGCGTTCGGCCAGGCGCTCGAAGCCGTCGAGATCACGCCGCGCCTCATCGACCTGGACCTGCCAGCGCCGCAGCGGGTCGTAGCGCCAGAAGCCAAGCCGGACCTGCCCGATGCCAGCCTCGCCGCAACAAGCGAGAAGCCGGGATGCTGCATCGTCGGGCTGTGTCGAATCGATAGTCGCCATCGGGGTGCGCAGGCCGGCCGCGGCAAAGAGCTTTACGGCATTGACGATCTCCTCCGACCTGTCTGGGGAAACGGCGTGGCCATCGCGAATAAGGAGATCGGCGCAATCGAACCCCAAACCGGCCGTGATCTCGGCCGCCTTCGCGAGCGGCAGGCCTTCCAGGGTCTTGGTGAAATAGGCGATATCCATGGATCATATCCAAAAGAGGAAAGCGTCGTTCATGAGCTGGAGAGACAAAGCTCGCTGCGGCGACCGAATGCATCGCGGGCGCACACCGCATAACGCACGCCCTGCGGCGGCGACATGTGCAGGAATGCCGTCGAGATCAGCGGCGCCGGACTGACCTTTTCAAAAGTCCCCCCATCGGTGCTGACCAGGACATCATAGAAGATGGCCGGCCCGGCATCGCCGGCAGCCCAGAACAACATGCGCTCCTCCCGACCGCCAAGACCAAGGTAGCGTTCGACGACAAGGCCGGCAGGTGCCGCCGGGGGCGCGCCGATATCGGGGACGACAAGCACCTGCGTCAGCGACGGCAGTGGCACATCCAGGTCGACACTGATCCGGCCGTCATCGCACGCGACGACGCTGATCGGATGCAGCAGGGCGGGCTCCTGCGCGCGGCGCATTTCGGCAAACTGCGCCTCGGTCGGTGCGGTCGGTGCGCCGACCGGCTCGAAGAGCCCACGCGGGTTGCTTTCGTCGCGCTGGGCTTCCCAGACCTCCATCGGATTGGTGAATTCCTCGTCGATGCGCAGCAGGCAAAGCGCGTGGCGGCCGGGAACCAAACCGCTCACCTCGAGACGGACGGTAGTCCGGCCCGAGCGGTTGATGGCATCGACGCTATGGATGAGGGTGATGGAAACGCCGCCGCTCGGCAGCCGCGTCGGCAGGATCGCCAGGCCATCCTGGTCGGGAGCAAGCGGTGGGTCGGCGGTCACCTTGCAAACGGTATCGCCAAGCGTTGCCAGCAGTTCCATCGATGTGAGGCCGGGCTTCTTGATGATGTCGAAGGGCGGCGCCGTGTCGACATCCGTGACCAGCATGTCCAGGTTGGCCTTGTGCTCCCACTGCGCCTTGGTGAAATTGCGCGAACCGAAATAGGCAAAGATCGTACGCTGGCTCCAGCCGCCGATAAAGGCGTGGTCATTGCTGAGGAAGGTGAAATTCGCCGCTTTCGGGGCGATGATGCGCCGGTCGTGCTGTTCGATGATGCGGGCGATGATCCCGGCGTAATAGGCCTTGCCGTGCCAGCTATGATGATCGCTCCAGCCAAGCTGCGGATCGCATTCATCGTTGATGATGGGCAGGCCCGCGAGGCGCGGGTGATGCTCCTGGAGGTAGTCGACGACGAGAAGCGTGCGGTCGACGATACCGTTGGTTTTCGGGGTGAGGTCTTCCTTGCTGCCGTTGACGCCCTTTTCGTGGATCGAAATGTAGTCGATGCGCGGCGGGCCATCGCCGGTCAGGCAACTCGTGCCGCTGTCGCAATGGGTCATGAGGGCGCGAAAGATCGGTGACAGCGTGCGGGCGGTGCCAGGCCCGCCCATCGGCAGGCTGGGATCGATGGCGTGGAGCCCGGCGACGCAGGCGTCGTAGTAGTTGGTGTAACCCTTGATCCCGTAGGTCCACCAGCCGGAGTCGGCCTCGTTCGTCGTTTCGAAATACCATGTACGCAATTCGTCCATGCCGTAACGCGCGCCATAGCGGTCGACCGTCGCTGTTACGAGATCCCGCCAGCGCTTGACCTGATCCATGTCCTCATAGTTGGTGAACAGGCCCGACGGGTTGCCCATCAGCTCGAAGAACGGCTTCAGCCGGTGTTCGATCATCACGTCGAGCGCGCGATCGAGCAGGGACCAGTCGTAGCCGGCTCCGCCCTTTGCGCTCAGCAGATTGTAGAGATAATGCACCCGCAGGAACTTGATACCCTCATTCGGCAGGCCGCCAATATAGGCAAGCATCTGGCGCATCTCGGGCTCGAGCAGCAGCTCGGCCGGCGAAAAGCCGGTGCCGCGCCAGAACCGGTTGAACGGGCGCACCGCCTCACCGGCATCAACGTTTATTCGCGTACGTTCACGCATGGTCGTCTCTCCTTGGGCGGAAGTTGGCAGTGCGCCGCAATGCCGGCGCACGAGGCCAGGAGCCGGATTATTTGAACTTGTCGCGCATCGCATCGATGCCGGGGATGGTTTTGGTCAGATGCTGATGGGCGGGATCGAAGCGCTGGATCAGCCCCCGGCGATGCTTGCCGACGAGAATGGTAAAGATATAGCCCCGGTGCCCCGGCGAGGTGACCGTCGGGTGGTAACCCCGGTCGACCAGGACAGTGTCGCCGTTGCGGGTCATGAGGATCTTGACCGGACCGTCTTCGTCATAGGTGATCTGGCTGCCGAAACCGGTCTCGGGCTGGAAGCGGTAGTGATAGAGTTCTTCGTGCCGGGTCTCGACATCGCCGTCTTCAGTATCGTGCTTGTGAGGGGGATAGCCGGACCAGCAGCCTTCGCCGGCATAGAGTTCGCTCACCAGCAGGTTGCCGCAGCGCCCGTTCTGCCGTTGGCCAAGCAGGTGGACGATCCGCCGCTGGCTGTGCGTGTCCGACGAGCCGACATTGACCGCGTCGACCTCATCCGGCGTGATGCGAAACGGGGCGTAGCGCGTGTCGCAGAGGCCGCCGGCGATGGCGACTTCCGCCGCCGCGCCACGAGCCGATATCCGGACATTGGCGCCGACGGGCGCGTAAACCGAGTCCGCATCGCCTCCCCAGATATCGGCTCGACGGCCCACCGCTTCGAACATGATGCCATCCACTTCGATATCCACCTGACCCGACAGCACGACGTAGAGGCTTTCGTGCGCGGGCAGCCGCCGGATGTCCTGCTCGTTGGAGGCGAGCGTGACGAGATCGAAGTAGATGAGATCGAGCGTCGTGGAGGAGGTATCCACAATCGGACGCTGCTCGGAGCGTGGAATGAATTCGGGCATCAATTGAACTCCGGAACGATACGGTCGGCAAAGGGATTAAGCGTCAGGGATTCGGCGTAATGGCAGGCCACTGCGTGCCCATCGGCGGTGACGGTGCGTAAGCCCGGCACCTCTTGCTTGCAAAGCTCGGTGGCGTAGCGGCAGCGCGGATGAAATGCGCAGCCGGGAGGCGGATGAGCGGGATCGGCGACCTCGCCCGCCAGCCGAATGCGCTGGCCATGGCGGCGCATCCTCGGATCGGCAATCGGCACCGCCGAGAGCAGCGCTTCGGTGTAGGGGTGGAGCGGGCGCGAGAAGATCTGCTCCGTCGGCGCCTTTTCGACCACCCGGCCCACATACATGACGGCGATATTGTCCGAGATGTGCCGGACGACCGAGAGATCGTGGGCGACGAAGAGATAGGTCAGACCGAACTGCTCCTGCAGGTCCTGCAAGAGGTTGATGGTTTGTGCCTGCACGCTGACATCGAGCGCCGAAACGGCCTCATCGGCGATCACCAGTCGCGGATTGGAGGCCAGCGCCCGCGCGATGCCGATGCGCTGCCGCTCGCCGCCGGAAAACGCGTGCGGATAGCGGTGCATGTATTCGGGCCGCAGGCCGACGCTCTGCATCAGCTCGGCGACCCGGTGCTCAAGCTCCCGGCCCTTGGCGATGCCGTTGACACCAAGCACCTCGCCGATGATGTCGATGACGGAAAGGCGCGGATTGAGCGAGGATTGCGGATCCTGAAACACGATGCGCAGGTCGCGATGGATTTCGTCGAGGGCAGAACCCGACAAAGCCGCGAGATCGACCGTGCCGCCGCTGCGATTGCGATAACGGATTTCGCCGCTCGTCGGCTGATAGATGCGCAGCACCGTGCGGGCGAGCGTGGATTTGCCGCAACCGGACTCCCCGACAATGCCGAGTGTTTCGCCATCCTGGACGCGAAGCGAGACGCCGTCGACCGCCTTGACGTGTCCGACCACACGCCGGAATGCGCCCTTGCGAATGGGGAAATGCATCCTGAGATCGTTCAGTTCGAGCAGCGGGCTTGGTTGTGTCATGGGATCGGCCATCATCGTCTTCCTTCGTAAAGCAGGCAGCTGGCGACATGCCCGTCGCCGATGGTGACCGGCTGCGGATCCCTCTGGTCGCACAGGCCGGCCCTCGCCTCTTTGCACCGGGGATGAAAACTGCAGCCCTGGGGTCGGTTGAAGCGCGACGGCACCATGCCATCGATGATCGCGAGCCGTTCGGTGGGTTGCCCATGCATGCGCGGCACCGATTGCAGCAGCGCCTTGGTGTAGGGATGAACAGGCGCGTGGAAGATCGTGTCGACATTGCCTGCCTCCACGACCCGGCCGACATACATGACGACAACTTCGTCGGCGATTTCGGCCACCACACCGAGATCATGGGTCACGAACAGCACCGAGAGCCCGAATTCGGCCTGCAGCGAGGCGAGCAGATCGAGGATATTGGCCTGGGTGGTCACATCGAGCGCCGTGGTCGGCTCGTCGGCGATCAGCAGTCTGGGGCGGCAGGCGAGCGCGAGCGCGATGCAGACGCGCTGGCGCATGCCGCCGGAAAACTCGAAGGCATAGCTTTCCATACGCTCGGCCGGCCGCGGGATGCCGACCAGAGCCAATGTCTCGATGGCATGTTCGCGCGCCTCCTTCTTTCCCATCTTCAGATGCAGGCGGATCACCTCGATCATCTGGTTGCCGATCGTATGCACGGGGGAAAGTGCGGCCATCGGCTCCTGGCTGATCAGGCCGATCTGGGCACCGCGGATCGCCCGCATGTCGCGGCCGCGCGGATCGAGCGCCGCCAAGTCGACGGAGGGTGCTGCGGGATTCGGCCGGTAGCGGATGGCCCCCGAGACGATCCGTCCTCCCCTGGGAACCTGGTTGAGGATCGACCGGCCGGTGATGCTCTTGCCCGAACCGGATTCGCCGACGACGCAGACCGTCTTGCCGCGCGGGATGGAAAAGGAGACGCCGTCGACCGCCTTGATGGTGCCCGCACCACCGAAGAAATGCGTCCTGAGTTCAACGACCTCGATCAGCGGGTCGCGATCCCCGTGCCGGCCGCCGGCTGCGGCAAAATTGGGATCAGTATTCATAGGGATCTGCAGCATCGCGTAATCCATCACCGAGGAAATTGAGGGCGAGGACGGTGACGATCACCGCCAGACCCGGAAGAAACAGCCAGGGTGCGCTCGAGACGGCGAGAATATTCTGCGCCTCCTGAAGCAGCACGCCCCAACTCACCACCGGCGGGCGCAGGCCGATGCCGAGGAAGGAGAGCGCCGTTTCTGCGAGGATCATCGTCGGGATGGCGAGCGTCACCGAGGCGATGATGTGGCTCATGAAGGACGGCACCATGTGCCGCCAGATGATGCGCATCTGCGAGCAGCCGTCGAGACGGGCGGCGATCACGAAGTCTTCCGTCTTGAGCGACAGGAAGCGCCCGCGCACCACCCGCGCCAGGTCGGTCCAGCCGATCAGCGACAGGATGACGGTGATCCAGAGATAGACCAGGATCGGATCGGCGCTGATCGGAACGGCAGCCGCAAGGCCCATCCACAGCGGGATGGTCGGGATAGAGTTGATGAGTTCGATGGAACGCTGGATCACATCGTCCACCCAGCCGCCGTAGAGCCCCGAAATGCCGCCCAGGACGATGCCGAGGATGAGGCTGATTGCGACCCCGATCAGCCCGACGGACATCGAAACACGCGTGCCGTGGACCGTCCGGCTGAAGACGTCGCGACCGAGCCGGTCGGCGCCGAACAGGTAGAATGGTTTGCCCATCTCGATCGGGCCGATCAGGTGCCGGTCGAAATTAAACAGCCCCCAGAGCCGATAGGGTTCGCCCTTGACGAAGAAGCCGAGGGGGATGACGACGGCCGGATCGGCCACATAATTGCGGCTAAGCGCGATCGGGTCAACCTTCATCGAATAACCGTTGACGTAAAGCGGATGAAACTGCCCGGCCGCGTCGTAGCCGGCGAACTTGATCTGCTGGGGCGGCGCATAGGTGTAGCGGGAATCGTAGGTCTGCGACGAAACCGGGGCGAGAGCCTCGGCAAACAGGGCGACCAGGTAGATCAAAAAGATGACGACGCCTGCCGCCAGCGCCAGCCGATGGCGACGGAAGCGCCGCCAGATGAGCTTCCACTGCCCGGCGACCGCGTCGGAATTCTGGATCAGTTCAGGGGATAGCGCGATGGCTTGATCGATCATGGTATCGTCCCTTCAGCCGTTGCGAATGCGTGGATCGAGCCAGGCGAGCAGCAGGTCTGAGATCAGCGTGCCGATCAGCGTCAGCATACTCATCAGCAGAATGAACGTGCCGGCCAGATACATGTCCTGGGCAAAGAGAGCGTTGAGCAGCAGTGGCCCGGTGATCGGCAGGCTGAGAACGATGGAGACCACCACCGAGCCGGAGACCAGGTGCGGCAGCACCCAGCCGACGGTCGAGATGAACGGGTTGAGCGCCACCCGCACCGGGTATTTCAACAGCAGCCGGATTTCGCTTAAACCCCGGGCGCGGGCCATATCGACATAGGGCTTGTTGAGTTCGTCGAGCAGGTTGGCGCGCATGATCCGGATCAGCGCCGCGGTGGCGCCGGTGCCCAGCACGACGACCGGTATCCACATATGCGAAATGAGATCGCCGAGCTTGGCCCAGCTCCAGACGGCGTTGATATAGGCGGGTGAAAACAGCCCGCCGGTGCTTTGGCCGAAATACTGTGCCGAAACATACATCAGCACCAGCGCCAGCAGGAAGTTCGGGATGGCAAGGCCGAGAAAGCCAAAGAAGGTGGCGACGTAATCTCCAACCGAATATTGCCGCACGGCCGAATAGATGCCGATCGGAAAGGCCACCGCCCATACGAAGAGCAGCGTGGTGACCGAGACCACCATCGTCAGGCCCATGCGGGCCCAGATCAGCTCGCTGACCGGCTTGTTCCAATCGAGGGACTGGCCGAAATCGCCGCGCAGCAGGATGCCGCTGATCCATTTCCAGTATTGCACCGCCCAGGGCTGATCGAGGCCATAACGCTCACGCAGGCCGGCGATGACGCTAGGATCGATCGTTTCGTTCTGGGAGGCAAGACGCGCGGTCATCGCGGTCAGGAAGTCGCCGGGCGGCAACTGGATGATGATGAAAGTCACGACAGAGATCGCAAACATCATCGGGATCATATAAAGCAGGCGTCTGATGATGAAGCCGGCCATGGTCAAGCTCCTTCAATCGGCGATCGCCGATCGGATTGGATGATTGGGACTGGGCTGGTGTCGATGGGGTGGCGCCCGCGGGCGCCGCCCCTGTCGGTCGCCTTCCGTTATTGCTGGTAGTAGAAGGTCTCGGGCTTTGCCGGTCCCGGCGTCATGTAGAACGATGTGCTGGGAATGACCTTCGGGACATTGCGCATATTGGTCTTGACGATTCCGACGCGGTCCGGCTCCAGGTTTGTGCCGATGACGTAGAATTCGTCACGGGTGATCGCCAGCAGTTCCTTCATCGCCGCCAACTGCTTTTCGAGCGTCGGCGCTTCCTTCACCTGCCGGTAGAAATCCATCTGCTTCTTGGCAGCGGGGCTCGGTTCTTGCGCGTTCGGATCTTTAGGATTCTGGTAATAGAGGCCCCAGGCTGTCGCGAAGCTTGATTCATATTCGTGCGGGAAATACCACTTTGGGTCGAGCAGGCCGAGGAAGTCATATCCACCGCCCCCGACCCATCCAAGGCCGTCATTCTCATTGTTCTGCAGGCGGGAGAAGATCAGCGAACGTTCGGCCGGGCGCGGCTGCATGTCGATGCCGACCGCCCGCCAGTAGCGCTGGATCATCTCGAGGGCGTCCACCTGGATCGGGCTTCCGGTCAAGGCGTCGATCGCAAAAGTAATCCGCTTGCCATCCTGGCCGAGGCGATAGCCTTCGGCGTCATGTTTGGTGAGACCGGCCTTGTCGAGATACTGATTGGCGAGACCGACATTATACTCCAGATACTGCGTCGCCATCTTCTCGTCGAAGAGCGCAGTGCCTTCACGCGGCGCTGCCTGATAAGGCTTGGCCTGTCCGGCATAGATCAACTGGTTGAGCTCTTCGCGGTTGATGGCGTAGCTGAGGCCGATGCGGAAATCCTTGTTGGAAAAGACAGCGCGCAAGGCGGGATTCTTGTGGGTCTGGTTGAGTGTGATCAGCAGGGCGTTCGACCACGCCGGCCGGGCGATGAACAGGCCGTAGCCGCCTTTCTCCTGGTTCTGCACGATCACCGTACGGGCGTCCGTCGTCTCGATGAAGCGGTTCTGCATGTCGATTTCGCCGCTGATCGCCTTCAGGATGATCGCCTGGGTATCCTGCATCACATCGATGGTGATCCGATCGAAGTAAGGCAGCTGATTTCCCGCGGTGTCCACCTTGGCATAGTATGGATTGCGTTCGCCGACGACCTGGGTGGTGCCGTTATAGGGCGCGGTCAACACCCAGGCATCGAGCGTTGGACGGCCGAGATCGCGCCAGCGGCCGGGAAATCCGATCTTGTTGTTGAAGAGCTGGACCCAGTCGGTTGCGCCGGCCGCCTTCACCAGCGCGTCGATGCCGTCGGGATTGAAATCCTTGTGGAATTGCTTGAGGTAGTGAGCCGGTGCGGCCGCTAGAATATCGGAGCCGCGAACGGTGGCCATGTTCATCAGGAACAGGCCGTTCGGCGCGGCGAACTTGAAGACGACTTTGTCGTCGGCGAGCTTTTCGACCTTGACGGTCTCTCCGCCCGCGGTCAGCCAGTTGGGTGCGGCAGGGGTGATCTTGGTGTTGCGAAGCACGTTCTCGTTCCACCACACAAGATCGTCCGCGGTAAACGGCTCGCCGTCCGACCAGCGTGTGCCTTCCCGCAAGGTGAACGTATATTCGGTGGCATTGGCATTGACCTCGACGCTCTTGGCGAGATCGGGGATCACCTCGGTCCATTCCGGATTCCAGCGGACCAGTCTTGTATAGCCGATCGAACGTTCGATCTCGCTGTCGCCACCGCCAAAGGTGGCCGTGCGCCAGGTGCCGCCATAGGTACCGACCGATTCAAGCGGCGTGAGTACCAGCGGCTCCTTGGGCAGCCGCTTTTCGACCGGCGGCAGCTTGCCGGCGTCGACCAGCGCCTTCAGTTCCGGCGACTCCTCAAAGCCGAATGCGACACCGGCCCAGCCGGCACCTATGAGGATCACCGCGGCAACGGTCGAGACAACCTGCCGTCTTAAGATTCTGACGTGTTGCATTCCTTCCTCCCGATATTCTGCTCTAGGTTATCGTTAACGTATTCTCCTCTTTCTCTAACGTTATCGTTACCGTTAAATCTTGTCAAAGAGATTCTCGTCGCCTTATACTAGCCCGAGCCAGACTTGGCTTTCCTGGAAATTATGTTAGTTATCGTTATCGTAAATTCCTGCCCCTCTTGATGAGACGATCCAGTTGAGCCGCCCCAAAGAGCCAGAATCCAAAATAACCATCGCCGATGTCGCCCGTGCTGCTGGGGTGTCGCCGATGACGGTATCGCGCGTGCTCAATGAGCGCGGCGGCGCCAGCGCGGAGACAAGTCAACGCATTATTTTAGCGGCGAGCGAACTCAATTACCGACCGAATCCCTTTGCGCGCGGATTGCGGTCCGATCGATCGAAGGCCATCGGCCTTCTCGTTCCCGACATCACCAATCCGTTCTTTCCCGAAGTCATCAGGGGAGCCGAGGATGCCGCAAGCGCTGCCGGCTACAACCTGCTTCTGTCGAATGTCGTCGAAAACAGCAAGCGGGAGGAAGAACTCATCGAAACCCTGCTGCGGCACCGGGTCGACGGGATCATCGTTTGCAGCGCGCGACTGCCCGATGCCGCGCTGCATAAGGCGCTTGCGCCCCACCGTGCCGTGGTGCTCATCAACCGCGAGGCGCCCAACGAGGTCGCCGGGACGATCGTCACCGACTATGAGACGGGAGCGTCGCGTGCCATCGACCATCTGGTCGAGCGCGGGCGCCGCAGCATCGCGATCATCGCTGGGCCGCGCAGTTCGTTTGGCGGCAAGAGCCGGCTTGTCGGCTTTCGCAAGACGCTGGCGGCCCACGGGCTCAAGGCACAAGGCATCGTTTATTGCGATCCCACCGCCGCAGGCGGGCAAACGGCGGCCGCGCAATTTCTGGCGGAGACGCCCGGCATCGATGCCCTTGTCTGCTACAACGACCTTAATGCGATCGGCGCCATGAAGGCCTGCCGGGCCGTCGGCATTTCGATCCCCGGGCAAATTGCTCTGATCGGTTTCGACGATATTCCGACTGCCGAACTGCTGTCTCCGGCGCTCACCACCTTGCGGGTGCAAAAACGCGAAATGGGGGAGGAAGCCGTGCGATTGCTGCTCAGCCGCATCGCCACCAGAAACCGCCAGCACGGGATCATCATCGTGCCCGAGCTCATCGTCCGCGAAACGACTTGAACGCTCCGGAGCATGATGCCGAAAAGTGTGTGCGGTTTTCGGACGACATCATGCTCCAATTCTTGAAGTTTGGAACAGGAGGAATATCCGATGGATATCAGCAATCTGCAGTCACTGGCCCTGCCTGAGGAGAAAAAGGCCTGGTTCGTTCACGACCGGTTCGGCATGTTCGTGCATTGGGGGCTCTATGCGCTGCCGGCACGCCATGAATGGGTCAAGAGCCGCGAAGAGCTTGATGATGCCGACTACCAGAAATATTTCGATCATTTCGATCCTGATCTCTACGACCCCAGCGAATGGGCCAGACGCGCAAAGGCGGCCGGCATGAAATATGTCGTGCTGACCACCAAGCACCATGAAGGCTTCTGCCTCTGGGATACCAAGGCGACCGACTTCAAGGTGACCAACACGCCTTATGGGCGGGATCTCCTGGGTCCGTTCGTCGACGCCTTCCGTGCAGAAGGCCTGAGGATCGGATTCTACTATTCGCTGATCGACTGGCATCATCCCGACTTCACGGTCGATCCGCGCCACCCGCAGCGCAATCATCCCGATGCGCTGAAAATCAACGAAGGCCGGGATATGCACCGCTATGCCGCCTTCATGCGCGAGCAGGTCCGCGAGCTGCTGACCGAGTTCGGCCAGATCGACATCATGTGGTTCGATTTCAGCTATCCGCAGTGGAAGCTTGGAGAACTTGTGGGAAAGGGCCATCAGGATTGGGAAAGCGAGAAACTCGTGCGCCTGGTGCGCGAACTCGCCCCCGATATCATCATCAACAACCGGCTCGATCTCGCTGGCCTGCAGCCCGACATCGTCACACCGGAGCAATATATGCCGCGCGCGCGGCCGCTCCGCGATGGCAGGCAGGTCGTCTGGGAAGCTTGCCACACGCTCAGCGGTTCCTGGGGCTATCACCGCGACGAGGACACTTGGAAAAGCACGGAACAACTGGTGCAGATGCTGGTCGGCACCGTTGCCATGGGCGGCAATCTGCTGATGAATGTCGGGCCGACGGCGCGCGGCACGCTCGACGACCGCGCGATTGCAGCCCTTGCCGCTTATGAGGAGTGGATGGCGCTGCACGAGCGCAGCATCGTCGGCTGCACCCAGTCCGATTTCACCGCGCCCGCCGACTGCCGCCTGACCCAGAATGGCGATCGTCTCTACATCCATCTCTTCAACTGGCCTTATCGCCATCTGCATTTCGATGCGCTGGCGGGGAAAGTCGAATATGCGCAATTCCTGCATGATGGCAGCGAAGTTACCTGGCTGCGCCCGTCGGCCAATACGCTATGGGCGAACACCCAGTTCCCCGTCAGTGAGGATCAAATGACATTCGTCCTGCCGGTGCGCCGACCTCAGATCGTCGTCCCGGTCATCGAGGTCAAGCTCAAGGCGGGGAGCACCTCCGGCATTCAGGATTAAAGGGCGGCGGATGATCGCGCAGCTGAGATAGATTGCCTGAGCGGGCGGGGCATATGCCCGCTCAGATAAACGGCTCGGTCGGCCCCCGGCAAATGCCGGCAGTGGCTTACGGATTGGCTTCGGTGGTTTCCACGAAGAGCTGGTTGAGCTGTTTCATCTCGAGCGCATGGGCGCGCTTTCTGAGGGCGGCTACCTGTTTGAGCGCTGCAAGATTGTCTGTTGTCTCGATGAGGTGAGCATCGGCGACGAGTACCTCCGCTTCAATCCTTCCCTGCTCTCTCAATTGCCAGACATCCCTGACGCGAAATTGAACCATTATCACGCCGAAAAGTGCCACGAGCGCGGAAGCGGTCATTGGCAGCCAATTGGGGACAACCGGGCCATAGGCGGAAAACAACGATGAGAGACCGCTCAAAACGATGATCCCCAATGTGAGAAAATTCCAGAGATATTGATTGACCTTGGAAGAGCGCGCATAGCCGTTTCGATGTGTTCGAAGGTCACGCAAAGCCTGCCTTTTGATCTCGGCTGCGTCCGATGGAAGCATGCTTTCGGCCGTCTCTTGCTCGATCTCCCGCCTTGCCGCCAAAATCACGTTGATGACGGCGATAGTGATCCCAAAGGTAATCATGAACCAGGCGATGTAGTGCAAGGGGACGTCGTCGAGAATGACGTTTGACAAAAACTCAGGTTGAAAAAATTCAATTAAAGCACCAATCGATATCAAGAATATAGACAGGCCAACCACTGCTATCGAAAGCATCGCTGCTATATTTCTATATCTGCCGGTCAATGTCATTTTCTGCAGTTGAGCGCGGTCATCCCCCTCCTTTCTAAACAAATCCATCATCCTATCCTCGAGACTATAGGGTTAACCATAGTCAACCTTTTACCACGCCAGAAAGCAAGTAACGTTTGTGAGGTAATACTTTACGCATCGAATTGACGACAACCCTCGCCAACGTGCGGGCCGGGGCAGCCTACGCCTCTTCAATCCGGTCGCTTCAGGCTATGCTGATCGCCAGCGGCCGGTCGAGATCGCGGATAACATATTCCCGGATCTGTCGGACGATCTGCGCGGCGTGAACGATCGTCAGCCGGTCGGCCTGCTCGGCGTCGCCAGCCTTAATCGCGGCGATGATCTCCTCACGCTCGTCCGGCCTGACAGTCACTTGAAAACCGGCGCTGCCTGAGCGGGCACGAGATGGGGCCTCTCAAGAGAATGGCTCGGTCGGGCCCGCCGCCGGATTGGTCAGCCAGCGTGGTCCATCGGCGGTCATGTACATATGGTCTTCCAGCCGGATCCCGAATTTCCCGGGGAAGACGATCATCGGTTCGTTGGAAAAACACATGCCGGCGGCGAGCGGCGCGTCGTTGCCGCGAACGATGTAGGGTTCCTCGTGGATCTCGAGCCCGAGGCCATGACCGGCGCGATGCGGTAAACCCGGTAGGCGATAGTCGGGGCCGAGCGAGTGTTTGGCAAGCACCTTGCGGGCCGCATCGTCGAGGCTCGAGCAGGCGGCGCCGATCCGGGCTGCGTCGAAGACGGCCTGTTGCGCCTCGCGCTCGATCCACCAGGCCCGTTCGAACGCGCTTTCGCCGCCCTCCAGCATATAGGTCCTGGTGATATCGGAATGATAACCGTCGATCCGGCAGCCGGTATCGATGAGAATGACGTCGTCGCGACCAAGGACCTGATCGCCGTCGGCGCCATGCGGAAGCGAGGTCGCCGCGCCGAAGGAGACGATGCAGAATGTCGAGCCGGCATCGGCGCCGGCCTGGCGATGCTGCCGGTCGATGAAATCGACCACCTCGGATGATTTGATGCCCGGCTTCAAGAGCCCATGCACTTGCCTGTGGACGTCAAGCGTCAGGTCCATCGCATACTGAATGAGGGCAATCTCTGCGGCCGATTTGATGCAACGCAGGTCGCGGATCAGCCGCCCGCCATCGGCAAGCCTCGCCGCGCCCATCTCCGCCGCCAATGCATGATAGAAGAAAAGTGGCAAACCATCGTCGAGGGCAAGTCTGCCGCCCTGGGCAACAAGGCGGGCGATGAGAGCAGCGCTGCTCTCCTCCTCTTCCCAGATCAGGATTTCCCCCGGCAGATGCGGCAGCGTTTCGACACGGCTGCGCTCGAACCCCGGAACGATGTAGGAAATGGTCGCGGGCGTGACGAGCGCGCCGAGGAACCTCTCGCTCGGATGCCAGACCAGCCCCGTGAAGTAATGCAGGCTTTCGGTCGGCCCAAGAAGCACGGCAGCCAATCCTTCGGCTCCGATCCTTTTGCGAAGCCTGGCGAGGCGGGTCTGCCGTTCGTCCTCAGTGATAGGAGGTACGGGGTGCTGCCACGACATGTTGTTTTCCTGCTTTCCTACGCTTCCAGATCGATGAAGCCCTCGCCTTGCGCCCGGGTCAGGACATGCTGATCGCCACCGGCCGGTCGAGGTCACGGGCGA
The DNA here is from genome assembly GCF_037002925.1 of Rhizobium aouanii. Taxonomy (NCBI): domain Bacteria; kingdom Pseudomonadati; phylum Pseudomonadota; class Alphaproteobacteria; order Hyphomicrobiales; family Rhizobiaceae; genus Rhizobium; species Rhizobium aouanii. The sequence goes on from NZ_JBAMYD010000002.1 coordinate 208,373, forward strand.
TATATTCCTGGATCTGGCGGACGATCTGGGCGGCGTGAGCGATCGCCAGTTGGTCGGCCCGTTCGACGTCGCCGGCTTCGATTGCGGCGATCATTTCCTCGTGTTCGTCGACATACTGGCGCGGCAGGCGGTCGTCGAATGTCGAGTAGTAAAGGCGCAGGATGCGGCGGCCCTCGTCGAGCAGCCTGGCGAAGAAGGCCGTGTAATAGGAATTGCCGGCAAGTTCGGCGATCGCGACGTGAAATTCGCGGTTCGCCTCGATCATCGCATAGGCATCGCGCGCGGCAACGGCTTCGGCGAAGTCCTTCTGATGCCGGCGGACGGTCTTCATAATCTCGCCGTTTCGCCGTTGCGCCGCGCCGCGCGTCGTCACCCGGTACATCAGCGTAAGCGCTTCGAAATAGGTGGGCAGGCTTGCGAAATCGATGGTCGCGACAATGGTATTCCTGTTCGGCAGCGTCGTGACGAGCCCGTCGGCAGCGAGCCGCAACAGCGCCTCGCGAATGGGAGTCCTCGACATCCGGAAGCGCTCCGACAGGCGTACCTCGTCGAGCGGACTGCCGGGTTCCAGCGCCATCGACAGGATTTCCCGCCTGAGCGTCACATAGACGCTCTGCGTGCCAGAGCCGCGCACCCGCACATTTTCCGCGTCGTTCCGCATTCGTCCGCCCTCTTTCGTTAGAGCCTTGTATTTCGTTTCGGCCGATTCTCGCAATGTCGGTCTTCGGGGCCTCAAATTTGTAAGTTCACATCATTGAATCTTGTCGACAGTTTGTATATAAGGCAACTAATTTCAACGAGGCTCGATCAATGACCACAGGATGGAAGGGCGTATTTCCCGCCGTAACGACACAGTTCAACGACGATCTTTCCGTCGATTTGCCCTCGACCCAGCGCGTCCAGGACGCGCTTGTAAACGATGGCGTCAACGGACTGATCGTCATGGGCACATGCGGCGAGAACAATTCGCTGGATCCCGATGAGAAGCGCACGATCTTGAAAGCTGCCGTCGAGGTCGTCAACGGCCGCGTCCCCGTCGTCACCGGCGTCTCCGAATTCGACACGCGCCGTGCCGTCGCCTATGCTCGCGACGCCGAAAAACTCGGCGCCGACGGCCTGATGCTGCTGCCGGCCATGGTTTATGTGCCGAAGCCCGAAGAGCTGATTGCGCATTTCCGCACCGTCGCCGAAGCGACCTCGCTGCCGATCATGCTGTACAACAATCCGCCGGCCTACCGCGTCAACATCGGCGCCGATGTGCTGAAGGTGCTTGCCGACGTGCCGAACATCAAGGCGGTCAAGGAAAGTGCGCCGGATCCGCGCCGCTTCACCGATCTCATCAATGAATTCGGCGATCGTTTCGATATCTTCGCAGGTCTCGACGACGTCGCGCTTGAAGGGCTGATGCTCGGCGCCAAGGGCTGGGTCTCGGGCTTGACCAGCGCCTTCCCGGAGGAATCCGTGCAGCTCGTTGCCGCCGCCGAACGCGGCGATTGGGAAGAGGCCCGCAAGATCTATCGCTGGTTCATGCCGCTTCTGCACCTCGATGCCGAGCACGATCTCGTGCAGTCGATCAAGCTTGCCGAGCAGATCATGGGCCGCGGCTCCGAGCGCGTTCGCATGCCGCGCCTGCCGCTTTCGGGCGCCCGCCGCGCCGAAGTCACCGCCATGGTCGAGAAGGCCGCCGCCACGCGTCCCTCAAAGATCCGCCAGGCTGCCTGAGACAACGGGGCTGGCAAACGCGGACAGCGGCTGCCGGCCTTTCCATCTCTCGCCGCTTTCAGGTGAGAGCCGGCCACTGCCCGATCGCGGCAGACACTCCGGCCATCAGCCCTGCTTCATGTCCGTGCCGCTGCCGGAACGGGTCAGGCTGTTGCGGCTGACCAGCGACGGTATCTGGAAAATATGCTCGGAAGCGGTGCGGCCTTCTATTCTGGAAATGAGAGCTCGGGTTGCGACCTGACCGAGTTCCCTGCCCGACTGATCGATGCTTGCGAGATTGACGAGGCCGAGTGCTGCGGTCGGCGAATTGTCGTATCCGATGACGGCGAGATCGTCGGGCACGCGCACACCCATCTCCATAGCCAGGCTCAGAAGGGTGATCGCGTCGAGATCGCTCCAGCAGAATACGGCGCGCGGCCTGTCCTTCCTCGATAGGAATTTTCGCATCGCCTCTTCCCGCTTTGGCGAAGCAATGGGAATTTTGCTGATCGCTGGCGAGGAGCCAAGCCCGCCACGCTGCATCGCCCGGCGGAACCCGATCTCACGTTGGCGGACGACGGAAACCGCGTGCCCCTGGCGCTCGCCGAGGCTGAGCATTTCGATGTCGCGATAGCCGCAGGCAAGAAGCGCTTCTACGGCGATCTCCGCGCCGCGCTGATCGTCGGCATTGACGGTATCGAAGGCAGTAGCGCTGGCATCGTGGTAACCGACGGCGACGATCGGTATCTGGACTGCGAACTTTGCGAGGATCTCCGAGGGCAAACGCGGCGCAACAAGGATCAGGCCGTCCATCTTGTAGTCGATCATCGACTCGATCAACGACGTCTCCAGCTGCACGCGCGCATCGCTGACGCCGATCATCGCCTGGTAGTGCGAAGGCGCCAGCACGCCGTTCACGCCGGCAATCACCTCCGGAAGGAAGGGATTGCGGATATCGATCAGCAGCACGCCGATGGTAAAACTCCGGCCACGCAGCCCTCTAGCTGCCCGCGAGGGGCGATATGCGAGTGCTTCGATGGCATCCGTCACCCTTGCGCGCAGCGCATCACTGACGCCATAGGCGTTTCGCATCACCTTGGAAACCGCTGCGACCGATACGCCTGCGTGAGCTGCCACGGTCCGGATCGTCACGCGATCGGTTCGTTGCGGCCTTTGTTTGTCTTCGATTGACATGAAATCTCTGGCTTGCTGCTGCGAGTCGTCAACAAGCGCCCGCAGAACCACCATGGCAGACTGGCAACCAAATTTCTATTGCGCTTTCGAAGAAAATGTAGAACGTTATATGGAGAACGTTCTACAACTCGTCGGGAGGACTTGATGAACTTTCAGCCGGCAGCCATCAGCGGCAACCTCATTTCGCGTGCCTGGTCCGGGGATATGATCGCGCCGCTATCGGATGGCGGCCAGGGAACGGCCGCAAGCTTCGTCTCCAAGTCTTTCGAACATGATGGCGCTAAGCTTCCCGTCGAGCTCTTTATCTCCGCACTTGGCCTCTACCGCTGCTTCATCAACGGCGTTCGCGTCGGCAGCGACCTGTTGACACCCGGCTGGACGAACTACGACGATCGCCTTGCCTATCAGCGATACGATGTCTCGAACCTGCTCAAGCCGGGGCCGAACCGCATTGAAATCTGGCTTGCCGACGGATGGTACCGATCGCCCTTGATGTGGGGCGCCAAGGCGATCCCGAACTGCTGGGGCGACAGGATTGGCGCCATTGCGGATCTGATCGGAGCTGATGGCACCGTTCTTTCCACCGACACGACATGGCGAAGCGGTGTTCTGCCGATCCTGCAGTCGGGGATCTACTTTGGCGAAGTCTATGATGCCCGCCAGGAAAACTATGCCGAGACCCACGGCACCGAGAAACTGCCGTTCGACAGGGCACTGCTCGTCGCGCATGAAACTACGGCGGTGCGGGAGTTGCGGCCGCTTGCTGCGGTCGAAAGCTGGACCGACGATGGCGGCAGGACGGTCTATGATTTCGGCCAGAATGCCGGCGGCTATGTTAGATATACCGTCCGAGGCGCTGCCGGCGCCGAAGTCCGGGTGGAGCATTCGGAAGTTCTCGGTCCCGATCGTCATTTCGACAATCGCAACTATCGCACGGCCGCCGCACATACCGTCTACACCCTGCGGGGAGACGGCGACGAGACCTACGCGCCGCATTTCACCTTCCACGGCTTCCGTTATGCCAGAGTGACGATCGAGGGCGATGCGAAGATCCTCGCAATCGCGTCTATCCCGATCTCGTCGGTACCCGAGCCCGCCGGCGGCTTCACCTCGGGCAATGCGCTGGTCAATCGCCTCGTCCAGAATACCATCTGGTCGCAGCGTGCCAATTTTGTCGAAGTGCCGACCGATTGCCCGCAGCGCGATGAGCGCTTGGGCTGGACGGGCGATGCCCAGGTGTTTGCCGCGACGGCGTGCTGGCTGAGCGACAGCCAGTCGTTCCTCAGGAAATATCTGCGCGATGTGATGGCCGATCAGCGCGAGGACGGCGCCGTCTCGCATTTCTCGCCGGATCCGACACGTTTGCATCCGGCCAATTTCCCGGGCTTTGCCGGTTCGACCGGCTGGGGCGATGCAATTGTCGTCATCCCCTGGGTTCTCTACACCCATTACGGCGATCGGGCCGTTTTGTCGGAGTGCCTGGATTCCATGGTGCGCTGGGTCGATTTCGTCTGGTCGATCTCGGATGGCCCGCTCGTGCGCCCGCCGTCGCGTTGGGGCGACCGCGGCTTCACCTTCGGCGATTGGCTGCAGCCGGTCGGCGACAACCGGAAGCCTCGCCCGACGATCGCCGACGACTGCGCGGCCACACTCTACCACTTTATCTCGACCGACCTTCTGGCAAAGATCGCAGCCGTTCTCGGCGATCATACGCTTGAAGCGCAAATGAAGCAGCGCGCCAGCGAGATCCGGCTGACATTCGCTAACGAGTTCATCGCTCCCTCGGGACGGCTCGCGCATAACGACCAGACGTCCTATGCGCTGGCCTTCCTCCACGACCTGATACCGGATGAGCATCAGGAGACCGCACAGCAGCATTTCAGGCAGGTGATCGTCGATGCCGACTATAAGATCGGCACCGGCTTCATCGGCACGCCTGCCCTGCTGCCGGCTCTGACGAAACTCGGAATGGACGACCTTGCCGAAAAAGTCTTCCTGCAGGAGGATGTGCCGGGCTGGCTCTACCAGGTGTCGAAGGGGGCGACGACGATCTGGGAGCGTTGGGATTCCATGGCGCCTGACGGCACCATCTACGAACCCGACATGAACAGCTACAACCATTATGCCTATGGTGCTGTCTGCCAATGGCTGTTCGAAAGCGTCGCCGGCATTTCGCCGAGCCCGAGCGCACCCGGATTTGCCGAGATAATTATCAATCCAGCGCCGATTCCGTCCCTTTCGCCGGTTTCAGCCCACCATGATATCAGCCACGGGCGCATCGAGGCCGGCTGGCAGTGCGACGGCAACAAGGTCACCTATGTGCTGACGCTTCCGGAAGGCTGCATCGGCCGGTTCCGGCCCGGAAAACGGCATCAAAACCCGTCGCTCAACGGAAAGCCGGTCACCAAGGAAGCCGTCCTTCCGCCGGGGACGCACCGACTGGTCTTTTCCCTACCCAATTCTTGAGGAGAATACACGTCACACCGTTCAGAGGAGGAACGTCATGGCACATCGTATAAAACTCGTTCTTGCGGGCGCATCCGCGCTTTTGGCTTTGGTTGCGGCCAGCCCGTCGCATGCAGAAACCACCCTGTCATTCCTGATCGACAACAGCCCTGACACAGTCGCGGCCGCCGAGGCACTGGTTGCCGCCTATCAGGCCAAGGCGCCCGACGTGACGATCGAAATCGAGCAGCGGCCCGGCGGCGGCGAAGGCGACAACATCGTCAAGACGCGGCTGGCGACGGGTGAAATGCCCGATGTGTTCCTCTATAATTCCGGTTCGCTGCTGCAGGCACTGAAGCCGGCAAAGACGCTTGTCGATCTGAGCGGCTTGTCGTCGCAGGCGAAGGTCGACGACGGCTTCAAGTCAGTCGTCCGCGCCGATGACAAACTTTACGGCGTCCCCTTCGGCACGGCGATGGCGGGCGGGATCCTCTATAACAGGAAAATCTACCAAGATCTCGGCCTCTCCGTTCCGAAGACATGGGCGGATTTCATGGCGAACAGCGAAAAGGTCAAGGCTGCGGGCAAGGTCGCCGTGGTGCAGACCTATCGCGATACCTGGACCTCGCAGCTGTTCGTTCTGGCTGACTATTACAACCTGCATGCCGCTGTGCCGAACTTTGCCGCCGACTATACCGCCAACAAGGCGAAATATGCCGAGACGCCTGCGGCCATGAAAGGCTTCGAACGACTGAAGGATGTCCATGACGCCGGCCTGATGAATGAAGACTTCGGCGCAGCAAGTTATGACGATGGCCTGAGAATGGTTTCGACAGGCGAGGCAGCGCACTATCCGATGCTGAGCTTCGCAGTCGGCGTCCTCAAGCAGAATTATCCCGAAAATCTCGGCGATGTCGGCTTCTTCGCGCAGCCGAGCGACGACGCTGCAGCCAACGGCCTGACGGTCTGGATGCCGCCGGCCCTCTACATTCCCGCTGCCAGCCCGCATATAGAAGAAGCGAAGAAATTCGTGGATTTCGCCGGCAGCGTCGAGGGCTACAAGATCATGATGGAAATCAACACCGTTCAGGGACCTTCACTCGTCGATGGCTGCGATCTGCCGGCCGATGTTCCGCCTGTCGTCAAGGACATGCTCCCCTATTTCGAGACCAAGGGCATGACGACACCGGCACTGGAATTCGTTTCGCCGATCAAGGGACCGTCACTCGAGCAGATCACCGTCGAAGTCGGCTCCGGTATTCGCCAGCCTGCCGACGCGGCAAAGCTCTATGACGACGACGTGCGCAAGCAGGCCAAGCAGCTCGGTCTACCCAACTGGTAGCGGTCTTTCGGGTCAATTAACATCGCTCCTAAAGGGGCGAGGTTCCACCCGATCGAAGAGGTCGTCATGACAGAGACACGCCCCCGCTCGCGCAAATCGCCCTACCCGCTGTGGTTTTTCATTCCGGCCGCAATCATCTATGGCGTGCTGTTTCTGGTTCCCACGGTATCCTCTCTCTGGTTCAGCCTGACGCGCTGGGATCTTTCGACGGCCGAATTCATCGGGCTCGAGAACTTCCAGCAGTTCTTTTCAGAGCCGTTTCTGATCAAAGGGCTCATCAACACGCTGATCTATGCCGTGACGACATCCGGCCTGAAGACGGTCTGCGGGTTGCTGCTCGCCGTGCTGCTGACCAGCAATATTTTCGCCCGCGGTTTCCTGCGAACGCTGGTCTTCTTCCCCGTCCTGGTCTCGACGATCGGCATCGGCATTACTTTTGCGGTGATGATGCATCCGACCAAGGGCATCATCAATGTCGCGCTCGAGACGATCGGCATTCCCGGGCCGGGATGGCTGACCAATCCGGCACTCGCGCTTTTTTCCGTGGCCCTCGTCGATCTGTGGAAGGGTGTCGGCCTCGCGACCCTGATCTTCATCGCCGGTCTTGCCGCGATCAGCCCCGATTATTATGAGGCGGCGAGAATTGACGGCGCCACACGTCTTCAGCAATTTTTCCGGATCACCCTGCCGCTCGTACGTCCCGCCACCATCACTGTGGTGACATTGTCGCTGATCGGCGGACTTCGATCGTTCGACCTGATATGGGCAATGACCCGCGGCGGGCCTGGTTTCTCCTCCGATGTGATCGCCTCGGTCATCTACAAGCAGTATCAGGCGGGCTTCTACGGGCTGTCGACCGCTGGAAACGTCATCCTGTTTGCGCTGATTGCAGTGATCATCCTGCCACTCACCCTTTGGTTCAACCGGCGCGGGGTCGAAGAATGAGAAGCATCCGCCCTTACGTCACCGGTGCGATAGCCCTTGCGGTGGCGGCCGTCATCTTCGTGATGCCGTTCGTTTTCGTCGCCCTGCAGGCGGTCAAATCGAAATCCGAAGCGTCCCGCCTCGATTTCGAACTGCCCGAACAGTGGCTGTTCTGGGATAATCTGGTGGCGGTTTTCAAGGCACGCGACTACCAGCTCGTGCTCGCCTATTTCAACTCCACCCTGATCACCGTCGCCTCCGTCACGATCCTCATCCTGCTTTCGGCGATGGTCGGCTATGTGATGCAGCGCCGCAAGACGTCATGGAATACGGTGGCCTCTATTGCCCTGTTCATGGGTCTGATGATGCCGCCGGCCGTCGTGCCCACCATCGGCCTTTTGCAGGAGATCGGTCTCTTCAAAACCATGACCGGGATGATCCTGATCCAGGTCGCCTATAATCTCTCTTTCTCCACATTGCTCTACCGGTCATTCATTTCGACCATACCGCGCGACCTCGACGAGGCGGCGCTGATCGACGGCGCCAAGCCCCGGCAGATCTTCTTCAGGGTGATCCTGCCGCTTCTGAAACCGGTGACCGTCACCAACATCGTCGTCCAGTCGATCGCGATCTTCAACGATTTCACCAATCCGCTCTACTATCTTCCCGGCAGGGAAAACGTGACCGTGCAGCTGACGCTCTATAATTTTCAGAGCATGTATGCGAGCCAGTACAATCTGCTCTTCATGAACATCCTCCTCGTGACGATCCCGCCGCTGATCGTCTTCATCTTCTTCAACCGTCAGATCGTCGCGGGCATGACATCAGGCGCAGTCAAAGGGTAGCAGAATGGCTGAGCTCACTCTCAAACAGGTTCGCAAGAGCTTTGGCGCTCTCGAAGTCATCAAGGGGATCGATCTGGAGGTTGCCTCCGGCGAGTTCGTCGTTTTCGTCGGCCCATCTGGATGCGGAAAGTCGACGCTGCTGCGTATCATCGCCGGTCTGGAGGAAACGACGTCAGGCGCGCTGACCATCGGCGGCAAGGACGTGACCTATGCCGAACCTTCCGAGCGCGGCATTGCCATGGTGTTCCAGAGCTACGCGCTCTACCCGCATATGACTGTTGCCGAAAATATCGGCTTCGGCCTTTCACTCGCCCGCCGCCCAAAGGCGGAAATCGCCGAAAAGGTCGCGGCGACGGCCGAAACGCTGCAGCTCACCCAGCTGCTGGAGAGAAAGCCGAAAGCGCTCTCCGGCGGCCAGAGGCAGCGCGTCGCTATCGGCCGCGCGATCATCCGCGACCCCAAAGTCTTCCTGTTCGACGAGCCGCTCTCCAATCTCGACGCTTCGCTCAGAGCCCAGATGCGCCTCGAGATATCAGATCTCCACAGCCGTCTGAAGTCGACGATGATCTATGTCACCCACGACCAGGTCGAAGCCATGACGATGGCGGACAAGATCGTCGTGCTGAATGGCGGGGCGGTCGAGCAGATCGGCAGTCCGATGGAACTCTACCGCAATCCCGCGACACCCTTCGTCGCCGGCTTCATCGGCAGCCCGAAAATGAACCTCTATGGCGGCAAAACGGCTGAGCAGTTCAACTGCACCACCTACGGCATCCGCCCCGAACATATCAGGATTTCGGAAGGTGCCGGACAATGGCAGGGCAGAATCCGGCATCTCGAGCGGCTTGGCGCCGACGCGATCCTCTACCTCGACGTCCCCGAACTCGGCGAGATGGTGGTGCGCGCCGAAGGCGAGACGCCGTTTGCGCCTGGCATGACGGTCTGGGCCAATCCGGTCGAGGGAGCGGAACATCGGTTCTGAAGTCAACGCCCGCCCTGCGGAATTTCAGGCGAGAAGATGCGCGGGTTGGCCTTGGCGGATGACCAGTTCGACCGCCTGCTTGTCGAAAGATACGAAGCTCTCGCCGCCAAGCCACGCTCCTTCATGGGCAATCACGCCGTCTGCGAAGTCGCCACCCGCCTCCAGCATCGCCAGTCCTGCTTCGACCGCAGGACGGTTCATCGCCACATTGCCGGCGTTGAGCAGGTCGTGAATCGTCTGTGAAACTTCTTCCTTCGATAGCCCGGCTCCTCGACGCAGTATCCAGACCAGTTCACATAAGCTCGGCAGGGAAACCGCGATCAGCGATGCCTCCTTCAGGAGCTTTGCCGCTGCCTTCCCCTGCTCGGCATCATCCTGCAGGACGGCTCGAGCAAGAATGTTGGTATCGACCGAAACTTTCATTCCTCGCCGGCCCAGCCCGAAGCCGCGATTTCGTTCATCTCTTCGATGGTCAACGGCTTTTTCATCTTGCCGGCATGCCGACCGATAAAATCGTCGATCGTCCCCGTTGGACGAGCAGCCTTTACCCGCAGCTCGCCCCCAGGCAGCTTGTCGAATTCGATCCGCTCCCCCGGCTTGACCCCAAGGTGCGTCAGCAAATCCCGTCTCAGCGTGATTTGCCCTTTCATTGTGACGGCAAGGGAAGCCATGGAAATCTCCTATCTCAGGTCAATACAAAAGTAATGGAATTTTTCCTTACATTCAAGGCTTGCGTGAAACGGACTTTGCCTTCACACCTGCCTTGCTCGCGCGTGGCTCACTTCCAGCCGAAGAATGAGCGCCGATGCTCAAGCGAGCGGCGTGCCCGCCGAGCCTTACGGCACGGAAGACCTTTAGTTGCAAAGCCGCGACACCCGCCGACAACCCTCAAAAGAGCGGGCGAGCAACTTGCCTTCGCCCCATTTAATCTTTAAGGACGCCCCAATTTCCAAGGCGTAGGGACTGAACGCGCATGTCACAGAACGAGAACAGATCTTCAGGGCTTGGCGTAACAGCCGGCGACCTGGATCGCTACTTCACATTTCTCCGCCATGTTCTCGTGAATACAACCGCTACGCGGTCAGCCGGAGAGAGCCTGGATTATTCAGCAGCGGTGACGGAGTCCATGCAGCTGGCCCGTGCCACGCATGATGCCGGACGGAAGATCATGTTCATCGGCAACGGCGGCAGCGCGGCAATCGCCAGCCATATGGCAACGGACTACTCGAAAAACGGCGGGCTGCGCGCCATGGCGATGAACGACGGCGCGACGCTGACCTGCCTCTCGAACGATCTCGGATATGAGAATGTGTTTTCGACGCAAATCGCCATGCACGCGAACGAAGGTGACCTGTTGGTGGCAATCAGCAGTTCGGGGAGATCCGAAAGCATTACCAAGGCCGTCCGCACGGCCCGGGACAAAGGCTGCGCCGTCATGACTTTGAGTGGATTTGCGCCGGGCAATCCGCTGCGTGATCTGGGTGACCTGAACTTTTATGTGGCTTCCGACCAATATGGCTATGTGGAGATCGCCCATCTGGCGATTTGCCATGCGGTATTGGATTTTTCCTGCGGACTTGTCCCGCCCACTCTTTCCTAACGAGCCGTTTCACGCGCATGAATTTTCCTAGCATCCACGATCCGGAATTGACGCTCCTTACACCCGACGACGACGTCGCCGACCCCGAAGTGACGATCCTCGTTCCGTCTCTTAACGAGGAGTTGACGATCGGAACCTTCGTCGACTGGTGCCGCGAGGGTATTGCGGCAAGCGGTGCGGCGGTGGAGATCCTGATCGTCGACAGTTCAACCGATCGCACACCCGAAATCGCGCGCGATAGGGGGGCCCGCGTGTTGCGGACGCCGAAGCGCGGTTTGGGCAGGGCTTACATCGATGCCATTCCATTCGTCCGCGGCAAGTTCATCATCATGGGCGATGCGGACTGCACCTATGATTTTCGCCAGATAGCGCCGTTTATTGAGGCCTTCCGGGAGGGGGCCGACTTCGTGATGGGCTCGCGGTTCAAGGGCTCGATCGAAGACAATGCGATGCCGCCCCTGCATCGCTATTTCGGAACGCCACTGACGACGTGGATTCTCAATCGGATGTTCGCCAGCCGCTTTTCCGACATCCATTGCGGCATGCGAGGCATCAGCGTCGATGCATTGCTGCGCATGGATCTTCGGTCGCAAGGTTGGGAATATGCGTCGGAAATGGTGTTGAAGTCCGTGCATATGGAGCTTCCGACCACCGAAGTACCGATCCACTTCCTGAAAGACCCGGATGGACGGCTCAGCCACATGAAGCGGCGGGGTTGGATGGAGCCGTGGCGCGCAGGCTGGCGTAATCTTCAGGCGATGTTTGTCTACGGGTTCGATTTCTTTCTCATCTGGCCGGGCTTCCTGCTTCTGGCCCTCGGCTTGATCATCATGCTGCCGCTGCTTGCTGGACCTATGTCCATTGCCGGTGTGCGGTTCTCGTCCAATGCCATGCTTTTTGCCATGGCCCTGGCCGTGCTTGGTCAATCAATGCTGGTTTCGGCCGCGATCGGTCGGGTTATTTTCGACTATTCAGGACGCGTGCAGCCTCGTTTCGAGCGGCTCCTGCCTTATAACGCAACGATTTGGGGAACGGTCGTGGCCGTCCTTGCAGGCGTTTTGTTGGCGTTTCCGCTCTTCGATTCCTATGTCGAGAGTGGATACGTGCTGCCTGAGATCGGCGTCGAAACGAACTGGGCGGTCTTTGGGCTCTGGCTTATCACAACAGCATTTCAGATCTTTATTTCAGGCCTCATGATCCGAGCGCTTGGGGTCATGTTGCCAATCAAGAAGCCTGCTCCGCCTCTCGCGGGATAAGAGCCACGAAAGGGCGATAATGATCCTAGGCTGGTGCACGGTTCTCTCCATAATATTATGGGGCCTCGTGATCGACAGGGGCCTCGTTGCTTGGCTCAACCGACGTTGCGATCAGCCATTTCGAGATGGCATCGATTTTCTGTTCAGCGGTATTTTGCCGGCTCTGGCGATATCAGGCGGCGCGGCTACCGTCCTTGGCGCATTTCATGGGCTGCGATGGGAAATCGTTCTTCCTATCGTGGCTGTTTCGATGATCTGGCGACGGCGCGATCTCGTTGCCGTTCTTTGTGACCTGGGTTCGCTGTTTCGTAAAATCGCCGTTGAAACGAAAATCGGAAACCCGTTTCCGGTGCTTGCTGCACTCACATGCGTCGTGCTTTGCTATGTGTGGAGCGTTCTGGCTCTATTTCCGCCGGGCATTGCCGACGTGTGGGTGTTCCACGTCCCGCTCGCGAACAGCATCATCGAGCACGCCGGCTTTGTGTCGCCGCAGATCGACCATCCCTTCTATGGCAATATTCCACTCTTCTTCAATCTGCTGTTTGCGCTCGTCATGATGGTCACCGGTCATTGGACCGGCGCGGCGACCATGAATATCGCAATTTTCTTCGGATTTCTGCTCCTGCTTTCAAGCTGCGCCAGTCGTTGGCGGGCATGCGGTTTTTTCCTGGTGGCGGCTCTAATCCTCAGCATCCCCTTCTTCAGGGGGAGTGTCGGCGAACCGATGACGGATCTCGCCCGGTCGTGTTTCTCAGTCGCAGCCGTGCTTTTTCTATGGCGCTATTTGGAAACCCGGCGTCCGGCGGAGCTTTTTCATTGTGCGCTCGTCTTAGGGGGAGCGGTCGGAGGAAAATATACGGAACTGCAAATGGTTGGCCTTATAGGGCTGGCATTGATGCCGACGCTTCTCAAGGGAAGAGTATCGCTGCCGCTCTTTCTGTCATGCCTCTGCGCATTTCTCGCCGTCGCGGGCTACTGGTACGCGAAAAATTTCATCATTCTCGGCAATCCGATCTATCCCTTCCTATTCGGGCATCCGGGCCTCACCGATGCTTGGATGGCGGATTACACGCTCGAATTGGGCCGGGCTTTCGATCCCGCCAACCGACACTTCGTGACGAACCTCGCAACTCTGCAAGGTTGGCACGACTTCCTTTATATTCTTTACGACTGGTTCCTCGCTCGCAAGCCGAACACGTTCGTCGCTCTTGCTTTGATACTGGCCGGTCTGGCAGTGGCTTTCCGGCGCATCGCATTTCTGGCAGCGATTGTCGCTGCCATGTTTGTGATTTGGTACACCGTCATGTTCAATCACATACGGTGGGCAACGCCAGCCTATCTGCTTTTCTTTTCGACCGGGTTCATCGGCGCCTCCCTGGTTCGCGAACGGCTGGATAAATGGCTCGACCGGCGAGTCCTGCCGCAGATAGCCCCACTTGCGAAAATCGTCTCTTCGCCAGCATGCATGGTCGCCAGTCCGGTTGTCGTCAGCTTGCTGGCCGGGGGCCTCTGGATTTCCTACTGGTATCGAGCGGGCGGCGGCGACATAGATCCCGTCAAGGCGAAACAACTCGACGTCGTGCTTGGGATGATAAGCGTCGACGAATATATGGCGAGCCACCGCGAAGCTTATTTCATGTACCGCTATATCGCAGATCACGACCTGCGAACCGTTTTTCAACCTTTCGACACCGCCAACACGTTATTGTCCGCGGCTTACAATGGCGGCCGCGATGGCGGCTGGCAATTGCCGCGCTACGTGCTGCCTGCACCGGGTTCGGATATCGATGCTTTCATCAGGGACAATCATATAGGCTACTTCATCGTCCCCGCCGATGCCGGTAGTGCGTTCCTCGCCGAACGCCTTGGAGAAGACAAAATGGTGATGGCCAACAGCGTCGTAGCGCACATGATGCCTCGCTCCTCGGTGATATTGACGGATCGGTTCGGCTGGAAGCTTTACCGTTTTGACGCGGGTCGGACACCGTGACTACTGCGTCCTCCCCAGCGTTGCTTCGCATCGGCATACCGGTTTTGAAAGTGGCTGTCGCGCTCGGCTTGGTCATATGGATCGCGCGCAAGGTAGATTTTTCGGAAGGGTGGGCTGCGGTCCAGACCCTGTCGGCAACGACCATTTCGGTCAGCATCTTCCTTCTGCTCCTGCAGGCCCTGCTTTCGGCGTGGCGGTGGTGCCTCCTATCGGACATGATCGGGCAAAGGCTCAAGATATCAGTCGCCATGAAACTCTTCATGCAAAGCCTGTTTTACAATCAAGCTCTTCCGAGTCCCATTCCAGGCGATGCCGCTCGCATATTTGGCGCGGTCAAATATGGCCTGACGATCGGAGAAGCCACGCTGGGCGTCGTCATGGACCGCATCCTCACTCTTTTCGGACTGGCGGTCGTTGCGCTGATCGGACTGATCATCCTGCGCGCTGTTTACGGGCACGACTTTCCCATCCCCTATCTGACAGAGCTCACCGCGCTGGGCGTTGTGGGAACTATCGCATCAGCCCTGGTGTTCAGTTGGCGCCGCCACTTATTCGTCCGGTTCTTTCCGGCAAAGCTGCACGCGTTGACCGACGCGTTGCGGGCTTTGATCACCCACCAAAGAATGGTCGGCGTATTTCTATTGACCCTCGCCATTCACGGATTGAGCGTCGTCTGCCTCGAGATCCTCGTTCTCGGCCTTGGTCTCCCGCTCGATTGGGGCCAGGCCGCAGCCGCTTTCCCGCCGGTGCTCTTGATCGCGATGGTTCCCATTTCCGTTGGAGGATGGGGCCTCCGGGAAGGCGGCATGATTATTTCACTTGCCGTGTTCGGCATCGGCACGACGGATGCGGCAACGCTCTCCGTGGTTTTCGGCCTGCTGCAGCTTGTGGTCGGGTTAGCCGGTGGTGTATTCGTCCTTTCGCGTCCTCATTCGGGAAAGATCAAAGCGCTCTGATGAGCCTTAGCAGATCATATGGAGCTGCCGACATGCATGCCTTGGTAACAGGAGGGGCCGGATTTATCGGCAGCCATCTCTGCGATCGCCTTTTGGAAAAGGGCTATCGGGTAACCGCGATCGACAATCTTCATCTTGGCCGCATGCGGAACATAGATCATCTGCTGGAGCGATCGAATTTTCGCTTCCGTGAGCTGGATATGCTCGATCGGGAAGGCATGGATCAGCTCGTTGCGGCGGACCGTCCCGACGCTGTTTTTCATCTCGCCGCCAATTCCGATATTGCCGCAGGCAATGCCAATTCGGAACTGGACCTGCAGCTCAATCAGCTGACGACGACGACGCTGCTTGCCATCATGCGCAAACATGGGATCGACAGGCTTTTCTTCGCCAGCACGTCTGCTGTGTTCGGCGAAGCCGAAGGCAATATTCATGAAAATCACGGGCCCTTGCGGCCGATCTCGCTCTATGGCGCCAGCAAGCTTGCCGCCGAAGCCTACCTGTCCGTCTATGCGCTGTCATTCGGCATCAAGACACTGGTGCTGCGCTTTCCGAATGTCGTTGGGGAGCGCTCCACGCATGGAGCGATCTACGATTTCATCAACAGGTTGAAGGCTGATCCGACGAGGCTCCAGGTGCTCGGCAACGGGATGCAGACGAAGCCTTATCTCTATGTCGGCGACCTGGTGGATGCGATCCTCCTTGCCTGGGACAAGGCACCCGGCGCCTATGAAGTATTTCATGCCAGCGGCATCGGCGAAACGTCCGTCCGGGATATCGCCGAGATCGTGGTCTCGAAGGTGGCAGCCGGAGCCGCCATCGAATACGGCAGCGAGGACCGCGGCTGGCTGGGCGATGTGCCGCGCTTCAGCTACGATATCAGCCGGCTCGTAGCGCTGGGCTGGTCGCCGAAGCGAAAGTCGACCGAGGCCGTTGAACTTGCCGTCGAGCGGATCCTGGCGAATGGGTTCTGAAAACGCTATCCGCGAGGCGATTATTATTGCCGGAGGCCTCGGGACGCGCGCGCGCAGCATGACGGGCGATGCCATTCCAAAGGCTCTTCTGCCTCTCGACGGCGTGCCGATCATTCTCAGGCAGATTCATGTTCTCGCCCGCGAAGGCGTTCAGCACGTGCGCGTGCTCGGCGGCCACCTCGGCGGCCAGCTCGAGCCTGCTCTTGGCCCGGAAGCTGAAAAACTCGGCATTACGATCGACGTCTTCGTCGAGACGTCCCCGCTCGGCACGGCAGGCTGCCTGACGACTTTGGACACGATCGCCGGCGATGTCCTGATCGTCTACGGCGACATGCTTTTTGACATCGATCTGGCGGCGCTGGCACGTCATCGTCAGCAATTTCCAGCCGCTCTGACCATCATCGCTCACCCCAACGATCATCCCCGCACATCCGATCTCGTCGTCCAGAAGAGCGGTTATCTGCAGCGCCTGTTGCCTCGCAAAACGCCGCGCGATGCGGATTGGCGCAATCTGGTGCCGGCCGGTTTGTACGTGGCCTCAGACCGATTTTTTGAGGCACTCGTGCCGGGCCATACGGCCGACATGATTCACGACGTTATTCCCGATCTCCTCGAGCGTTCGATTCCGATCGCGATTTACGACACTCCAGAATACATCAAGGATGCCGGCTCGCCGAACCGCCATGCTGCCGCGGAGAAGGACCTCCGGCAGGACCGGGTTCATGCGGTCCATCTGTCAGTCAGAAGACCGGCGGTGTTTTTCGATTGCGATGGCGTCCTCAACGAAGACGTCGGCGGCCATGGCGTCGTTCATCCTGACCAGGTGAAGCTGATCAGCCGAGCCGGCGAAGCGGTACGGCTCGCCCGCGAAGCCGGCTTCCTGGCGGTTGCCGTCACCAACCGGCCGCAGCTCGCCAAAGGCCTGCTCGATGAATCCGGCCTGGATCATGTTCTTGGTCGCCTGGAGGCCGAGCTTGCCGAAGATGGCGGCGTCCTGGACCGTATCTATTTCTGTCCGCATCATCCGAACAAAGGCTTCGCCAACGAGGTTCCGGCACTGAAGATCGATTGCGCTTGCCGCAAACCAGGAGATCTGATGATCCGCCAGGCCATGGCGGAATTGCCGATCGAAAAAACCAAATCCATCATCATCGGAGACAGTCTGCGCGACATAGGTGCCGGCCGCAAGGCGGGCATCTGGGCCTATGGCGTCCGGACCGGTTATGGCCTGCGGGATGAAAAGAGCTATCCTGCCGCGCAAACAGAGATCCCGCGTGCCGATCTTGTCTTCGACACGGTCTATGACGCCGTTCGCTTTCAGTGCAGCTACCAGGATATCGGGCAAGCTCTCTTCAGCGCGATCGATGCACGTCTTTCAAATGCGGCAGGTCCTTTGCTCGTCAGCATATGCGGTCGTTCCCGCTCCGGCAAAAGTACGTTTGCGCATGCCGTTCAGCGCCTGCTCTCGGAAGCAGGGCGCAGGGTGCTGAGGCTGGAGCTCGACCGTTGGATTCTGCCGCTCGAACATCGCCGGCCTGCTATGAACGCGGAAGAACGCAACAGGGTCGAGCTCTATCCTGAGATCGTCAGAATGCTGCGTCAATCCGGACAGGTCGAGGCGCCCTGCTACGACGCGGCAAGCCGTGGCCAGCAGAAGGGTACGACCATCTATGATGCGCGTGATGCCGAGGTCATTCTCCTGGACGGCATTTTTGCCGGACATGCGTCGATCCGTGAAGATGTCGACATGGCTGCCTTCGTCGAAGCGTCGCAGCAGACGCTGTTGAACCGCTTTCACAATTTTTACGCCTGGAAAGGCCTGACGCCGGCGGACGCCGAAGGGCTCTGGGCGTCGCGAATTCAGGAGGAGTGGCCGAGGATCGATCTACAACGGACATCGGCCGATATCGTCATCAATCTCGAGGAGGCAATCCTTTGATCGTTTCATCCGCACCTTTTCGGGTCAGCTTCGCCGGCGGCGGCTCGGACATAGCCTCCTATTACCGCCGTCAGGCCGGCGCGGTCTTGTCCTGTGCGATCGCCAAGTACAGCTTCGTCATCGTGCACAACTACTTCAACGAAAACAAATACCATCTCAAATATACGCGCACCGAGCTCGCCGAGACGCTTGAAGAGATCGCCCATCCGCTGCTGCGCGAGGCCCTGCGGATGCATCGGATCGAGCCCGGCATCGAAGTTGCTTCCGTCGCCGACATCCCCTCCGGAACCGGTCTCGGGTCATCCAGCTCCTTTTCCGTGGCGCTGATCAATGCGCTCTATGCCCACAGGTCGCGCTTTGCCTCCAAGGATCAGTTGGCGGAAGAAGCCTGCAGGCTCGAAATCGATATCCTCAAAGAGCCGATCGGCAAACAGGATCAATATGCGGCCGCGCATGGCGGCCTGAACTTCATCGAATTCAATCCCAACGGCGGCGTCAACGTTCAGCCTGTCGTGCTCGGTTCCGAAAAGATGGCGGAACTTGAGAGCAACATCCTGTTGTTTTTCACAGGAAGCCAGCGCGACACGCGCTCAGTGCTGTCGACGCAGGTGCAAGCCATGGAGGCGGACGAAGAAAAATTCCGGACCGTCGAGCGCATGGTGCAGTTGAGCTACGAAATGCGCGACATCCTGATGGCTGGAGATCTCAGTGCGTTCGGCGAAGCGCTGCACCGCGGATGGATGATGAAAAGATCGCTGACCTCGAAGATTACCAACAGCGCGATCGACGAGTTTTACGAGGCAGCCCGTGCTGCCGGCGCTATCGGCGGCAAGCTTGCGGGTGCAGGCGGAGGGGGCTTCCTCGTTCTCTATTGCCCTAGAGATCGTCAGGAAAAGGTGCGGCAAGCGCTGTCGCAGCTCAAGGAAATCGAGTTTCGTTTTGACTGGAGCGGCGCGCGCATCGCCTTTGCGCAGTAGAGAGTGGAAATGGCACCACGCCTCCTCATCACGGGATCGACCGGCTATATCGGTGCAAGACTTGTCGCGATGGCGCGTGAGCGCGGCTTCGACGTGGTTGAACTCGGCCGGCGGCCCGGCGCGAAGTGGCGCATTGGCGATGAGCCTGCCGCGTCCGATCTGGAGGGAGCGGCTGGGCTCGTCCATCTCGCGCATTCCTGGGCTACTCCGCCGGAGGCGACCGAAGAAGAAAACGTCAATATATCAGGCACTTTGAAGCTGGCGGAAGCGGCAGAGGCAGCCGGCGTGCCGCGCTTCGTTTTTGCCTCCTCCACCTCGTCCAGAAAAGAAGCGCTCAATGTCTACGGCCGGACCAAGTTCAGGATCGAAGAGCATTTGGCTGCCAGCAAGGCAGCACCGATCGTCAGAATTGCGCGAATAGGGCTGGTTTATGGCGGCCCCCGCACAGCGATGTACGGCCTGATGGCGAAATTGGCGGCACTCAGCCCAATCCTGCCGATGATAGGGCTCAGCCGAAAAGTTCAGCCCATTCATCTCGACGAAGTTGTCGCAGGCCTGCTGGCGCTGGCGACCGGAGAAAACCAGCCGCTTCAGACATTTGTGCTGGCGCAGGAAAAGCCCATAAGCTTTGCGGCCTGGCTCAGAATTCTCCGCCGTGCCCAGGGTAAGGGCAACCTCCATTTCATACCGGTGCCCCTGACCGCCGCACTCCTCGCCTGCCGCATGACGAAGATTCTTCCGTTGATTCCGACGGTCGATCCGGAACGCGTGCTGGGGCTTGCAGGCGCCGCACCGATGGAGAGCAGCGAGAGCCTCAGGCTCCTGAAGTTGAACCTGTCTGACCCGGCGACCGCGCTTGCCGGGGAATTCGGCCAGACACACGAAGAGCAATCGCGAAGTGAGGCAGAGGCTCTGCTGCGTTATCTAGGCACCGCGCCCACCGAAATACAGCTGCAGCGGCTTTGCGAAGGGCTGTGGCGTGAGGGGTTGTCGCCGCTCGGCCTCTCCCCGGCAATGATCCGGCATCCTGGTTTGCTGGCCCTCTTTGAACCGCCGGCCAATCGAACACGGCATCGCCTCGCGCAGGCCCTTTATTTGGCCGACCTCGCGAGCGAACCGGAAAGGCGCCCGGGCAAGAAGGCCGGATTTCTTGGCGCGATGCTGGCGATTTCCAGCGATGTCCTGCTCTTTCCGCTCCGCGCGCTTTTAGCCGGGAGATATCGATGAATGGTCCGGACGCCGACTTCATCATCATCGGCAGTGGACCTGCAGGTGTCTCCGCTGCGTTTCCCCTAATAGCGGCCGGACGCCGCGTTCTGATGCTGGATGGCGGGGATGATGCCGGATCGCAGGAGGAAAGCCGCAGCGTCCGCATCCTGGGAAGCAATCTGGAATCGCTGCGAACGGACGACGGTGGTTCGCCGAAGCTGCAGACCCCTACGGCACGGGAAATTCTCCAACCTTTTCGACACCAATCCGGTATCGCCGGCGACGGCTTCATACCGATCGGCAGTCTCGCCCGCGGCGGCCTCTCCAACATCTGGGGAGCGCAAATCAGCTATCTCGATGCCGAGGACATTGCGGATTGGCCGATAGACATCGGCTCCTTGCAGAGATCCTACGAGCATGTCGCCAAGCGCATCGGCATCAGCAGGAATGCGGATGTTACGACAGACGCTAACGGCGAGCCCGTGCTGCCACTTGGAGCAACAGCGGCCCATGTTCTTCATCGGCACCAGGCCGCAAGGCCGGCTGATGGATCGTTCCGGCTTTTTCCCGCCGTCAATGCCATACTTTCGCAGGCGAGGTCCGGGCGGGCGGCATGCGATCTGCGCGGCGACTGTCTCTATGGCTGCCCGAGCGGTGCTATCTATAACAGCAGGCAGGATGTGCTTCTGTTGCGAAAGTCTCCGCATTTTCGTTTGCTCGATAACATGCGAGCCGTGTCGCTGACACGCAGCTCGGGCTGGACAGTCGGAACGGCAGACGGATCGTCATTTTCCGCACCGAGGATAATTCTGGCCGCAGGAGTCCTTGGAACGGCCGCCCTGCTGGCGGACCTCCTGCCGATTGACGAGCAGGGACTGCGTCTTTTGAACAGTCCCACGCTGGCCATTCCCCTGCTCTCTCCCGCAAGGTTGTTGCGTTCACCGACGGCGACGCACAGCCTTGCGCAGCTTGGCTTATCTCTGCGCTACGGCGACGGCGCATCCGATTACGTGACGGGAGCGATCTATGAAGTCGGTACCCTGCCGGCGCAGAGCTTCATCAACAGGATGCCGCTCGGTCGAAAGGCCGGGCGCGCAGCGTTCGAGCTAATCGGCGGCAGTCTCCTCGTCGCAACGATCTATTATCCCGGCAATCAAAGCCGGAGCTACATCCGTCGAGACGCAACGGCGAAAAAAGGTCTCACTATCCACGGCGGCTTCGCGGAAGGTTTCGACATCCGCGCCGAGGCCTTGAAAAAAGCGCTCCGCCGGGAATGGAAACGGTTGGGTCTCATTCAGCTCCCGGGCGCGTCGCTGGCGGAGCCCGGCATCGACGCGCATTTTGCCGGCACCTTGCCTATGGGCGCATCCGGTCCGTTCGGCACCTCTTCGGAGGGCGAATTGAATAGCCATCCCGGTCTTCATATCGTCGACGGCTCGACCCTTCCGGATCTGTCCTCCAAATATGTCACGATGACGATCATGGCCAATGCCGATCGCATCGCCCATCGTCTCGCCGAAACGGAAGAAAATTCGGCAGTTTAGCGTTTGAATTTCGCTGCCGGTGCGTTTCGCGATGAACGGAACGCATCGGCAAAAGTCGTTTGGCGAGACACATTCTCGGCTCAGGCAATACCGCCCAGGCAGACATATTTAAGCTCGGTATATTCGTCCAATCCGTGCCGCGACCCTTCACGGCCGAGACCCGACATTTTCACACCACCGAACGGAGCCTCAGCCGTCGAGACGAGACCGGTATTGACGCCGACCATCCCATATTCGAGCGCTTCGGCCACACGAAATACCCGCGACAGATCGCGAGCGTAAAAATACGAAGCAAGCCCGAACTCGGTGTCATTTGCCTGTTCGATGACGTCCTCTTCGTCGCGGAAACGAAAAAGCGGTGCAAGCGGCCCGAAGGTTTCCTCGCGAGCCACCTGCATGCCGGCAGCGACGTCACGCAGGATCGTCGGCTCGAAGAAATGGCCGCCGAGCGCGTGGCGTTTGCCGCCTAAGACGATCCCGGCACCCTTTGAAACGGCATCGCCGATATGGCTTTCGACCTTGGCGATGGCGTTGTCGTCGATCAGCGGGCCAAGCACGACGTCATGGTCGAGACCGTTGCCGACCTTCAAGCCCGAAACGGCCGCGGCGAGCTTGGCGGCAAACGCTTCGTAGACGCCGTCCTGAACATAAAGCCGATTGGCGCAGACGCAGGTCTGGCCGTTGTTGCGGAACTTGGCGATGAGCGCGCCTTCGACCGCAGCGTCGAGATCGGCGTCGTCGAAGACGATGAAGGGTGCATTGCCGCCAAGCTCGAGGCCGAGCTTTTTGATCGTCGGCGCGCATTGCCGGTAAAGCAGCTCGCCCGTCCGCGTGGAGCCGGTGAAGGTCAGGACCCGAACGTCACGGCTTGCCGTCAGCACCCCGCCAATTGCCGCTGCGTCACCCGTGACGATGTTGAGAAGCCCCGGCGGCAGGCCGGCACGCTCACCGAGAACGGCGATCGCAATGGCGGAGAATGGCGTCTGAAGCGCCGGCTTGAGAACCACGGCACAGCCGGCGGCAAGCGCGGGGCCGATCTTGCGGGTGATCATCGCGTTCGGAAAGTTCCAGGGCGTGACCGCCGCCACTACGCCTGCGGGCTGTCGCAGGACGAGGATCCGCTTGTCAGGCTGATGTCCCGGTACGACCTCGCCGTTGATGCGTCTCGCCTCTTCGGCGAACCATTCGATGAAGCTCGCGCCATAGGTGATCTCCCCTTTGGCTTCGGCCAGGGGTTTTCCCTGCTCCAGCGTCAGGATCATCGCCAGATCGTCGCGGTTTTCGATCATCAGCCGGTGCCAAGTCTTCAAAACGGCGGCGCGCTCCCCGGCGGTCTTCTTCGCCCAAAGCTTCTGGGCGATGACCGCGGCGCGGATGGCATCTTCCGTTTCCGCCGCACCGAGGTCAGGGACCACCCCCAGCGGCTCGCCCGTCGCCGGATTGCGGACCGTCGCCGCCTTGCGGCCTTCCGCTTCGATCCAGCGATCGGCGATGGGGCATGCCTGACGGAACAGCGAGGGATCATTGAGCTTCATATGACAACTTTCAACAGAATACGTGAGCAGCACCGGGATCGAAATTCAGATGGACTATATCGCCACGGCTGAGCCCCGCGATAGCCTCGTGACCGAACGGCAGGCGAACCGCCAGCGCCTCGCCCGTCGCCGTCTCGGTCGAGACGTGAATATTGTTGCCGAGGAAGGTAATGTCGCTGACCGTTGCGGCAAGACCCGCTCCTGCTGCCTGGTTTCGCGACAACCGAATGCGCTCAGGCCTCAGCATCAGGGCTGCCCTCGTCCCGGAGGTTCCTTTTCCATGCACCGGAATATGATTGAAGACGCTCCCGCCGCCAAGCGAAATGGTGGCCTGCCCGTCGGAAGATGACAGCAGGTCGCATGAAATGAAGTCGCTGTCGCCGATGAATTCCGCAACGAAGCGGGTCCGCGGATTGGCGTAGAGTTCCGGGCCTGTCCCGATCTGATCGATGACACCCTTGGAAAAGACGGCGATGCGGTCGGAGAGCCGCAGCGCCTCCTCCTGGTCATGCGTGACATAGAGGATCGTCACTTCGGTCTGCTGGTGGATCCGGCGTATCTCATGCTGGATTTCCTCGCGCAGCTTCTTGTCGAGCGCCGACAGCGGCTCGTCCATCAGAAGCACCGGCGGATCATAGGCAAGGGCTCTGGCAAGGGCGACACGCTGCTGCTGGCCGCCGGACATTTGTGCGGGCTTGCGATCCTCGAAGCCTTCGAGCCTGACGAGGCGCAGCATCTCCTTCACCTTGCTGTCGACCTCGGCCTTGGACTTGCGCCTGACCTTCAGCGGGAATGCGATGTTTTCGCCCACAGTCAGGTGCGGAAACAGGGTGTAGCGCTGGAACACCATGCCGATGTTGCGCTTGTGCGACGGCGTGTCGAGCAGGGTCTTGCCCTCCAGCGTGATGTCGCCTTTCGTCGGCGTTTCAAAGCCGGCCAGGATGTAGAGCGTCGTGCTCTTGCCCGATCCCGACGGTCCAAGAAAGGTCAGGAACTCCCCGCGCCGAACGTCGAGATTGACGTCGTGGACGGCGACGACAGGGCCGTATTCCTTGCGTATTGCGCGGATCTGAAGGAATGGTTCTTTCATTGTTTCAATACCTTACGCACGACGGCAACAAGCGCCATCAAGAGGATCGTCAAAAGGATGAGAAGGGTCGACGCCGCGGCGACAACCGGCGTCAGGTCCTGCCGCAGCGTCGCCCACACCTTGACGGGCAGCGTCTGCAGGGTCGGGCTGGACATGAAGATCGCCACCACCACCTCGTCCCAGGATGTCAGGAACGAGAAGACGGCCGCCGAAAACAGCCCATGGCTGATCGCCGGCAGGGTGACCCTGATCTTTGCTTCCAGAGGCGAGGCCCCGCACAGAACCGCCGCATCCTCGATCGACTTGTCGAAGCCCTCCAGCGCACTGGATATGGACAGGATCGAGAAGGGCAGCGCGAGAACGAGGTGCGAAATGACGAAACCCGCCAACGTGCCGCCCAAGCCGATCCTCAGAAAAAAGGCATAGAGGGCGACCGCAAGAACCACGACGGGAAGGATCATCGGCGTCAGGAACAGTGCTTTCAGCGCATCGCGGAACAAGAACGAACCGCGCACCAGCCCGAAGGACGTCACGAGCCCGAGCAGCACCGACAGGATCGTCACGATGACCGCGATCTTGAAGCTCGTCCAGGCCGATTCCAGCCAGCGCGGATCGGCAAAGAGCTCGCTGTACCATTGAAACGTCCAGCCCGGCGGCGGAAAGATCAGCCACTGCGAGGAGCCGAACGACAGCGCCGCGATAAAGACGATCGGCAGCAGCAGAAAGGCCGCAGTCAGAAGCGTGATCGCCAGCAGGATATATTTCCACCAGCCGAGGCGGTCGAAATTGAGCAACATGTCAACGCCCTCCCGGGTTCTGGTTGCCGAGGAAGCGCAGCTGCACGGCATAAAGCGACAGGGTCACCACGAGGAGAACTAGCGCCGCAGCACCTCCCATGCCCCAGTTGACCAGCGACTGCACGAATTGCGCAATCAGCTCTGCGAGCATCATGTTCGCGGTGCCGCCGAGCAGCGACGGCGTGACGAAATAACCAAGCGACATGACGAAGACCATGAGGGCACCAGCCGCCATGCCGGGCATGGCCAAGGGCAGCAGGACACGGGTCAGGCACTGCCACCGGTTGGCGCCGCAAAGTGCTGCCGCCTGCAGGGTCGACGGGTCGATCTTCCTGATCACGCCATAGAGCGGCAGGATGATGAAGGGCAGCATGATATAGGTCATGCCGATCGTGACCCCCGTCAGATTGTTGACGAGTGCCAAGGGTTTGTCGATCAGCCCCATTCCGATCAGCATCTTGTTGATCAGCCCCGTCCGCTGCAGCAGCACCATCCAGGCATAGGTGCGGGCCAGCAGGTTGGTCCACATCGACAGGAGCAGGATTGCAAAGATCACCGAGGTCAGCCGCCCGGGCATGATTGCCAGCGCCCAGGCAACGGGAAATCCGATCAGCAGCGAAATCACCGTGACAAGACCAGAGACGATGAAGGTGTTGGCGAAAATCTTGAGATAGGTCGCGGACCCGATCAGCTGCGCATAGTTTCCAAAGCCCAGCACTGGTTCCAGAACGCTTCGCAACAAGAGCACCGCTACCGGCGCGATGAAAAAGATCGTCACGAAAGCGAGAGCCGGAAGGACCCCGCCGAACCCTGTTGCCCTGCGCACCTTTGGCAGGGGCGCAATTGCGCCGGAGGCATCGCTATATGTCGACATGACAGTCCTTCCCACCCGTCAATTTCCGCAGGCGCCGAAGTCCGACAAAGGAGCTTCGCCGCTGCGGGAGGCACGGCGAACATTCGCCGTGCCTTTCATCTCAAGTTTCAGGCTATTTCGCCTGCCAGGCGTACCACTTCTCGCCGATGGCATCGCGATTGTCCGCCCAGTAGTTCATGTCGGCATTCACCTGGCTGGCCGTCTGCTGATCCGGCAGGGTCTTGGCCGTCTCCGGATCCATCAGCTTGGCCGAGTCAACGTTGATTGGTGCATATCCGGTGGCTTTTGCAAGGGCGGCCTGCGGTTCGGCCGAGGTCGCCATCGCAATGAACTTCATCGCGGCTTCCACGTTCGGCGAACCCTTCGGCACGACGAGCGAATCCGCAGCGGTGATGTTCTGTTCCCATGAGGTCTCGGTCTTAATACCGCTCGCAGCAAGCGCGGTCATGCGGCCGTTCCAAATGCTGCCGAAGGGAGCCTCGGCGGATGCCAGAAGCTGCTGCGACTGTGCGCCGCCCGACCACCAGACGATATCCGATTTGATCGTATCGAGCTTCTTGAAGGCGCGGTCAAGATCAAGCGGATAGAGCTTGTCGGCGGCCACGCCGTCGGCAAGCAGCGCCGCCTCGATCACGCCGGGAGCCGACCACTTGTAGAATGTGCGCTTTCCCGGAAACTTTGTCGTGTCGAACAGGTCCGCCCAGGTCTTCGGGCAGGCGCTGACGGCATCGGCATTGCAGCCGATCACGAAGGAATAATAGAAACTGCCGACCGAATAGTCGGTCACGAAGCGCGGATCGAGTTTGGACTTGTCGATAACGGAGAAATCGAGTTTCTCCAGCTGGCCATTCTTGCCGGCCTGGGCGGCATAGTCGCCTTCGACGTCGACCACGTCCCAGGTGACCTGGCCAGCCTCGACCATCGCCTTGAGCTTGCCGTAATCCGTCGGTCCGTCCTGTACGACGGTGATACCGGTCTTCTCCGTGAACGGGCTGGCCCATGCAGCCTTCTGCGCGTCCTGGGTCGTTCCTCCCCAGCTCGAAAAGACCATGTTGTCGGCGTGCGCCGGTACGGACACAGCCACGAATGCGGCAACCGCCGCGACAGCAAATCTTGTTTTCATGTTCCCTTATCCTTGTTCTGGTTTGTCCTGTATGCCTTATGCCGTCAGTGCGCCTCGCTCCTGGGAGAAAAGTTAGCTGGCTTCATAATCTTGTTTTCCGCTACTTCGATGAGATCGCGGATCTTGGGCAGAAAGGCCTGCCACCGGGGATCGGCCAAAAGCCTCTGGCGCCTCGCCTCCCGGTCGTCCAGGCTCGCAAAGGCCCAGATGTGGACGATCTCGTTGATCGTTCCGATCTCCGAAAAGAAGTAACCGACGAGCGTGCCGAGATGGCTCTTCTGGATCTCGATCCCCTCTTCCTCGACGACCTTGAGATATTGCGGGATGGTGCCGTTCTTCAGCCGGTAGGTGCGGATTTCGTAAAACATCGGCGCTACCTCATCACGAAGGGGTCGGGGATCGGATCGTCCGATGTCCTGAGCCAGATCGTCTTGGTGCGGGTATAGTCGAGAGCTGCGGCCATGCCGCCTTCCCTGCCATGGCCCGACAGGCCGAAACCGCCGAACGGCGCGATCGGTGAGACCACGCGGTAGGTGTTGACCCAGACGATCCCGGCACGGAGCCCCTTCATCAGCCGGTGCGCCCGGGTCAGGTTCTGGGTGAAGACGCCGGAAGCCAGGCCATAGCGGGTATCGTTGGCAAGCCGCAGCGCCTCGGCCTCCGTCTCGAACGACACGACGGACAGGACCGGCCCGAAGAACTCCTCGATCAGCGACGGCGAGGCGACATCGTCGCAGTCGAGAATCGTCGGCGGGAAATAATAGCCGTCGCCGTCGATCTTGCGCCCTCCCGTGACGAGGCGGGCACCGCTTTCGATCGACTTGGCGACGAGGGCGCCGATATTGTCCTGTTGGCGCTTGGTGGCAAGCGGGCCGACTTCGGTCGCCATATCGAGCGGAGCACCGATCCGGATCGCCTCCGCCTTATCCCGCAGCAGGGCGACGAATTTGTCCTTGATACTGCGTTCGACGATGAGGCGCGATCCGGCAACGCAGCTCTGTCCTGTCGCAGCGAAGATGCCCGCTACCTGGGCATTGGCAGCGCTCTCGAGATCTGCATCGGCAAAGACGATGAATGGCGACTTGCCGCCAAGTTCAAGCGAGGTGGAGGCGAGGTTTTCGGCCGAGTTGCGAACGACGTGCCGGGCGGTTTCAGGGCCGCCGGTAAAAGCGACATGCGCGACCTTCGGGTGCCGGCCGAGGGCAGCGCCGCAGGAGGCGCCGAAACCCGTGATGATGTTGACGACGCCTGCGGGAAAGCCGGCCTCGTGCACGAGCCGTGCAAATTCGAGAAGCGGCGCCGGCCCGTCTTCCGAGGCCTTGACCACCATCGTGCAGCCGGCCGCCAGCGCCGGGCCGATCTTCACTGCGGACAGGAAGAGCTGGCTGTTCCACGGCACGACCATCGCAACGACGCCGATCGGCTCGCGGCGAAGCCAGACATCCATGTCGGGCTTGTCGATCGGCAGGTAGGCGCCTTCGATCTTGTCGGCGATGCCGGCATAGTAGCGATAGTATTCGGCGACATAAGCGATCTGCGCCGATGTCTCACGGATGATCTTGCCGGTGTCGCGCGTCTCCAGTTCAGCGAGCACCTGCGCGTTGGCGGCAACCAGGTCGGCCAGTTTGTAAAGCAGCTTGCCGCGTTGCGTGGCCATCATTTTCGGCCATGGGCCTTCGTAAAGCGCCCTGTCGGCCGCGTTGACAGCCCGATCGACATCGCCCTCGCGCGCTTCCGGCATCTCCGCCCAGACCGCGCCGGAGGCTGGATCGATGCTCGGATAGCTGGCCTCGCCATCTGAGAATTCGCCGTCGATGTAGTGCTGGAAACGCCGCATGGTCTCACTCCTGAAAGGCTGGCATGACCTCGGTGATGAAGCGCTCGAGCGACGCCTTCTTGCGCTCGAAGCTCATGCCGGTGTCGATCCAGAAGGAATATTCGTCATAACCGAGCGCTTCATACCCCTTGAGCCGGGCGATGACGGTCTCAGCGTCGCCAACGACATTGTTGCTGCGCATGACCTGGTCCGACAGCATCGCGTTTGCTCTGATCTGTTCGTCCGGGATCCGTTCGATCAGACCCTGGGTAACCGGCTTCTCATTTTTGAACCAGGCGAAGAAATAATTATAGTAGGTGCTCAGTTCATGGGCGGCCTGGGCGACATCGTCCTCCGACGAGCCGACATAGGTATGGCGCAACAACATGATCTTGGGCCGCTCGATCTCGGGATTCTTGGTGCAGGCGTCGTTGAAGCGCTCCATCAACGACTGAACCTCGTCATCGCCTTGCCAGAGGGGCGTGACCTGAACGTTGCAGCCGTTGGCGACCGCAAATTCATGCGAGTTCGGATCGCGCGCGGCAACCCAGATGGGCGGGTTCGGCTGCTGCAGCGGTTTCGGCGCCGAGGTGGTCGACGGAAACTTGAAGAATTCCCCGTCATGGGCGTAGTCGCCGGCCCATACGCCCTTGACCGCCGGGATGAGCTCGCGCATGCGCTGACCAGCGCCCCAGGCATCGAGACCGGGCAGCAGACGCTCGTATTCGAAGGAATAGGCCCCGCGCGCGATACCGATATCCAGCCTTCCGTCGCAGATGATGTCGGCCATGGCGGCCTCGCCGGCGAGTTTGATCGGATGCCAGAAGGGGGCGATCACCGTCCCCGTCCCGAGCCGCGCCCGCGATGTGCGGCGCGCCAGATCGGCAATGGTCACAAACGGATTGGGCGCAATGGTGAAATCCATGCCATGATGCTCGCCCGTCCAGATCGCGTGCATACCGCCCTTGTCGGCGATCTCGCAGAGCGCGACGAATTCCTCGTAGAGGCTCTTATGGCTTTGGCTGGCGTCGAGCCGTTCCATATGGACGAAGAGGGAAAACTTCATGCTTTTGCGTCCTTGGCTGGAATTGGGTGAACGGTGCCGCCGGTCTCGTCGCCGAAATAGACGCCGAAATTGCCGATCGAGCTTTCCATCGCGAAACGGCTGATAATATCGGCGGTCGAACTGGTCTTGAACTTTGCCGCAACCAATGCATCAGGCTTCAGGAACCGGCCGCCGGCAGGCTCGCCCTCTCCGGCAACGGCGTGATAGACGATGTGCTGCTTGCCGTCGCTCTTGCCCTGATAAACCGAATAGAGAAAGCCGATGCTGACCTTCAGCCCGGTCGATGTCTCCAGGTATTTTTGCAGTGCCTCGGTCGGGCTGCCGTCATGGGCGTCGACACTTGGCAGGGAAAGCACATCCTCGCCGAGCAGCAGAACCTCCCCGCGGCGCTCGACAACGGCCGCAAGTTCCATATTGCCTTCGCTTGCCGCGGACACCGCCTTGCTTGCCAGCGTCGGCGTGAAGTAACCGCCACGCGCATAACCGAGGCCGTTGCGGCCACTATTGTCGAAAGCTTCGATGCGTCCCATCAAGATGACGTGGTCGCCAGCCTCGATAACCTGCTCCATGGCACATTCGAACCAGGCCGCCACGTTCGAGAATATCGGGCAGCCTGCCGATCCTCTTGCCCATTCGACCGCCGCAAACCTGTCTTCGACCGGACGCGCAAAAGTGTTCGACACGTCCTTCTGCGTTTCCGAAAGCACGTTGATCGCAAAATGCTGCGCTCCGGTCATGATGGCGAAATTGCGCGACGTCTTGGCAAGGCAGACGAGGAGAAGTGGTGGATTGAGCGAGACCGAGGTGAAGGAGTTCGCCGTGAAGCCGATCGGATGTCCTTCCCCGTCGCAGGCGGTGACGACAGTCACCCCGGTCGGAAAAGCCCCGAATGCATCTCGCAGTGCTCTTGGGTCGACAGTCTGGATTGTCATCGTTCATCCTCCCCGAACGACAGCCACTCAGCGAGTAGCGAATTGACGATATCAGGCGCGGTCAGGTTCACCATATGACGATGACCTTCGACGATGCGGGCGTAGCCCCGCGGCGCAAGCTCTGCCATTTGCGTCGCCATCAAGGGGGTCGAGTTCGGATCATCGGACCCCGTCAGAAACAGGGCCGGGCCAGCCACGTCTTTCCAGCCGTCAGCATAGGTCTCGTCTCCGCCCGCGAAAGCGGCGTAAGCGACGGCATATCCCTGGGGATCGACGAGGTTCAGCCATTTTCGCGTCAATTCACGCGCAGTGACGCTGTGCACATCATCGCCGAACCAACGGGCCAGAGGGCCTTCCTTGTCGACGCCCGATACCGGGATGGCCGCGGCGCGCGAAAGCACGGCGGCCTTTGCTTCAGGGTCACGCCTGTAGACACCGTTGAGGTAAGCGACACGGCTGATACGCTCGCCAAAGGTCGCGGCCGCCCCTCCTGAAACCAGTGCGCCCATCGAGTGCCCGGCAACATTTGCCGTGTCGATTGCCATATCGTCGAGAAAGCGTCCGAACCAGGCGACGAACTCCTCGAGCCGACTGCCCACCGGCAGCTTTGCGCTCTCCCCATGTCCCGGCATATCGACGGCGATGACGCGGTGGCCCGCAGACAGGAATGCGATCTGCGGAGCCCAGGCCTCGAGCCGCATGCCGACGCCATGAATGAGAACCAACGGCTCACCGCTGCCGGCCTCGTGATAGGCCGTTCCGCTTAACGTCGTCTTTCGGGGCAAGGCACCGGCGGCGTTTGTTGCTGCAGCGGTGCGTGTGGTCGATCCGGCTGTCAGCATCTCAGAGCCGCTCCCTCAAACGCCCGCAGGATTGGCAACGTCCTGCCCCAGATCTTTCAGATCCTGGTAGCGGTCGCCGATGCGGTGATGTGGGCGCCCGCCTATCGAAGCGCCGAGGGCCACGACGATCTCGTCGGCAGCGGGTGCGTCGGGGATCGAGGTTTGGATGGTCAGGTAGTGTGAACGGCGGCCTTCATCGTTCTTGTCCATCAGCGGGATCATAATCGGCGCATTAGCAGGACCGCGTGTGTTGCAGAAGGCAAGATAGGACTTCGCGCCGACGGCCTGGCGATAAAAATTGCCGAAGCGCAGCGTGTGGATGAGCGCGGACCCGTGTTCGATCTCGCCGTCCAGGCCGACGACGGCGGACTTTCCATAGCCCTCGATAGCCTCGCCGGACCCGACCGCATCGATGATCATCTTGGTCAGCAACTCGCCGAGCACCGGAGCGCCTGCGTGAATCTCGGGCTTAAGATCGTCGACGAAGCCGCGACCTGCCCATGGGTTCTTCACGACCGCGAAGGCGGTAAACAGCTTCAGCGGAACCGCCGCGGCCTTGCCGCCTTCGATCAGCGTCGTTTCGATCTGCAGTCCCGTCTTGCGAATTTGAATGGCCATCGAGCACCTCATTTCTCAATATCGTATTATGGTATACCATAATATGTGAGTGTCAAGTTAGTTCCTGAGAGGACGCAGTTCAGGCCGAGGCGGAGTTTTTCAATTTGGCGCGCGCGCACTCTCGACTCCGGGCAGCGTTTTCTTCCCTTCAGCGCGTTGTCAGCTGACAAACGACATGGCGGCGCCCCGTGGAGGCAGGCGGAGTCCAGAAGTCACGGTCATCCCAGTTCATGGTACCGCCTTATATATTATTTAATATGGCATACCATCACATTGGACAAAGTTGGGTGTCAAGCGGGGAGTATGGATTTCCGCTGAATTGCGCGGAACATCATCGCGAATAGCGGGAGTGATATATCGACAGCTGAGATGAGCGCTTTGCCAGGGCGTGCGGGGAAGCGTCAGGGCTTCGCTCGTGCCTAGTCGGCAGGCTTCTTGGCGGACAGCACCGCTTCAGCGATAGCGCTCGCGGCGGCGACGTGATCCATCGCCGCCCGGTAAGCCCCCTCGCCGTCGCCGCGGCGGATGGCGTCGACGATCTTCGACATCTGCAGCGGCCCTTCGATGCCGCGCCTCTCCGTCTTGATCGTCATCGAGCGCAGGTGGTTTATGCGCACGGTGAGGAGATTGACGACACCCCAGGCAACGTTTCTGTCAACCATCGTGAACAACGTGTGATAGAAGGAAGAGGTGTTCGTCAGCACAGCCGCCATGTCGTTGTCGCGGTAACTGTTGCGGATCCCGGCCAGAGATTCCTCCAGCGCAGCGACGATCTCGGGGCTGCGGCGCTCCGCACACAGCCGTGCCGCCATGCCTTCCAGCGCGCCGCGGATCTCATAGATCTGTTTGGCTTCGTCGATGTCGAGTTGCGCGACGATCGGCCCCTTGTTCGGCAGATTGGCGACAAGCCCTTCCGATTCCAAATGCCTCAGAACCTCGCGCACGACTGTTCGGCTGACGCCGAGCTGTGCGCAGAGGTCACGCTCGACAAGGCGATCTCCGGGACGGAAATATCCATTGACGATGGCTTCGCGGACCTTGTCGAGCGCCAGTTCCCGCAAGGTCTTTGCCGGACGCTCGACTCGAATTGCGTCCTTCAGAGCACCGCTCATTGTCTACCTCAGTGTTTGACTTTGCACGCGCGACAGCCGAATGCAAGAATCGTATTATGGCGTACCAGATACTGTAACTGGCGGCGGCCGGCAATTCAACAAGCACAGTGCGGATCCGGCGATTCCCATCGAAGGCCTCTTTCAATCGACCACTTGATGATCTATATTCTGGTCGAAAGGGATTATCTGCCATGAAGCTGTCAGAACAGGTCAAGCCGATCAGCTATCTCAAGGCGCACGCTCCTGAGATCATCCGGACATTGAAGGATAACCCGCAGCCGGTCGTCATTACGCTTCACGGCGAGGCGAAAGCCATCCTTCAGGACGTCGGCCAATATGAAGAAACCCAGGAGACATTGGCGCTCCTGAAAGTGCTGGCGCTCACCAACCGGCAGGTCGAGGAGGGTAAACTGCGCCCCGCTGCGGAATCCTTCGCGCGCATCCGCAAACGTCTGGCGGACAGCCGATCCTGATGCCATATCGTGTTCTTTTCGCTGAGGATGCGGAACGCGACATCGAGGATCTCTGTCGCTTCATCGCTAGCCGCGACGGCGCCGAGACGGCAGAGCGCATCCTGACGGACATCGAGAGTGCCTGCGTCGAGCTTGAAGAATTCCCCGCCCGCGGAAATATTCCGAAGGAGTTGGCGGGGATCGGAATTTCCGAATATCGGGAACTGCACCATAAGCCGTGGCGCATGATCTATCGGATCCTGGGCACGGATGTCGTCGTCTACTGTGTCGTAGACGGACGTCGCGACATGCAGGGTTTTCTGGAGCGAAGGCTTATCCGCGCTTAGCCACACGCCCACACGGAGGCTGGACACTATCCAACCTTCCGGCCGGCCGGCGCGTTTGCCCGCAGAAGCGCCATCAGCATCGGGCCGATCGCGAATTCTCCCTTTTCGCTTCTCCGCGTCAGGCCTCGAAGATAGCCACCGGCCGAATTAATGTGGCCGCCGCGCTCCAGGATGCATGCCATCACGGTCGCAGCGTTTTCCGGACCCATCACATTGGCGGCCTCTTCGTAGGCCGACGGACTGACGCCCAGCATCGATCGAACTATGACGGCTGCGGCCATCAAATCGCGCCAGTTGCGGATTGCGCCATTCGGCCCATAGGCAAGGATTTCCGGGCAGGCCTGCAGAACCAGGCCGAGTGGGAAGGACTTCAGTCCGCCACCATCATTGAGGACGTCCGGCCGTCGACTTTGCTCTTCCTCCTTCTTCTGCCCGTGCGGATAGGCTGCCTCACCCCTACCCTTCTCTGGCGCCACGGCCCCTCGGTCGTTGTCTTGCTCAGCTATCGCGCCCTGCTTCGTTTCGAAGCTTGGTTCAAGTTCAGAGGCGGATTCGGGATTTGAATTCTGTATGTGACGCTCGATATAATCGGCATTGCCGCGCTGTTTTGTCGATTTAACCCGAATTTCCAGCCGGTTAAGAATATTTGTGCGCAGGGCCGTCAATTCATCCAGCAACAGTTCAAGCTGCGCTGTCGTCGGCGATCGCGGCAGGCCTTCGATCAGGTCCCGGAATTCGCGGTATAGGCCTTGCCAATCCCCAGGGATCTCTTCTTCAACTGCCGCTTCGATCAGTTTGGCTGCGCGGTCTCAGCCCCGGATGTTCCCAGAACCAAGGACAGCGCCATGAATACGGGCTTAGCAATCACCGGGCCGACTCCTCCCGATCGAGCCCTCAATGACACCACGACCGTAAGCGCCCCGGAACAGTTCGAGCATCGCAGGTCGGTCGGTGGGAGTGCCATACATGCCGCCCATTCCCATGCAGCCAAGGCCGAGGGCCGGGCCTTCAAGGCTTCCGAGTTTCCTGGTCATAGACGACCCTTTCCGTTTCCGAGGCGTCGGTTGACTAAGCTTTTTCGCGCGCTTCCACGCCCGAGAACTGCAGCACGCGATCGGGCAGGCGCTGTCCCTTGATCTCGATTGCGCGCACCGAGGTATTCAGCTCATCGAGTTCGGCCGGGGTGAACTGGATTGCGGGCGCGCCGATGTTTTCGAGCATGTGCGGCATTTGCGTGGCGCCGGGGATCGGTACAATCCACGGCTTCTGGTGCAGGAGCCACGCCAGCGCGATCTGCGAAGGCGCTGCCTGTTTCCGCTCCGCCCACGTCTTGACCACGTTCACAAGGGTCAGGTTGTGCGGCAGGTTCTCCGGCGAGTAGCGGGATTCATCGTGGCGGATGTCGCCCTCTGCAAAGCGCGTCCGCGCGTCGATGGCGCCGGTGAGGAACCCGACACCCAGAGGGCTCCACGGCACGAAGCCAATGCCGAGCTCCTCACAGGTGGGGATGACTTCTTCCTCGGCCCCGCGCCATACCATGGAATATTCGTTCTGGACGGCGGTGAGAGCTAGTTCTGCATGGGCGCGGCGAAGCGTTTTCAGACCCATCTCGGAGAGGCCCCAGTGCAAGACCTTTCCCTCTGCGATCAGATCCTTGATGGCGCCGGCGACATCCTCGATCGGCACTTCCGGGTCGACACGGTGCTGGTAGAGAAGATCGATGCGGTCGGTGCGAAGACGCTTGAGCATACCGTCGACCGCGAGCTTGATGTGATCGGGGCGGCTGATGCGGCCCGGGCGACGTTCGCCGGTCACCAGGTCAACGTCCCAGCCAAACTTGGAGGTGATCACGACCTGGTCACGGAATGCGGCAATGCCTTCCCCGAGAATGCGCTCACCCTCATGCGGACCATAAGCCTCGGCGCAATCGAAGAAGGTAACGCCACGATCGAAAGCCGTCCGGATGATGTTGTACATTTCAGACCGGGTCGGGATGGTCGTCTGAAAGTTGCGGTGCATGTTCTGGATGCCGATGCCGACGCTGGAGACCTCCAGAGTGCCGAGCTTGCGCCGGGCGCCGGAGGAGAGCGTGGTCGTCACAGGCGTTGCCTGTTGTGCGGCGGCGGGACCGATCGCGGCGGCGCCGATGGTGGCGGCCGCAACCAATCCTGCCGCTCCGAGCAGCGATCGACGCCCGATTTCCGGGCCGGGACGTTCAACATTCCGCATGAAAGATCCTTCGTGAGTGAGTGCGCTGTGCATCATTGCCTGGAGACGCAATGCGTCACCGCCGCCTGTGCCGGCGCGTAAAGCAGGAGCGGCCTCGTCAAGATAGGCGGCTGAGCACTGGATGATAATGTGCTATAATCCGCATGCGGTATTTAGGAGAGCTAACAAATCCATGGAGTTCAACGACCTTGCTGCATTCGCCGCGGTGGCGCGGGCACGGAGCTTCACCAAGGCTGCAGCGCAGTTGGGCGTGTCGCCATCGGCGCTCAGCCAGACAATCCGCAATCTTGAGGAGAGGCTGGGACTTCGTCTGCTGACCCGCACCACGCGCAGCGTATCATCCACCGACGCCGGGGAACGCCTGCTGCGTACCGTTGGACCACGCTTTGAGGAGATCGAGGCGGAACTGGCAGCCCTGAGCGAGCTTCGGGACAAGCCCGCAGGGACGTTCCGGATCACATCCGGTGAACACCCGGCCGTAAGCATCCTCCAGCCGGCCCTCAACAGGTTCCTGCTGGACTATCCGGACATTCGGGTTGAGATCATCATTGATGCCGGCTTGAGGGATATTGTTGCCGAAGGCTTTGACGCCGGCGTCCGGATGGGCGAACAGGTCGCTAAGGACATGATTGCAGTCCGCATCGGGCCTGATATGCGCATGGCTCTGGTTGGATCTCCCGCTTACTTTGAGCGCAACCCGCGTCCCGAAACCCCCCACGATCTGGCGGCCCACAGCTGCATCAACGCGCGGCTACCGACCTATGGAGGTCTATTCACGTGGGGACTGGAAAAAGACGGACGTGAAGTGAGGGTGCGCGCCGAGGGGCAACTCGTGTTCAACAGCCTCGCACTCAGATATCAGTCTGCCCTCGACGGCCTGGGACTGGGTTACATGCCAGAAGACAAGGTGATGCCTGCGATAGTGGACGGGCGCCTGATCCGGGTGCTCGAGGACTGGTGTCCAACGTTTCCCGGATATCACCTGTACTATCCGAGCCGGCGCCAGCCTTCCCCCGTTTTGAGCCTGCTTCTGGACATTCTCCGGTATCGAGGCCCGTAAGCGGCCAGCCTTTGCCCACTCAATCACCCTCATCGTGTGGTCGGTCAGTAGGTTGGCCTGGCGCGCCTGGCCGCGGACCTCCGCGCGTGACGAAAGCAGTGCGGCTCGTGGTCGTCGATCATGACGGCCGCGCGCATCCAGGCATGGACGGTCTTCCTATCAAGAGGGGGTGAAGAGTCTCGATAAGCAATCAGCCTTTTCGCAACGCGTCACTCGAAAGCCTCTGCACCCCCGCTCAGATCATCCTGTTCTAAATTAGATAGTTAGAGCATGATGTCGTCCGAAAACCGCTGACACTTTTCGGCATCATGCTCTAGGCACCGGCGTGTTGAGCAGCTGCTGCTCCCACAGGTACGCGATGCCGCTGCCAGCGGCATGCTGCTTGAGAACCTCCGTCAGCTCACCGGCGTGCTCGGTGCGCGCCCAGTCGCGCTGCCATTCGGACGCCAGCGCCAGCCAGGTCATCATGTTCGCGCCAGCCGCGATCATGCGCTGGATGGCGACCTCGTGGGCCTCGACCGACGTGCCGCCCGACGCGTCGGTGATAACAGTCACATCCCAGCCTTCGCCGAGCGCCTGGATCACCGGCATCGCGACGCATACCTCGGTCCACAGGCCGGCGATGATCAGCTGCTTGCGGCCCGTCGACTTGACCGCGTCCACGACCTTCCGATCCTCCCAGGTATTGATGAAGGTCCGGTCGATGACCTCCTGGCCGGGAAATACGTCGGTGATTTGCGGGAAAATCAGACCGCCCCGATCGGCGATCACGCTCGTCAGGATGGTCGGAACACCGAATGCCTTGGCGGCCTTTGCCAAGGCCGTCGAGTTGTTGACCACTGCATGCGGATCGTGGCTGTTCAGGTTCGCGAGCTGGTAGGGCTGGTGGTCGATCAGAACGAGTACCGAATCTTGGGGACGAAGAAGCGAAGCAAGGCCATTACGAAAGGTCATTATTACGTCCTTTGCTGCCGCCCATGAGCGGCATTGGTTTTGCGGGAGACATGCGCCAGGGGCGACGTTGCCTGGAAGCAGTATTGCCGTTCCTACTCGAGATGCGGTAGCACCCATTTATGGCAAGCTGTGTCGCGAAAAGGGGAACGCTAATGGACATCGAAGAACTGCAGACCTTCGTGGAAGTGGCTGATGCCGGGGGAGTTTCGTCGGCTGCGCTCCGGCTCGGCGTCTCCAAGTCAATCGTCAGTCGGCGGCTTTTCCGACTTGAAGCGGAACTTGGCGTCCAGCTTCTTGCACGGACCACCCGGGGCGCCGCTCTCACGGAAGCAGGGACCACGTTCCGAGATTATGCAGCGAGAGTCTGCGCCGAGATCGACGTGGCCAGGGAAACGATCCTACCCGCCGGTGACCTTCGCGGCCGCTTGCGAGTTGCCGTGCCGCTTTCCTTCGGCCAGACTCACTTCGCTCCCATCCTCGCGGAAATGGCGCGCCGCCACCCCCAGCTCCACATCCACACCTGCTACAGTGATCGCTTCGTCGATCTCATCACAGAAGGTTATGATTGTGCGATCCGGGTTGGCTATCTTCAGGACTCCAACTTGATCGCAAGACGCGTCGGACCGATCTATGGGAAGTTCGTCGCAAGCCCGGACTACATCAAGGCGCATGGGTCTCCCGAGACGCCGGAGGAACTCGTCGCTCATGAGGCCCTCATGCAGGGCACCGAAGCCTGGCAACTCATGGATGGCGACAAGATCATCACGGTTCGTCCGCAGGGGCGCTTTAAAGCCGACAACGGCACTGCTCTGGTCGCCGCCGCGGCAGCAGGATTAGGGATCGCTTACCTGCCCGATTGCCTTACCCATGAATTTATAGCCTCCGGCGCGCTTGTGCCGGTCATGACGCATTATCCACCACCCCCGGCAGGTGCATATGTCATCCGTCCGCCGGGTCAGCATCCCG
The DNA here is from genome assembly GCF_037002925.1 of Rhizobium aouanii. Taxonomy (NCBI): domain Bacteria; kingdom Pseudomonadati; phylum Pseudomonadota; class Alphaproteobacteria; order Hyphomicrobiales; family Rhizobiaceae; genus Rhizobium; species Rhizobium aouanii. The sequence goes on from NZ_JBAMYD010000002.1 coordinate 248,064, forward strand.
CACGGAAGATACGGGTCCTCACCGAATTGCTGATTGAGTATTGCGAACCGGCTCCGCCCTTTGCAGGTGTCGGTCGCTAGAGCATGATGCCGAAAAGTGTGAGCGGTTTTCGGGCGACATCATGCTCTACTTCTTTGATTTAGATCAGGATGATTTAGGCCGATCGGGCCTAAATCATCCTGATCTAAAGCGCAAACGGCGCAACATTCGCGGATTGAACGACGTCGCTTCAAGCAATCGCAGCTCGGCTTCCGACCGGATGACGGCAAGCGTCGCCGGCGACCTGCCGGGCGTCAGTCGCGCGATATGGGCAGCCCGGCGAGAAGCGGAGCGTATGCGGCGAGCCTGCGGGATACGAACTCCGTGAAGAGCCGCACGCGCTTCGTCTTGCGTGTCTCCCCCTGTGTGAGAAGCCATAGCGTTCCATGCATGTGCAGGTCGCTGCCCGGCACCCTCACCAATAGGGGGTCGGCATCTCCGACGAAGCACGGCAGCGTCGTCATCCCGAGCCCTTGCCGTACCGCAACGATCTGCGCCTCGCCGTCCGTGGTCCTGAACGGAACCCCTGTCGTGCGAACCTCGCCCTCGCTGGCCCAATCCGGAATGCCATGCATGCTTATGACGATCCACCGGATCGGATCAGGCGCGCCCGCACGCCATGCGGCCAGTCGATCGCGAGCCATGTAGACGCCGCCGAACACCTCCGGTCCCTTCAGGCCGTGAAGGTTGAGCGGCAGGGTTTTGCGGTCGTAGACGACGCGGATCGCGACATCGGCCTCTCGGTTGGTCAGATTTGCCAGCTCGCCGGACGACACGATTTCCATCTCGATATCAGGATGCAGACGCGCGAAATCGGCGAAGTCCGGCATGAGCAGGTGTGCAGCGAGGGGCGGAGCCAACGTCACCCGCAGCAGCCCGCGCACGCTCTGGTCGCGCCCGAAGACGCGCGTCTCCAGCTGGTGCGACGACGCTTCCATCTGGTTCGCGAGCTCGAGGACCTCCTCGCCCGCTGCCGTCAGGCGATAGCCCGACGGCAGCTTTTCGAACATCTGCGCCCCGAGGCGTTCCTCGAGCTGTGCGATGCGTCGCAGCACGGTCGAGTGATACACCCCGAGACCCTCGGCGGCAGCCCGCACAGAGCCTCCGCGCGCCACGGCAAGAAAGTAGCGAATGTCATCCCAGTCGATCATGGTGCAATTCGGCACCGCCCCGTGCGCCTTCCAAAGCTCGTATCGAACGTATCGTACAGCAGTACGGGCGGTCATCATAGCTTACATCGACGAGCGCGGCCCAATTCTGAACGGCGGACACGGATCCTCGCGGCTGGTGTCAGTCGTCCAACCGGATCGATTTTGCACCACCGATGTGCGCATTTCCGCACTCAACAACTGATGCCGGCGGAGCCATTTCGAGGGTCTCGGGGCGTCCCCGAACGATCAAAGGATGCGTGACATGAACAGACTCAATGGAAAGACCGCCGTGATCACCGGTGGCGCTACCGGCATCGGCCGCGCCGCAGCCAAGCGCTTCATCGAGGAGGGCGCTTTCGTCTTCATCTTCGGCCGCCGCCAGGAAGCGCTCGACGCCGCTGTGGCCGACCTCGGGCCCAATGCCCGCGCGGTGAAGGGCTCGGTCTCCGATCTGGACGACCTCGACCGGCTTTACGCGGCGGTGAAGGCCGAGCGCGGAACCCTCGACATCGTCTTCGCCAATGCCGGGGCGGGAAGCCAGCTTGCGCTCGGCAAGATCACCGCCGAACACATTGACGAAACCTTCGACACCAATGTGAAGGGTACGATCTTCACGGTCCAGAAGGCGCTGCCGCTGATGGGCCACGGCGGTTCGATCATCCTGACCGGATCGAGCGCCGGCACCACCGGCGCACCGGGATTTACGGCCTACAGCGCAAGCAAGGCGGCGGTACGCAACCTCGCGCGGAGTTGGGCTGAGGACCTGAAGGGCACCGGCATCCGGGTAAACGTGCTGTCCCCAGGGGCGACGGCGACCGAACTTGCGAAGGAGGCGCTGGGCGAGGAAGGCCAGAAGGCCTACGGGGCGATGACGCCGCTCCAGCGCATGGCCGACCCTTCAGAGATTGGGGCGGCAGCTGCCTTTCTCGCGTCGGCGGACAGCAGCTTCATGACCGCCAGCGAGGTCGCGGTTGACGGCGGCCTTGCGCAACTCTGATGCGCTGCACCCGGCCAGGCGCTCCGTTCGATTATTCGGAGCGCCATAGGGCTCGGCAGATAACCCAGCGCCGTTGAGGGCCGGGAAATCAATATCAACACAATATCGGAGAAGCATTATGAGCTACGCAATTGTAGGATTCGGCAAGATAGGCCAGGCCCTCGCCCACGCCTTCGCCCGTAAAAACATCGAGGTGACCGTCGCGAGCCGCCGGCCGCCTGAGGCGTTGGCGCCGCAGGCTCGGGCGATTGGACCCACGGTCGTCACCAAGTCGCTGCGGGATGCACTCGAGGCCGACACAATCATCCTGGCAGTCCCGTTCGGAGAGCATGGCGAGGTTGCGAAGGCCCTGCCGAGCTGGGAAGGCAAGACAGTCATCGACGCGACGAACGCATTTCCCGTCCCTGAAGAGCTGGACGGCCTCCCGTCCTCCGCCTTCGTCGCCAAGGCGTTCACCGGCGCCAAGCTCGTTAAAGGTTTCAATCACCTGATTGCGGCCACCCTGGCTGCCGATCCGGTCGTTGAGGGCGGACACCGGGTCGTCTTTCTGTCGAGCGACGACGAGGACGCGATCGCTCCCGTGGCGGACTTGGCCAAACAACTCGGCTTCGCACCCGTCAAGCTGGGAAAACTCAACGAGGGTGGAGCGCTGGTGCACGCACGCGGCCGCACTTGGGGCCAGCTCATCTTCCAGGATTTGTTCAAGAAGGAACAGTAATCGATCGACGACGGTGTGATCGACGCCGAGAACTGGTCGCGCGCGCTAACGTCTTCGAGCAGCGCGCGACCGAATATTTGAAGGCCACAAAGTCGCAAAGGTTGGGGTGCGGCTGACGGCGTATGGGCGCCGTTCGAAGAGGGCGGGAGACACCCGACAGACCGGCAGATCTGCCGGTCGCCTAGAATCTATCGACTGCTAGCTCCCCTTCACTCCCACTCGATCGTACCGGGCGGTTTCGACGTAACATCGTAGACCACGCGGTTGATGCCGCGCACCTCGTTGATGATGCGGGTGGCGGCGCGGCCGAGGAATTCCATGTCGTAGTGGTAGAAATCGGCCGTCATGCCGTCTACGGAGGTGACGGCGCGTAGTGCGCAGACGAATTCATAGGTGCGCCCGTCGCCCATGACGCCGACGGTCTGGACGGGCAGCAGCACGGCGAAGGCCTGCCAGATGGCGTCGTAGAGGCCGGCCTTGCGGATTTCATCGAGATAGATCGCATCGGCCTCGCGCAGGATCTCCAGCTTTTCGCGGGTGATGCCGCCGGGGCAGCGGATCGCAAGGCCCGGGCCGGGGAAGGGGTGGCGGCCGATGAAGCTGTCGGGCAGGCCGAGCTCGCGGCCAAGCGCGCGCACTTCGTCCTTGAAGAGCTCGCGCAAGGGTTCCACGAGCTGCATCTTCATGCGCTCCGGCAGACCGCCGACATTATGGTGCGATTTGATCGTCACCGACGGGCCGCCGGTGAAGGAAACGCTTTCGATCACGTCGGGATAGAGCGTGCCCTGGCCGAGGAAGTCGGCGCCGCCGAGCTTCTTTGCCTCTTCCTCGAAGGTCTCGATGAACAGCCTGCCGATGATCTTGCGCTTGGTTTCCGGGTCGCTGACGCCCTCGAGTTCGCCGATGAAACGATCGGCGGCATCGACGTGCAGCAGATGCAGATTGTAGTGCTCGCGGAACATGGCGACGACGCCGGCCGCCTCGTCCTTGCGCATCAACCCGTGGTCGACGAGGATGCAGGTCAGCTGGTCGCCGACGGCTTCGTGGATCAGGAGGGCTGCGACGGAGCTGTCGACGCCGCCCGAAAGCGCGCAGATGACGCGTTTGTCGCCCACCTGCGCACGGATCTGCTCGACCGCCTTCTGGCGATAGGCCGACATCGACCAGTCGCCCTTGATGCCGGCAATGTTGTGAATGAAATTGCCGATCAGCTTGGCGCCGTCAGGCGTATGCACGACTTCCGGGTGGAACTGCACGCCGTAATATTTGCGCTTCTCGTCAGCGATGAAGGCATAGGGCGCGTTGGAGGAGGTGGCGACCACCTCGAAACCATCCGGCAGCGCGGTGACGCGGTCGCCATGGCTCATCCAGACCTGATGGCGCGAGCCGGAGGACCAGAGGCCCTCGAACAGCTGGCAGTCCCTGTCGACATCGAGGAAGGCGCGGCCGAATTCGCGATGATGGCCGCTCTCGACCTTGCCGCCGAGCTGCATGCACATCGTCTGCTGGCCGTAGCAGATGCCGAACACCGGCAGGCCGCTGTCGAAGATGATCTGAGGCGCTCGCGGCGATCCCTCGTCCACCGTGGAAGCCGGGCTGCCGGACAGGATCACGGCCTTCGGCTGCAGGCGGTGGAAGCCTTCTTCGGCCGATTGGAAGGGGACGATCTCGCAATAGACGCCGGCCTCGCGCACGCGTCGTGCGATGAGCTGGGTCACCTGGCTGCCGAAATCGACGATGAGAACGGAGTCGGGATGTGCTGTCTGGGTCATGGCGAGGCTTTAATGAAAAGCGTCTCGCCTTGCAATCCGGGAAATCGGCGGCATCAGGTTTTTATTGTTCCGATTGTCCCCGCGCGTCTGACAAGGCGCGCGGCGCTTCAGGGGCTCAGAACCAGAAAACCCCATCCTCCAGCGCCGTGAACAGGCTGTCGACGCCGTAAGAGAGCTTGCGGTCGACGATGTGCAGATATTCGGTCCAGCCCGAAATGTGCTGCAGTTCGACGGCGCCGTCGGAAATGCCGCGAAGGCCGATCAGCGGCAGCTTGTAGCCCTGGCAGGCGCGCAGCACCGCATAGGTCTCCATATCGACCATGTCGGCGTCGATGCCTGCATAAGCGGTGCCCGAAATGATGTTGCCGCCGGTGGAAAGGCTTGCTTCGGCAATGCCTGGAATGCGCAGCGGCAGTTCGAGCGTTGCCGGCAGGTCGAGAAAGGGTGTCTTGCCCTTTTCGAAGCCGAGCGGCGAGGCGTCCATGTCGCGGTAGGAAACCGAGGTCACCTGATAGATTTCGGTCTGCTCCAGTTTCGCCGAGCCGGCCGAGCCGAGGGAGACGACGAGATCGGGCAGGTCGTCGACGGCATCCAGCCGTGCCAACGTCTTGCTCAGCGCAATGGCCGCCTCGACCGGGCCGACGCCGGTCATCAAAGGTTCGATGCGAGAACGCAGGAAGGGACCGTATTCGGCCTCCGCCGCCATGACGAAAAGAATGGATTTCCCCGCGACCGATTTCAGTTCGAACTTCATCCCGTAATGCCCTCTCTACCGCGGATCACCATCATCGTCCCGGTCATGGAGGCGATGAGTTTCGCCGGCCCGTCGCTGATCGCGTAGCCTCGTCCGTCGGCGACGATAATGGTGGAGCCGGGTTTGGTGATTTCCCCGCGAAACAGGAAACGATCGCCACGCCCCGGCGACATGAGATTGACCTTGAACTCGATCGTCAGGATCGAGGCTTCCGGGTCGATGACGCTGTAGGCGGCAAAGCCGCAGGCCGAATCGAGCGCTGCGGAAATGATGCCTGCGTGCAGGATGCCGTGCTGCTGTGTCAGTTTGACGTCGAAGGGAAGCTCGATCTCGACGACGCCGTGCTCGACGCGCGTCAGCTCCGCGCCGATCGTCTCCATCGCCGCCTGCCGCGCAAAATTACGGCGGATTCGCGCGCGGAAATCGCCCCTGTCACTCTCGCTCATGTCTGCCCCTCTTGCAGCCGCGAAAGTGGCATGGCGCGCCGCATTCGACAAGCTGGACATTGCTGAAATCGGTCCGGGCGGCGATGGAAAGCCTGGACCGTGTCGCCGCGGCAACCCTTCACCTTTCGGTCGCCGTGCGAGCCGGCACAGCTGGCCGGTACCGCTGGCCAGTACCGGTGGATTGTGGCGTTCCGATGCGAAGACGATTGCAGCTTCGCGCGGCGCGCGTATTCTCCGCACCGGGTCGCGAAATGATGGAGCGCCGGCGGCATGACGACGATATCGCAATCGGTGCGGAATTTCGAGAGCTGGCTGGCCGGCGAACTCGGCGACGATCTCGTCAAGGACGATCTCCGGGAGAAGCACGAGAAGATGCGGAGCGACGATTTCGTCTTCCTGCGCGCCACCTATTGGCGCTGGTGCGAGATCATCCTCGATATCTGCCCGCAACTGACAGGCGCGCCTCAGGTACTGGCGATCGGCGACACGCATCTGGAGAATTTCGGCACATGGCGCGATACCGAGGGCCGGCTCGTCTGGGGCGTCAATGATTTCGACGACGCAGCGGTGATGCCCTATGCATTTGATCTCGTTCGCCTTGCGGCAAGCGCCGTGCTGGCCCGCGGCGGCGACGGTCCCTCGGTTCGCATGATCGGCGAATTGATCCTGAGCGGCTATCGCAGAGGCCTTGAAAATCCACTGCCCGTCATCCTCGAGCGCGACCACAAATGGCTGCGCAAAGCGCTGCTGCTGCCGAATTCCGAACGCCGGGAATTCTGGGAGAAATATGAAATGTTGCAGCCCGGCAAGAAGCCGGCACCACCAGCCTATGTCAAGGCGCTCGCAGACGCGCTGCCGTTGGGGTCAGGACCCTTCGTGGCGAAGCCACGCAGCGGCGGCACCGGCAGCCTCGGCCGGCCGCGTTTCGTCGCCTATGCCGAATGGCAGGGTGGGCCGGTGCTGCGCGAGGCAAAGGCGCTGGTGCCGTCCGCCTGGTCGCTTCGCCACAGGCCGCGGGATGTGGCGATCCATGCAAGCGAGATCGCCAATGGGCGGGCGCGCTCGGCCGATCCTCACTATCGGGTCTCCGGCCGCATCCTCGTGCGCCGGCTCTCACCGAACAGCTGCAAGATCGAAATCGACCGGCATCCCGAGATCCTGCTTTCGCTGACGATGCTGGAACTGATGGGCTTTGAGATCGCCAATTGCCATTCCGACGATGCGGCGGCGGTTGCGGCGATCCTGAAGGATTTGGCGGCGCGGGGAAACGACTGGCTGCACGAGGCGGCAAAGGCCGCGGCATCGAGCGTCGGCGCTGAGCAGAAAGCCTATGCGCGTTCCGGCTAAAACTCTGCCTTCCCTGATTTAGATCCGCACGATGTGCTGATCCCAGGCGACGTCGCTGCGGGTCGACAGGAAATCGCCATCATAGGAGGAGACGGCAAAGCCGTTTCTTGCCGGCGCGATGCCCGCCGCATCCGGAACGGAAATCTCGGCCAGCATCTTGCCCGTCCTAGCGTCGATGGTCACCGAGGCGCCGCCCTTCGGCGAGGTGATGCCGACGAGACCTTCGCTGCGATTGACGGCGATCGCCCCGACGTAATTGGCAAGCCTGCGCGTCGTCGCCTCCGGCAGGTCGATGAAGGAGAGATTCTCGCCCTTGGCGAAATGGCCGACGAGCGGCGGCAAGTCCTTGCGGTGGCCTTCATACTGGCAGGCGAACCAGATGCGGCCGGCGCCGTCGAGATCGACGTGGCGGGTGGAGAGTTCTGCCCATTCCGCCGGCAGCACATGTTTTTCGACCAGCGCACCGGTTGCTGCATCGATCAGCGCCAGCGACGGCTGCATCTCTCCGAGATTGAGCTTGGTGCGGCCGAAATCCGGATGCGTCTCGATGCCGCCATTGGCGACGATCAGCAGGCGTCCGTCTTCGGAAACCGTGATGTCGTGCGGACCGATGCCGTAGGTTTCGAATTCGCCGATGCGGGTGAAGCGGTTCGTGGCGTCGTAGAGGCCGATCATCCCCCGATTGCCGTCGAAGTCGTTCTCGCTGGCGTAGAGCAAACGGCCGTCAGGAGAGAAGGCGCCGTGGCCGTAGAAATGCCGGTCCTCCCTGGAGCTGATGACGGTCGGCTCGCTTTTGTTCCAGGGATCAAAGATCATCGCATAGGTGCCGGGCCGGCGCGCGAAGGCGACAGACTTGCCGGTGGTTGCGCTGAAGGCCATGCCGTGGGCGCGGGCGGGAAGCGCCACCTGATCGATGATCTCGCCGCGCTCGGTCACGGTCGCAATGGCAAAGGAGCCGTCGGCTGCCCGAATGCCCGAGGCGTAGACCGCATCAGTCCGCTCCAGCGCCATCAGCGACCTTGGCGTCAAGGTGGCAAGGAAGCCTAGCCCCGCCGCCTTGACAAAGCTGCGTCGGTTGATCGCGGCACTTTGCATCATCGTCTCAATCTCCGTCCGAAAAGGAAAAGCCGGCCGAAAGGCCGATGGCTGCGCCATATTCGTCGCTGATCCGGGTGATCAGGTCGCGGCTTTCAGCAAGCAGCGTATCGAGCTTGGCCTTCTCCGCATCGCTTGTGGCGACGTCGATGTCGGGATTGAGCTTCGGCACGCTGTCGAGCAGCGATTTGAAATCCTCGTCGATCGAGGCGGCGATCGGCTGTTTATCCGGTGGCAGAAGCTCGGCCATGCCGGCCTTCTGCCAGAGCGTGCGCAGGCCCTCCAGATTGGCGGCCATCGATTTCCAGGTGTTCTTGGAGCGCCAGTAGATCGCCATGCGCGGCCGTGGCGCGGTGTCCTTGCCCTTGTAGAATTGCTCCAGCCGCTGGTCGCGGACATTCTCGGCGCCATGGACGAGAATGCCGAGCAGCGCGGTCACCGCTTCCTTGTTGTCCATGAAATCATTGCTCTGCGGGCCTGGATGTTTCCAGCTCGCCTGCACGCCGTCGGGCTTTTCCCAGGCGGCGACGACTTCGCCGGCTTCCCGCTGGATATTGCCGGCGACCGCCTCGCCGTAAAGGCAGCGGAAACTGCCTTTCTGGCCGATGAGATCGTTGGAGCCATTGCCGTAGAGCACGTATTCCAGCGCCGTCAGGCCTTGCAGCGCAACGCTCTTGCCGGCGATCGCATCGACCGTCGCATCCTTCGGATCGGCCTTGGCGATCAGCGCCTGCACCTGCTTGAGGCCGACGCCCTTGCGGTCGGGATAAAACAGGATGTGCTCGAAGAGATTGTCCTGGATGACGGGTCCGGTCTGGACGATCTCGATGATCGACCAGTAGCGGATCGTATCGTCGAAGGCGGATTTCGCCTTGTCGAGCGTCTGCTGCGTGCCGTCGGCGCAAAGATCCTTCATCGCCGTCGTCAGCCGGGCGGCCGATTGCTGCATGTTGCGATAGCCGGGGCGGATCACCTCGTCGACGGCGCGCTGCATGACGGCGGGAACGGCATCCTCGTTCAGCCCTGCCGGGGGAGTGGCCGTCTGGGCGGCCGCGGATGTGGCGAGGCCGATCAGAGTAAGGCTGAGCAGGGGGTGCCAAAGGCGCATCAAAGTGACTCCAGGAATGTAATCAGGGCCGCCCTGTCGTCTTTCGGCAGGGAGGAGAAAGCGTTGCGGGCCGTTTCAGCTTCGCCGCCATGCCAGAGGATCGCTTCGGTGAGGCTCCGCGCACGGCCGTCATGCAGGAAAAAGCTGTGTCCGCTGACAGTCCGGGTCAGTCCTATACCCCATAGCGGCGGCGTGCGCCATTCACGTCCGCTTGCAAGGCCGACCTGCTGCCCATCGGCAAGCCCGTCGCCCATGTCGTGCAGAAGAAAGTCGGAATAGGGCCAAATCAGCTGGAAGGACTGCGCTTTTTCTTGCGTATCCCGCCGGGTGACGAATTTCGGTACGTGGCAGGAAATGCAGCCGCTTTCGTAGAAGATCCGCTTGCCCTGCAGCGTCTCAGGGAAACTCGCCTTGCGCCGTGCCGGAACGGCAAGATTTCCGGAATAGAAGGTGACGAGGTCGAGAATGGGACCCGGCGCTTCTTCTGCGCCCAGCCGTTTCTGCACCCCGGTCGGCATATCAAGGCATTTCTCTTCCGCCTTGGTGCAATCGCCCTGCGCATCCGGGTGATCGGGCGTCGAGATGCCGATATCATTGGCAAAGGCATCCGCACTCTGGTCGCGCACCGTGGCATTCTGCGCCTTCCAGCCGAAGCGACCGAGCGTGATCTTGCCGCTGCGGTGGTCGCGCACGACCGCCGCCTTGCCGGAGATGCCGTCGCCGTTGGCATCGTCAGGATCGGCATGGGCAAGGATATCGGCCTCGGGAATGGCCTCGATCAGTCCGAGGCCGATCATCGCCGAGGCGACACGCGGCGAAATCGTCGTCGCGGGATCTAGCGGTCCATAACCAAGGTTTGTCACCGCATAACTCGGCCGGCGCAGCGACACGATCTCGCCGTCGCCGAGCGTCACCCTCTCTTCGCGGTAGCTGATCGCCATCTTCCCCTCGGCAGCAAGCCCGGGAACGGCGAGGTCCTGCAGCTGATGGCCGTAGACCGGATCGGGAAAATTGACGACATCGGCACGCGCAACCGCCTTTTCTTCCTCCGGTGTCGTGGCGGCGCGCGAAAGCCGCAGGAACATCGAGGTGGCACTTGGCCCCCCTTCCGGCGGTTTGCCGCGGCCGTCATTGACATGGCAGCTCATGCAGGAGCGGGCGTTGAACAGCGGCCCGAGACCATCGGAAGCCTGCGTCGAGGAGGGAGAGGACACCCAGAGCTTGCGGAAAAGCGCGTTGCCGAGCTTGAAATTCTGCTCTTCCTCGAAGGGAATATTGGCCGAAATATGCGAGAAGCTGTCCTCGGTGACGGGATCGATCGAGGTCGTCGCACCGGCCTGCATGGCTTCGTATTGTTCGGCCTTGGAAAAATCCGCCGTCGGCCGCGTCACATCGGCGACACGTTTCAGATCGGTTTCGGAGAGGTCGGTGCGTTTCCTCGGCAGGTCGAAACCGGCGGCGATGCTGACGGAAAAACCGGCAAGCGTGGCGCAGAGCGCTGCGCTGGCAAAAAATCGACGGGCCGGGGCATGCGACATTTCAGGGTCCGGGCCGCTCCGGCTTTCGAAGCGGCCCGCCTTTTTGCTTATTGGAAGACGGCGTTAGGATTATCCAAGCTGTCGGAACCTTCAAGCTGAACCGTGCCGAGATCAAGTGCGGCAATAACGCGCTGCACCGATTTCGTCTGGTCGATCAGCCCGTCGATGGCGGCCTGGACGACGGCGTTGCCGTCCTTGTTGCCTTCGCCGATCATCTGGTCGTACTTTTCGACCGTCTCGCCGCGCTTTGCCATGGCATTCATGGCATCGAGCGTCTTGTTGAGCTTGCCTTCCACTTCGGCATCGAGCGCCTTGTCCTTGGCGGCCACCAGATCGTGCAGCGACGGGCCGCTGAGTTTGGTGCCGTCGACGCGGGTATAGTTGCCGGTATAGGCGGCAGCAATGCCGATCGCGTCATTGAGATGCGAGTTGTAGGTATTGTCCGAGAAGCAATCATGCTCTTCTTCCGGATCGTGCAGCAGCAGGCCGAGCTTCATGCGCTCGCCGGCAAGCTCGCCGTAGGAGAGCGAACCCATGCCCGTCAGGATCGCGACGAGGCCGGCCTTCGGATTGGCTTCGACGTTCTTCGTCGCTGCACCATCCGGCTTCCAGTTGTCGGTCATTTCCTGCAGGTCGGAAACGAGCAGGGTCGAGGCGGACTTCAGATATTCGGCGCGGCGGTCGCAATTGCCGTGCGTGCAGTTCTTGAGGTCGTAATCGGTTGCCGGGCGGTCGCCGGCGCCAGGCCCCGTGCCGTTCAGATCCTGACCCCACAGCAGGAATTCGATGGCGTGATAGCCGGTCGCGACATTGGCTTCGATGCCGCCGGCCTCGGCGAGCGTGCCGGAGAGGAATTCCGGCGTCAGCTTGGAGGCGTCGACATCCTTGCCGTCGATTTTTATCGTCTTGTTGGCGATGACATTTGCCACATAGAGAGAATTTTCATCGCTCTCGGTGCCGTAGGAGGCATCGACATAGTCGATCAGGCCTTCATCGAGCGGCCAGGCGTTGACCCTGCCTTCCCAGTCGTCGACGATCGGATTGCCGAAGCGATAGACTTCCGTCTGCTGGTAGGGGACGCGTGCCTTGATCCAGGCGTCCCTGGCGGCCTTGAGCGTCGCGTCGGTCGGCGCCTTCAGGAAGGCGTCGATCGCGGCGTCGAGCGCCTTGGCCGTCGTCAGCGAGTCCTCGTATTTCGCATGCGCCACGTCGGCATAGTGTTTCACCACGCTAGCAGCATCGGTCTCGGCATGCGCGGGAAGGGCGAGCAGGGCGGCGGGGGCGATCGCCAGCACGGCTGCGCGGAATTTGCGGTTGAGCTTCATGATCCTCTCCTGTGACGGATTTTCCGTCTACCGCATCGGCCCGAAAATCGGAATCGATTTTCGGAAAGCACGATGCGTCGATTCAAAGTGTTACAGCGTCCTTTGCGCGTCTGATAAGACGCGCGGCGCTGTAATCGGCCTTCGTCTCTTCGCGCAAAAGCAAACTGGTGTCAAATTCTCTAGTTTGGAATGATTTTAAGAATAGACAGGCGCGGCTAACCGGACATTTTTGAACGGCATTTGCTTGAAAAACCGGCAGCTGCGCAGGCCCCTGTAAGCCGCGTCAGCCCTTGCGCTGTATGCGGCAGAAGAAGAAGCCGTCGGTATCGGTGGAGGCGGGCGTCAGCGTCACCGTCAGGCCGTCGGACGAATGCGGACGCGGGGCATCCTTGCCGAACAGGGCTTCCCAGGCGGGCAGGGCGCTGACGATCTGAAAATCTGGATTGTCGGCCGTAAAGCGGCGCGCCTGCTCCTCGTTTTCCTGGGGCAGGACCGAGCAGGTCACATAGATCAGATCACCGCCTGATTTGACGAAGCCGCTCGCCTGCGCCAGCGCGTCCTGCTGCTGGGCGGTGCGCTCGTCGAGGTTCTTCGCCGTCAGCCGCCACTTCGTATCGGGGCGGCGGCGCCACGTGCCGGTGCCGGTGCAGGGCGCGTCGACCAGCACCTTGTCGCAGCGTCCGGCAAGGGCGGAGAGCGCCCTGGCGTCGTCATGCACCTGGACATTGCGTGTGCCCGCCCGCTTCAGCCGCTCGATGATCGGCGCCAGTCGTTTGCGGTCGGCGTCATAGGCGTGAACCTGTCCCTTGTTCTGCATGGCCGCCGCCATGGCGAGCGTCTTGCCGCCGCCGCCGGCGCAATAGTCGAGAACCTGTTCGCCATCATGGGCGAGCACCAGGTCGGCGACGATCTGCGATCCCTCGTCCTGAACTTCGAACCAGCCTTTCTGGAACGAAAGCTCGGCTGTCACGTTGGGAAGACGCGAGGCGCCTTCGCCGGCGGCAATCCGGATGCCGTAGCGGGCGATCTTCGCAGCATGCGCGTTCGCTCTCTCGAGCGCCTTGACGACCTTGTCGCGGGAGGCTTTGAGCAGGTTGGCGCGCAGATCGAGCGTCGGGCGGGCGGCGAGTGCCTGTGCCTCGGCGAGCCAGCCGGCGCCGAAGGCCTGTTCGAAGGAGGGTTGGATCCACTCGGGAATATCGCCGCGAATATGCGGCGGCGCATCGTCGAGCGAGCGGCTTTGAAAGGCCGCAACGGCGTCGGCCGAAAGCGGCGCCGGCGCAAACTTGTCATCCGCCAGCTCAGTGGCAAGACTGTCAGGTGTAAAACCCCATTGGCGGAACATGACGGCATGGGCAATGGCCGCGGCACTGTCGTCATCCATCAGCCAGGCGTGGGAAAGCCGCATGCGCAGTGCGTCATAGACGATATTGCCGATCGCTGCACGATCGCCGGAGCCGGCGAAGCGGTGCGCGAGGCCCCAGTCCTTCAGCGCGTCGGCGACGGGCCGCTTGCGGGCATCGATGTCCGCGAGCACAGAAATCGCCCCTTCGAGGCGGCCGCCCAGACGCATTCACATGTCTCCTGTTGCCGTAGCGTGTGAACGACCAGCGCAAACGCGAGTGTCACGCAGCGGATTGTTCACAAGTCTCAACCGGGTGGTAACCGCGATTGACGGCAAGAGCAAGCGCCGCTTCCGGCGCAGTCAGTGCTGACCTCAGCTGACGACCTGGTAGCAGACCTTCGCAGTGCCGGAGCTCACCATGCCGATATTCTGGGCGGCGGCGCGCGACAGGTCGATCACACGACCACGGATGAACGGACCACGATCGTTGATACGAACGACGACGGTGCGGCCATTGTTGCGGTTGGTGACCTTCACCTTGGTGCCGAAAGCAAGTGAACGATGTGCGGCAGTCAAGATGGCAGGATTCATACGTTCCCCGGAAGCAGTTTTGGAGCGAAGTGCGTACCATGAAGCACCGCCACAACCATTGCCAGCAAAACCTTCCGCCGGAAGCATGGAAGAACAGGCTGCAATAGTTACAGCGGCGATAATAGAACGACGTATTTTCTTCACAACAGAGTATCCCTCAACTATTGAACTCACGCCCTCGCAGGGTGACGGGGCTTAAATCTGTGAAAAAGTGGCGAAAAAGTGCCGCAGCAATTCACGGAATATTACAATCTGCAACATTCGTGAGTGTGATGACGAGATTTCAGGAATGCGCGCCGTCGCCAAACGTGGAAAAAAGCTAATAAAATCAGCCAAAATCCGAACGAATTTTCCGAAGGGATAGTAAACGCCACGGCGTTCACGAAAATCGCGAAAATATTTTTCCGATTTCGCCATATTTGCTGCCACATTTGGGCAAATTCAAAGGCCGTTAATCATAAGATGCGGCGAAAATTGTCCGGCCAAAGCGGGAAAGTAGGAATTTCCTACTCATTTTGGGTGAGCGTATCCGTCGCAAACAGGACTGAGTTCTAGAGAGCCTTTCCTGGTCAGATTGCAGCATTCTGTTGGCTCAAACGGAGTCGGATGGTCGACCGGCCGGCGCGCGTCGTAGCCCAATTCTACGGCCAAGCCGGCCGGTCGATCAGGGGGCCCGTTTCAGCCAACCCGAAGGGCCGGGCATCTTTCCGCCAGGATCAAAGGCGATCGGCTCGGACGTACCAAGGGGTATGCCCTTCGCCAATCGCCTCTGCCCTGACGAAAACCTGCTCCGGCAGAATGCTGCAATCTGACCAGGAAAGGCTCTACCCACGCCAGCGCCCATCCTGCCACAATTGCGCAAGCGACATGGGATAGTTCGGGAAGGAGAATTCGAAGCCGGCGGCCTTGAGTTTCGCATTCGAAACCCGCTTGTTCTCGCCGTAGAAAGTGCGCGCCATCGGCGTCAGTTCGGCGGTCTCGAACGCCTGCTCCGGCGGCGGTTCGACGCCCATCAGGCGGGCTGCCTCGACGATCACATCCTGCGGCGGCCCGGGCCGGTCGTCGGTGACATTATAGATGCCGCCGAGGCCGCGCTCCGACAGGAAGCGTGCCGCAGCACCAATATCCTCGACGCGGATGCGGTTGAACACCTGGTCCTTCTTGATCAGCCGTCGCGCCGTACCCTTGTCCAGATTACAGAAGGCGTTGCGGCCCGGCCCATAGATGCCGGAAAGGCGAAGCACCGCCGCCGGCACGCCGCGCTCCCGGCCCATCGCCAGCCAGCCCTCTTCCGCCTCGAGCCGCTCGGTCGAGCGCCCGGAAACCGGCAGGCACGGCGTTTCCTCACTCACCCAGGCGCCCTGGTGATCGCCATAGACGCCGACGGTGGAGAGATAGCCAATCCATTCGAGCTTCGGCAGCAGGCGTGCGCCGTCTTTTTCAAGCAACCGCAGCAGAGGGTCGGCCTTTCCAGGGGCGATCGATTGGACCAGATAGGTGGCGCCTTCCAAAGCCTGGCGGAGCCTCTCTTCCATGCTCTCTCCGTCGAAAAGGAATGCTTCGATGCCGTTTTCGCGGAGCGCATCCATCTTCTCAGGCGAGCGCGTGGTGCCGGAAACCCGCACGCCGTCGCCGGCAAAGGCCTTGGCGATCGCCGTGCCGGAATAACCGCAGCCAAAGATCATCACATGCATCAGCCCACTCCCGCCAATCGCCATTCGTTCAATACGTCGTCATCTCTCTCGTCCGCCCTTTGTGCGGCAAAGGCCGCAAATTCGCCAGCCTCCATCAGCCGCGAAAGCGCCCAGACCGCCATGCCGCGCACCACGGGCGAGGGATCCTCCGAAAGCCGGCGACATGGCCCGATGAGCACCTTGTCGCCGGAATTGCCGGCGGCGATCAGCACATTGCGGATAAAGCGGTCGCGGCCGATCCGCTTCACCGGCGAGCCGCTGAAGAAGGTGCGGAAGGCGGCATCGTCGAGCGTCAGCAGAAAGGCGATCGACGGCTCCTTCAGATCTTCCCGCGCCTTGAGTTTCATCTCGGAGGCGGAGCTTGCGAACTTGTTCCAGGGACAGGCGGCAAGACAGTCGTCGCAGCCATAGATGCGGTTGCCGATCAGCACGCGCAAATCGGCGTCGATCGGCCCCTTGTGCTCGATGGTGAGATAGGAGATGCAGCGCCGCGCGTCGATCTGGTAAGGCGCCGGGAAGGCAGCCGTCGGACAGATGTCGAGACAGGCACGGCAGGAGCCGCAATGATCGGCTTCCGGCGCGTCGACGGCAAGATCGGCGGTGGTGAACATCGTGCCGAGGAACAGCCAGGAGCCATGAACGCGGCTGACGAGATTGGTGTGTTTGCCCTGCCAGCCGAGTCCGGCTGCCTCCGCCAGCGGTTTCTCCATGACCGGCGCCGTATCGACGAAGACCTTCACATCGGCGCCCGCCCGCGCCGCAAAGCGCGTGGCGATCTCCTTCAGCCGGCCCTTGATGACGTCGTGATAATCGCGGTTGCGGGCATAGACGGAAATCGCTGCCTTGTCCGGCTTGTCGAGGATAGCGCGGGGATCTTCATCCGGCGCGTAATTGAGGCCGAAGACGACGACGGAGCGCACCTCGCTCCAGAGCGTGCGGGGATCGCCGCGCCGGTCGCGCGTCTCGGCCATCCAGTCCATCGTCCCGTGGCGCCCGGCATCGATGAACTGGCCGAGGCGCTCCTTGGCTTCGGGGATCGCATCCGGGCGCGTGATGCGGCAGAGATCGAAGCCCTTGGCGGCAGATTCCGCCCGGACGAACTCGGTCAAATTGTCGCGGCGGCGCTCTTTGTCGTCATTGTCAGGTTCGGGCATGAAGAGCCCTCGTCAGAAATCCAGATCGGCATAGTGTGAAACCGGTGTCAGGCCGCGCACGCGCTCGGTCAGCATCGGCCGGAAGGACGGGCGCGACTTCAGCCGCTGGTACCAGTCCTTGACGACGGGCGAATCCGCCCATTCGATCTCGCCGAGATAATCGAGGATCGAGATCGAGGCCGCAGCGGCAAGGTCGGCATAGCTCATCCGCTCGCCGGCCAGCCACTGACGCGAGCCGGCAAGCCAGGTCAGATAGCGCATATGCTGACGGATATTCGCGCGGGCCGTGCGCAGAACCTTCGAATCCGGCGCTCCGCCGCCCTGATCGGCGCTCATCTGCAACTTATAGACACGCTCGCGGGCGAGCGGCTTGGTGACGTCGTTTTCCATCTTCTGCATGAACCATTCGGTCAGCCGGCGTATTTCCGCCCGCTGGAAAGGGTCTTCGGCGAGCAGCCGCCGGTCGCGTTTCAAGACGCCGTGCGTCTCGTCCAGATATTCGGAAATGACGCTCGCGCCGCAGAGCGCGCGCATGCTGTCGTCGACATAAACAGGCAGCGTGCCGGCCGGATTGAGCGCCAGGAAATCCCGGCGTTTCTCCCATGTCTGCTCTTCGATCAGATCCGCCTGATAGCCGTATTCCGCCAGGATCAGCCGGACGAAGCGAGATGCGGATGACATGGGATGATGATAAAGCGTGGGCATCGATACTCGGGCGTTGTGATTGCTGTTACAGGACTGTGTGGCAGCTCGATTATAGCGCCCTAGTCATGACTCATTGGTTGAAGCTATAGGTGCTTGGCCCCGCCAATACAAGCGAATCGGATTTTACGCCGTCTGACGATGGCGAAACACGGTCTAACGAATGATTGGAAACGGCGGCCTGATCGACCCAAGCGTTCAGGCCCGGCCGAACTTTAAACCGGAGACAATGTATGGATTATATAAGTGCTATCATTCTCGGTATCATAGAGGGGATCACCGAGTTTCTGCCGATTTCGAGCACCGGCCATCTCATCATTGCGGAGCAATGGCTCGGCCACCGGTCGGACATGTTCAACATCGTCATCCAGGCGGGTGCCATCCTCGCCGTCACCATCATCTACTGGCGTCGTTTGGTGGATCTGGTGCTCGGCTGGCGCGACCCGGTCAATCGCGATTATGCCGCCAAGCTGATCGTCGCCTTTCTCATCACTGCCATTCTCGGGCTGGTCGTCAAGCGGCTCGGCTTTGAACTGCCGGAGACCGCAACACCGATCGCCTGGGCGCTCATCATCGGCGGTATCTGGATGATCTTTGCCGAGTGGGCCGCCGCCCGCAGACCGCCCCATAAAGAGATCACCTGGCTTGTCGCCATCCTGGTGGGCATCGCCCAGATCGTTGCCGGCGTCTTCCCGGGAACCTCGCGCTCCGGCGCCACCATTTTCGTCGCCATGCTGGCAGGCACGGGCAACCGCGCTGCGGCGACCGAATTCGCCTTTCTCGTCGGCATTCCCACAATGTACGCCGCAAGCGGCTATGAATTGCTGAAGACGTTCAGGGATGGCGGAGCGGCGGGCGAAGACTGGACGGCGCTCGGCATTGCCTTCGTCGTGTCCACGGTCGTCGCCTTCATCGCCGTCAAGTGGCTGCTGGCCTATATCAGAAGCAACCGGTTTACGCTGTTTGCCATCTACCGCATCATTCTCGGTGTTTTGCTGCTCGGCATGGCCGCGACCGGCTTGATTGCCTGAGACATCCGTCCCGCATTGCATTCGCGCAACTCCCGGCGCGAATGCAAATGCCCCGTCGGACTCCGCGAACAGACACTCTGTTGCCGGCAGAAGCCGCCAATCTTTCAGATAGGCAATTGAGAGGATAAACGCCCGCCGCCGCTTGAAGCAGGCAGGGCTGAGCATTCAATGGGAGCGCGCTGTTTCAGGCGTTCCGATCGGCTGCTTGCTTGGAGCAGGATGCCGGCGCAGGACCGGCCTTTCGTCAATGGATGATCGAAGCCGTAGAGCAAGGATCGACGCCGTAGGCCGGCGAGCAATCGCCCTTTACCGCAGCGACCGAACCGGGCGCAACGAAAGAGCCTGCAAGGATAACCAGCGCCGCACACGCAAACAGGAGCGCGATTGACTTGCCCATCGAGAAATGCCTTTCACAGTGATTGCCGCACGCTTTTCGCAGGCGTTGAGTCCGTACGAGGACGCGCGGGTTTGGTAGTCAGTGGAATGATAAATAGCAATAAACGTTCCAGCTAAATTTGGCGTTAATTCCACAAAATTTCCGATGCGTCTTTTATGCAACGCAACTCACGGTGACCCGCAAACAAACATTTCAAACTTGCGCCGGCTTTGCTTGACGTGACGACGGCAAAACGCCGTCCGCATTATCTGCGAACGGCGTTATGCGATTGCGCAAAATTGTTCAGGCGGCCTTGCCGGTGCCGGTGTATTGGCCGTGCGGACGATAGTGCACGAGATAGGAGCCGAGCACCGATGCCACCATGGTGGGCGCAATGCCGAGGCCCTTCAGCGTGCGGCCTTCCGCCTCGGCTTCCGGGGAGACGACATTGTCGCGCTTCAGCATGCGCACCTGGTCCGGCGTGATCGGCGGCGTGATAAAGGGGATCAGCGAGGCGATGCTGCCGATCATCGAAGCGATGCCGAAGGGCAGGGATACCAGCGGGTTCTTGCGGCACGTCACCTTCAGCATCGTCTCGAGACATTCGCGGAAGCTCAAAACCTCAGGCCCGCCAAGCTCATAGACTTTGCCGCCGACAACCTTGCCGTCAACGGCGCGGGCGACGGCTTCGGCGATATCTTCGACATAGACAGGCTGGAATTTCGTTTTGCCGCCGCCGATGAGCGGCAGGATCGGCGACATGCGCGCCATCTCGGCAAACTTGTTGAAGAAGCTGTCCTCCGGTCCGAAGACGATCGACGGACGGAAGATCACCGCATCGGATTTGACCGAGAGGATGGCCGTTTCGGCGCGACCCTTGGTGCGGCCATAGTCGGAATCGGATTTCGCGTCGGCGCCGATCGCCGAAATATGCGTCAGCGTCGCACCCGCGCCGCGCGCCGCCTCGGCAATCGCACGGCCGCCGAATTCCTGCACGGCGTCGAAAGTGTTGCGTCCGGTCTCATGCAGAATGCCGACGCAGTTGACGACGTGGCTCGCACCGTCGACGGCGCGATCGATCGAGCTGCGATAGCGCAGGTTCGCCTGCACGAAGGAAATCTGCCCGACATTGCCGAGCGGCTGCAGGAAGCCGGCGAGATCGGGACGGCGCACGGCGACGCGGATGTTATAGCCGCGCTTTGCCAGCGCCCGAACCACGTGCCTGCCCACGAAGCCGGACCCTCCGAACACGGTGACGAGCGGCGGCAGGTTGGCAAGGGTCATGGCAGGCTCCTCGAAAGGCTTTGCGGAATGCTTGATTGGCTTCGTCTTAGCCGAATCCCGACGCGACGGGAAGGCCCATCACGCCGTCAGTTTTTTAGGATGCGACCGCGCTCTAGACGCCCTCGACTACGACCATTTCCGCATCCGCCACTTCCTGGCGGATTTTCGCGGCGATTTGGTATTCCGGCGAATTATAGCAGTCGACCGCATGTTGCATCGAGGGGAATTCGATCACCACATTGCGGACGCGCGCCTTGCCCTCGAGTTCGGTAAAGGCGCCGCCGCGCGCCAGGAAATTCGCGCCATATTTTTCGAAGGCCGGCTTGGCCGCTGTCACATAATCCTTGTAGCGCTCGGCATCGCGAACGTCGACGCGGGCGATCCAGTATCCCTTGGCCATGGTCTTCTCCCTTTTGTCGTTGAATCTGGTTAGCGGTTTGCCGGCCAGAGTGCGCTCACCATTTCGCTGAGGATCGCGCGGGCGGCATCTCGGGGATCCGGCGCCTTGACGACGGGCCGGCCGACGACGAGATGCGTCGCTCCCGCCTTCAGTGCGTCGAAAGGCGTCATCACCCGCTTCTGGTCGCCCTTGTCGCTACCAGCAGGGCGAATGCCGGGGGTGACGATCGCCATGTCGGGTCCGACGATCTCGCGCACCGCAGCCGCTTCCTCCGCCGAGCAGACGATACCGCCCATGCCGGTTGCGCGCGCCTGTTCGGCACGGCGCAGCACCAGGCTGTGCGGATCCTGGCTGTAGCCGGCCTCCGCAAGGTCGTCGGCATCCATCGAGGTCAGCACGGTCACGCCGAGCAGGCAGAGGCCGGAGCCGGCCGCGGCCTCGACCGCTGCCTTCATCGCTTTCGGATAGGCATGCAGCGTCAGCATCGACATGCCCATCTTGGCGATGTTCTCGACGCCGGAGGCCACGGTGTTGTCGATGTCGAGCAGCTTCATGTCGAGAAAGATCTTCTTGCCGCTGGCGGCAAGGTCGCGGGCGAATTCCAGACCGCCGGCAAAGACCAGCTGATAGCCTATCTTGTAGAAGAGAATGTCGTCGCCGAGCGAGAAAACCAGTCTTTCCGCCTCGCCGATCGTTGGAACATCCAGGCCGACGATCAACCGCTCGCGTGCGTCCATCTGAAGTCACCCCTGCCAGTCTTCGATGGGCGTCCAGTCGCATGATAAGCGGCGATCCGCAAGGCCGAAAGCATAGAGATTGCCGCCACCGCCCGGCTGGTCGCGGTCGCGCGCGATCGGGCTGCCCGCCAGATGGCATTTGAGCAGCGTGCCGACGCCGCCATGGCCGACGAAGGCGATCGGTGCCGACGGATCGTGAGTGGCAAGAACGGCGTTCACAGCCTCGACGATGCGGGCCTGCGCATCGACGGCGCGCTCCCAACCCTTGAAGCTCTGCTCCGGATGGGCAAAGAACCAGTTGGCGGCTTCTTCAAATTGCGGCGGCGGCAGGAAGCCGGTGGCCGAGCGGTCGTTCTCATGCATGCCGTGCACGATCTCGACGGTCACGCCGGAAGCTTCCGCCAGGATTTCGGCCGTTTCGATCGCCTTGGTCTCGTCGCTGGAGACGATGCGCTGCAATTGCCTCGCCCAGCCGCTCTCGACCGCTTTGCGGGCGCGCGCCGCCCCGACATCGGAAAGCCCCCATTTCGGCACCGGCACGTTCGCATCGATCCTGACCTGCGGATGGGTGATATAGATCCCGAACATCTCAGCCTCGCTTGTAGATCCAGAGCTGCGCCGGCGGAATGTTGCGCATGACGAAGTCGAAATGCTGGATATGGTAACGGTCGGGATTGGCGGCGATCGGCGAGATCGCGCCATAGGAAATCTGCACCATCGGCCGGCCGGCCGGCATCCGGTCGAGCAGGCTTTCGAGCAGCGAGATGCGCTTCGCCATCGGGAAGTTCAAAAGCGGAATGCCCGAGACGACGGAATCGAACATCTGATCGCTGAAATCGCCGAGCGTCTTCTGCAGATCGAAAGCATCGCCGTTGATGAAGTGCACGCCCGGGTAGGTCCGCTTGAGATGTTCGTGGAAATCCGTCGAATATTCGATCGCAACCAGATTTTCCGGGCGGACGCCGCGGCCGAGGATGGCCTTGGTGATGGCGCCCGTGCCCGGCCCGAGTTCGAGCACCGGCAGCCCGGAATGGATATCGACGACGCTTGCCATGCGCTTGGCGGTGATCGAGGAGGTCGGCACGATCGAGCCCACCGTCTTCGGCCCCTGCATCATGCCCCGGAAGAAGCGGATCTCGTCGTCGAACCTCTTGCCCAGCCGCTCCTTCACCTTGACCCTTAAGCGCATTCTCCACCCATCCGCATGTTGATCGAATGCCTTAATATGCCGTTTGTCGCTTAAGGGACAAGGTTTTTCGCAACAAGGACATCGGCATCAACAGCTCATGCGGCTTGCGGCGCCGGATGGGGCATGAGATCGGCAAGCCTTTCGCTCAAATGATCGGCGTCGACAGGGGCGCGCAGCTTCACGTCGGTATTGTCGAAATAGAGATAGACGTCGCGGCCCTTGGCGCGCGCCGGGACAGGGGCAAGCACCCGTGTCGCATCGGCAGGTTCTCCGCCCGTTGCCCAACTGCGGATTCGTTGCGCCCATATGTCGAGCGCTTCGTCCTCGTAGCCGCTGACATAGAGCTTTTCGGAGCCATGCAGGCGGCAATAGATGAAATCGGCGGTGATATCCATCAGCAGCGGCCATTTCACCGTATCGGCGCAGACCAGAGCGACCTTGTGGCGCCTCAGCATCTCAATGAAGGCGGGTGAGCGGAAGCTCTCGTGGCGGATCTCCAGCGCATGCCGGATCGGCTGATGCCCGTCGCATTTAAGCCAAGCCAGTCCTTTGATGTGCCAGTCGTGCCGCTTGGCAAGCGCTATCGCTGCGTCGCGGTCGTGCGGCAGCAGCGACAAAAAACTTTCGAAAAGGGATGGGTCGAAGACCATGTTCGGCGGGAATTGCCAGAGGATCGGCCCGAACTTGGGGCCGAGCCGCAAAACGCCGGAGGCGAGAAAATTGGCGAGCGCCGTCTGGATATCCTGCAGCCGCAGCATATGGGTGATGAAGCGCGGTCCCTTGACCGCGAAGACGAAATCCTCCGGCGTCTCGTCGCGCCAGCGGCCGAAGCTTTCGGGCCGCTGCAATCCGTAGAAGGTGCCGTTGATCTCGATCGACCGGAAGTGCCGGGCGGCATAGGAAAGTTCCTGCTTCTGCGGCAGGTCCTTCGGGTAGAATTGGCCGCGCCAGGGCGCATAGGTCCAGCCGGATATGCCGATGCGCACCGCTCCCGTCTTTTTGGTCATGGGATACTCCGTTTTGACAGGAGGAAAAACAAAAAGCAGGCGCCTTCGTTCCCGTCAGACGCGCATCGGCATCAGCACGTAGAGCGCATCGTCGCCCGCCGTGTCGCGGATCAGCGTCGGCGAGCCGGCATCGGCAAGCAGGAAGACCGCTTCCTCGCCGGAAAGCTGGGCGGTGATGTCCAGCAAGTATTTGGCGTTGAAGCCGATTTCCATCGCATCCGTGTCGTAGCCCACGGCGACTTCTTCGGTCGCACTGCCGGAGTCGGGATTGTTGACGGTCAGCATCAGCTGACCCTCGGAAAGTGCCAGCTTTACGGCGCGTCCGCGCTCGGAGGAGATTGTCGAGACGCGGTCGACGGCCTGTGCGAAACTCGTGCAGTCGACGCGCATTTCCTTGTCGTTGCCTGTCGGAATGACGCGCTGATAATCCGGGAAGGTGCCGTCGATCAGTTTCGAGGTCATGACGATCGAGCCGATCGTCATGCGGATCTTGGCGTCGGAGACCTCGACGGTCACCATCACCTCGGGATTGTCGACCAGCTTCTGCAGCTCGCCGACCGTCTTGCGCGGAATGATGATGCCGGGCATGCCCTCGGAGCCGGAGGGCGCATCGACATCGGCGCGCGCCAGCCGGTGGCCGTCGGTCGCAACCGCCCTGAGTTTCAGCTGGCCGTTGCTCTCGATAGTGTGGAAGAAAATGCCGTTCAGATAATAACGCGTCTCTTCCGTCGAGATCGCAAACTGCGTGCGGTCGATCAGCATCTTCAGATCGGTCGCCTTCAGCTTGAAGGAATGCGTGAAGGTGCCGGCCGTGAGATCCGGAAAGTCCGATTCCGGCAGGCACTGCAGCGAGAATTTCGAGCGGCCGGATTGCACGGTCATTGAGCCGCCATCGGTGCTGGTGGCAAGCAGCACTTCCGAGCCGTCGGAAAGCTTGCGCACGATATCGTAGAGAAGATGGGCGGGAACGGTGGTGGCGCCGGGCTGCTCGACGCTAGCAGGGGTTGCCTCGGTGATTTCGAGGTCGAGGTCGGTCGCCTTCATGTCGAGCTTCTGGCCGTCGGCCTTGAGCAATACGTTGGACAGGATCGGGATCGTGTTGCGACGTTCGACCACGCGGTGGACGTGGTTCAGCGATTTCAACAGGTTTGACCGCTCAATAGTAATACGCATGGGATGCTACCGCTTTCGACCGTGACTGTCCGGGCGCGTCGAGCACCCGAAGAATGCTGTCCCGGCTTGAGGCCGGGGGAGTGGACGGGCAAAATGGCAGACTTCAGCATCGCTTTGCAAGAGGCATGGACGCCGGCACCCCTGCATTTGCGGTTTTCCAGAGCAATGCTCACAGAAATCCGAACCCTTGCCGAAGCGGTGCGGCTCGCCCATAAGGGTTCGATGCCGGCGACGAGCCGGCGGGACGAAAGCAAATGGCATGAATGAGGAAACCACAGCGGACGCCGCCGGCCGGCGAAGCTTCCGCCTGCACAATATGGCGGTGCCGGCGCGGCCGCTGGAGCCGGCGCTCTATCTCGTCGCCACCCCGATCGGCAATCTCGGCGACATCACCCTGCGGGCACTCGAAACGCTGGCCGGCGCCGATGTGCTCGCCTGCGAGGATACGCGCGTCACCCGCGTGCTGCTCGACCGCTACGGCATCCAGAACCGCCCCTTCGCCTATCACGAGCACAATGCCGACGAGGCTGGCCCACGGCTGCTGCAGGCGCTTGAAGCCGGGCGCTCGGTGGCGCTGGTTTCCGATGCCGGCACGCCGCTGGTCTCCGATCCCGGTTATCGGCTGGCGCAGCAGGCGATAGCGGCAGGTTACCGTGTCATTCCCATTCCCGGGGCGTCGGCGCCGCTCGCAGCCCTTGTCGGCTCCGGCCTGCCGAACGATGCTTTTCTTTTCGCCGGTTTCCTGCCGGCCAAGGACAAGGCCCGTCGCGACCGATTGGGTGAACTTGTCGCAGCACCCGCGACGCTGATCTTCTTTGAATCGCCGCATCGCATCGGCGCAACGCTTCTGGCCGCCGCCGACGTGCTCGGGCCCACTCGGCCCGCCTCCGTCTGCCGCGAGCTGACCAAGACCTATGAGGAGTTCCGCCGCGGCACGCTTGCCGACCTTGCCGCGCATTATCAGCAGGTGGAAAACGTCAAGGGCGAGATCGTCCTCGTCATCGGTCCGCCGGAGCCGGTCGAGACCGATGAGGCCGATGTCGAAGCCATGCTGGCCGACCTGTCGAAGACCATGCCGACGGCCGGTGCTGCGACCGAGGCCGCCCGCCTCACCGGCCTGCCGCGCAAGGTGCTCTACCAGCGGCTGCTGGAGATCAAGAACGCCGATGGGCGATAGCGATCTCACCGCGATCAGAAGGAAGGCGCTGCGCCGGGGCCGCATGTCGGAATATGTCGCGGCCGCCTTCCTGATGCTGAAGGGTTACCGCATCCTGGCGCTGCGCCACCGCACCCGGCTCGGCGAGATCGACATCATCGCCCGCAAGGGCGATCTCGCCGTCTTCGTCGAGGTCAAGGCCCGCCATGGCGAGGCCGCGGCTGTCGATGCCGTCTCTGTCGCCGCGCAGAAGCGCATACGGGCAGCAAGCGATCTCTGGCTCGCCCGCCAGGCGGATCAGGCCCGCCTTTCCCAGCGCTATGATATCGTGGCGATCATGCCGGGCCGGCTGCCGCGGCACTTTATTGATGCCTTCTGACCTCCTTTCGACCCATCGGATTTCCGGATCGTTAAACTTTTAGTCCCCGCTTGAACCAGGTCCTTACGACTCTCTGCTATCGACTCGGTAGGGATAACAATTGGGGGTTGTTTCATGGCCTGGAAGCTGATGTTTGCAAGTGCGGTCGCCATGGCCGCGCGCTCGGTGCCGTATGCGGTGGCGAAGCCGTCCGGAAAGTCCTTCGTCGCGCATGCGAGCGATCTGCTGCCGCTGAAATCCACGCCGATCAATCCGGACTGGATCGTCAGCGGCAATCCGCAGGCCCGCACCGCCGAACATTCGCGCGGCCATGACGAGGCCTCGCTGACGGCGATCTGGGATTGCACGGCGGGCGAATTCCGCTGGTATTTCGGCTGGGACGAGACGGTGATGATCCTCGAAGGCGAGGTCCATATCACCGCCGAGGACGGCACCGAACGAACGCTCTGCGCCGGCGACGTCGCCTTTTTCGCCGGTGGAACCTGGGCAAGCTGGCGGGTCGACAATTACGTCCGCAAGGTCGCCTTCCTGCGCAAGCCCTTCCCGAAGCCCTTGGCGATCGCCTACCGTCTCCGCAACATGCTGCGCAACAACGGCAACCAGGGCATCGCCGCCTGATTTTCGCCGCAGGCACCCGCTGGAAGCCCCTGATTGACCGTTGCGTTTGATATCTGGCCGACCTACATCTGTCCGGCATTCAGCGAGGGATGGAAATGGCCAAGATCACCAATGTAGCGGTCCAGATGGACCATGTCGCCGGCATCAATATCGCAGGCGATTCCACCTTCGCCATGAGCCTGGAAGCCCAAGTGCGCGGCTACAAGCTCTTCCATTATACCCCCGACCGCTTGAGCTTTCGCGACGGCAAGCTTTATGCCAGCGTCGAGCCGATGGTGCTGCGCGACGTAAAGGGCGATCACTTTGAACTTGGCGCGCCCGAGCGCGTCGATCTCTCGACCATGGATGTCGTGCTGCTGCGCCAGGATCCGCCCTTCGACATGGCCTATATCACCTCGACGCATCTGCTCGAGCGCATCCACCCGAAGACGCTCGTCGTCAACGATCCGGCCTGGGTGCGCAACTCGCCGGAAAAAATCTTCGTCACCGAATTCTCCGACCTGATGCCGAAGACGCTGATCACCAAGGATGCCGCCGAGATCCGCCGCTTCCGCGACGAGATGGGCGACATCATCCTGAAGCCGCTCTACGGCAATGGCGGCGCCGGCGTCTTCCATTCGACCCGCGACGACCGCAACCTCTCCTCGCTGCTGGAAATGTTCGGCCAGCTTTTCCGCGAGCCCTTCATCGCCCAGCAATATCTGCCCGACGTGCGCAAGGGCGATAAACGCATCATCCTCGTCGACGGCGAATTCGCCGGCGCCATCAACCGGGTTCCGGCTGAACACGACAGCCGCTCCAACATGCATGTCGGCGGCCGCGCCGAGGCGACCGAACTGACGTCGCGCGAACAGGAAATCTGCGCCCGCATCGGCCCGGCGCTGAGGGAGCGCGGCTTCCTGCTCGTCGGCATCGATGTGATCGGCGATTACATGACCGAGATCAACGTCACATCGCCCACCGGCATCCGCGAGGTGAAGAAATTCGGCGGCGCCGATATCGCCAGCCTGCTCTGGGATGCGATCGAGCGCAAGCGCGGCTGAACCTGCCGCCAATGACCGTTCTGGTCCCGCGACCGAGCACAACCAGGGTCACAGCGGATGCCTGACTATGTTCTGTGATTGTTCTTGTTTTATTCAGGCTTCCATGCCAGATTGCAACCGCTGGCCCTGAACGGCCGGGGGCGGTATAAGAGTTTGCGGGACAAGGATGGGCATATGGTCGCGCGTGTCAGTACGGTGGCATTTCAGGGTATCGAAGGTGTGCCGGTCGAGGTCCAGGTCATGGTCGCTCCCGGAAAGGTCGGCATGCAGATCGTCGGTCTGCCCGACAAGGCGGTTGCCGAAAGCCGCGAGCGCGTGCAGGCGGCCCTCCACGCCTCCGGCCTGGCGCTGCCGGCCAAGCGCGTGACGGTCAATCTGGCGCCGGCCGATCTGCCGAAGGAAGGCTCGCATTTCGATCTGCCGATCGCGCTTGCCCTGATGGCCGCCCTCGGCGCCATTCCCGCCGATGCACTGTCGGATTTTGTCGTCGTCGGCGAACTCAATCTCGACGGAACGATCGCCGCCATATCAGGCGCGCTGCCGGCTGCGATCGGCGCCAATGCGCTCGGCAAGGGGCTGATCTGCCCGGCCGAAAGCGGCGCCGAAGCCGCCTGGGCGGGCGCCGAGGTCGACATTCTCGCACCCCGCAGCCTGATTGCCCTTGCCAATCACTTCCGCGGCACGCAGGTCCTATCCCGGCCGGAAGCGTCGATCCGCGCCAATGCCGCAAACCTGCCGGACCTTGCCGAGATCAAGGGCCAGGAAAGCGCCAAGCGCGCGCTCGAAGTGGCGGCCGCCGGCGGCCATAACCTCTTGATGGTCGGTCCTCCGGGTTCCGGCAAGTCGATGCTGGCGGCCAGGCTGCCGTCGATCCTGCCGCCGCTTTCGGCCGCCGAGCTGCTGGAGGTGTCGATGGTCCATTCCATCGCCGGCCAACTCTCCGGCGGTAAGCTTTCCGATCGCCGGCCCTTCCGCACCCCGCATCATTCCGCCACCATGGCGGCCCTCGTCGGCGGCGGCCTGCGCGCTCGTCCCGGCGAAGCCTCGCTTGCCCATCACGGCGTGCTCTTCCTCGACGAGTTTCCCGAGTTCACGCCGCAGGCGCTCGATGCGCTGCGCCAGCCGCTCGAAGGCGGCGAATGCGTCATTGCGCGCGCCAATCACCGCGTCTCCTATCCGGCAAAATTCCAGCTGATCGCGGCGATGAACCCTTGCCGCTGCGGCATGGCCGGCGAGCCGGGCCATACCTGCGCCCGCGGCCCGCGCTGCATGAGCGATTACCAGGCCCGCATCTCCGGTCCGCTGATGGACCGCATCGACATCCGCATCGACGTCCCTGCCGTCTCCGCCGCCGATCTCATCCGGCCCACGGCGGCTGAAACCAGCGCCGACGTCGCCCGCCGTGTCGCCCGCGCCCGCGAGATCCAGCAGGAGCGCTTCGAAAGCGCCGGCGCAAGGGGCATCGGCACCAATGCCCGCTGCTCCACCGCGATGATCGAGAAACTGGCCGAGCCCGATGCCAGCGGCCTGCAGCTGCTGCGCGACGCCGCCGAGAAGATGAAATTCTCCGCCCGCGGTTACCACCGCGTCCTGAAGGTCGCCCGCACGCTGGCCGATCTCGACGGCAAGCCCACGGTCGGCCGCATCCATCTCGCCGAAGCGATCTCCTACAGGATCGCGGGTGAGAGGTTGACGGCGGCGGCGTAAGAAAAGGGGCGCTGAAGCGGCCCGATATCCTGCGAAGATGGACAACGAGTCATCCTTGTGCCCGTCGATCTTGATGCTGGACTTCGCAGTGTCCGCAAAGGATCATGTGCGGCCTGAACGGAGGAGAGGTCATGCAAGGGATTGAGTTGTCGCGTCGCTTCTACGCGGACATTGTCAGGCCCTGGATGACCAGTGTCGCGCCGGAACTCCCACATTCAGCGGCGTTGATTGGATTTGGATCGGAGCTGCTTGGTTTAGACGACGAGGTTTCCAGGGATCACAACTGGGGGCCTCGGGTCCACATCTTCTTGAGCACAGATAGATTCAGCGACTATGCCCGACGGTTGGTCGTTGAGTTCACGCAGGTGGCACCCACCAGCTATCTTGGTGAACCTATTGGGTGGCGGAGCCGCCCGCATCCTCCTGCAAATGGCCCGGAGGCGGCAGGCGCGATTGAGCACGGCCTCGAATTCCACACCCTTGAGTCTACGCTGGAACGGCTTCTGGCCGTTCGGTCCGCCGATAACCTTTCTCCCTTGCAGTGGCTGGGCTTCGCCGAACAACGGCTCCTCGCCTTCACGGGAGGGGCCGTTTTCCACGATGACGACAAACGGCTGACACGCGCCCGAACGGCACTGGCCTATTTCCCTGACCACGTGTGGCTTTACAAAATCGCCTGTCAGTGGCGGCGTATTGCCGAGGAGCAGGCCTTTGTCGGCCGAGCAGGACAGGTTGGCGACGATCTGGGGTCCCGCGTGGTTGCGAGCCGGCTCGTGCGTGACATCATGCGGATGGGTTTCCTCCTCGACCGCCGCTATGCGCCATACGCGAAGTGGTTTGGCAGTGCGTTCGGAAAACTGCCGCTTGCCGAAACCCTGTCACCGCTGTTGCAGCGGGTCTTGCTGGCCGAAAGATGGCAGCAGCGCGGAGAGGCACTCGCTTCGGCCTACCTTGCACTGGCACGTCGTCAACTGGCGGACGGCATCGGCGGCAAGGTCGAGCCGGTCATTGGTCCCTATTTCGAACGCCCCTTCACGACGATCAATGCCGACGACCTGATCGAGGCAACCGTCAAGGGGATACGGGACCTCTTGGTCAAAGACCTTCCAGTCGTCGGCGCCCTGGACCAGGTGAGCGATCTAACCCCTGTGCTCGAGGATCCGTCTGGGTCACAACGGATGATCGCCGCGCTGCTAGGCTGACGTGCATGGTTGCAGCCGGTCTCAACTCCGCTTTGGGAGGATGATCCCTCATTGCCATGCCCGTCCGGCAAGATCGGGTTAACCGGAAGCGGAACTCGATCCAACCGTGATCGTGGCACATTCTACGGACGCGACCCCTTCGGTATTCCATCAACGTCGCGTTGAACATCTGCGTATGGTTTCTTTCGAGCAACCGAAGTGACAAAAAAGGTGACGCCAACCTAAATTGCGGCTTGACGAAAAGGCACGTACAGGTACCCGCCAGAGTATCTATCTAAAAAATACTGCCTGATCTGCTGCTGGTTGAATGGATCCGAACAGTTTATTTTATTCCCATCAACCTATCGATGGAGTGATGATTGGATATTGGCTCTTTCACAACAATTCTTGTGGCGATATCGGGGTTTTTAGCTGCGACTACCGCCCTTCTACGAGAACTGCGGAAGTGGCGCTCCAAGGCTCCCGAGGCTGGTGGTTCGAGGTCAGTTGATGACTAATTTGGAACTGCTTGAACACGACGAACGCCTCCCTTGCCCCAAATGCGGCAGCCAGGATTGCGTAAAGAACGGCATCGTTCGCGCTACCCAAAGGTATCGTTGTAGGGAATGTAACTCGAACTTCTCGATGCACTTCAAACACCGCTGGCCCGATTCAAGCAAACTTATCAATCTTCTCTGTTACCGCCTTGGTGACACGAAAGAGAGTGTCAGCAAGCAGTGCGGCGCAAGTCCAGCTACAATTGATAGGTGGCACTTAGAGGCCAAAGAACACCACCCTTGGTTCGTGAGAGCAGTCGCCGCGCAGGTGCTTTTTGCGTTCGACCGTCAAAAGGACTCGATAGAGAAGAGCCTGTGCGATGGTATCGGCATGTATGCATTCATCACCGAGCGCGATCCCAACCGTGCTGATGGAGAGTTCGGTGATCTCCTTATTGCCGAACTGGCGAAAATTGCGAGTGAAGACTTCGTCGAGGCATATATATCGTTTGTGGGCGACCTTCCCGTCGAGCCGGAAGTTCGCTTGTCCCAAATATCTGCAGAAAAATTCGTAAGGCCGGATCAGATATAAGGGACCTGGCTTTCCCCTCGTGGCCCCACCTCACGAAAGTCGATGCAGGCAGCCATTTGGTAGTCAGTTAAGTCCCTACTCAAGCAGATACGGGACCCATTGCTCAAAGAACTTCCAGTCGTTGGCGCTGCCGCGTTGCCGCCGTTGCTGACATTGCGACGTAAAGAATGGGGCGCCGAAGCGCCCCGATACTCTGCGGAATTAAATGACCGGGAAGCCTCGGCCAATGCCCTGCCTCAGCTCCCCAGCCCTTCAAACAGCGCCGTCGAGAGATAACGCTCGGCGAAGGAGGGGATGATGATGACGATGTTCTTGCCGGCGTTCTCGGGACGGATGCCGACCTTGATGGCGGCTGTCAGTGCCGCACCCGAGGAGATGCCGACCGGCACACCTTCGAGCCTTGCGACCAGGCGCGCCTGTTCGAAGGCCTCGTCATTGGTCACGGTGACGACCTCGTCATAGATGCCGGTATCGAGGATCTTCGGCGCGAAGCCGGCGCCGATGCCCTGGATTTTGTGCGGGCCGGGATTACCGCCGGAGAGGATCGGCGAATCGGCCGGTTCGACGGCGATGATCTTGATCTCGGGCTTGCGGCTCTTCAGCACCTGGCCGACGCCGGTGATCGTGCCGCCGGTGCCGATGCCGGAGACGACGATATCGACCGTGCCGTCGGTGTCGTTCCAAATTTCCTCGGCCGTCGTCTTGCGATGGATCTCGGGATTATCAGGGTTTTCGAACTGCTGCGGAATGACGGCATCCTCAAGCGACGAGGCCAG
Source organism: Rhizobium aouanii (assembly GCF_037002925.1). Lineage (NCBI taxonomy): Bacteria > Pseudomonadati > Pseudomonadota > Alphaproteobacteria > Hyphomicrobiales > Rhizobiaceae > Rhizobium > Rhizobium aouanii. Next base: position 280,986 of record NZ_JBAMYD010000002.1, read on the forward strand.
TTCCTCTGCCTTGGCGATGGCGCCCTTCATGCCCTTCGGTCCCTCCGTCAGCACCAGCTCGGCGCCGAGCAGCGCCAGCATCTTGCGGCGCTCGACCGACATTGTTTCCGGCATGGTGAGGATCAGCCGATAACCCTTGGCGGCGGCGGCAAAGGCGAGCGCGATGCCTGTGTTGCCGGAGGTCGGTTCGATCAGCACCGTCTTGCCGGGAGTGATCTTGCCTTGCGCTTCGAGGCCCTCGATCATCGCGACGCCGATGCGGTCCTTCACCGAGGCGATCGGGTTGAAGAATTCGAGCTTGCCGATCAGGTTCGCCACGACGCCCTTTTCCCGCGCCAGCTTGTCGAAGCGCACGAGCGGCGTGTCGCCGATGGTCTCGGTGATCGAGGAATAGATGCGGCCGCGGCCGGGCTTGTGCGACATGGGTGCCTCCCTTTGAAATCCTGTCTCTGAAATCGAGGAGGAGAATAGGGTCAAAGGCTGGTCTAGGCCAGCCCGTGTTCATCCCGGGGAGGCGGTCCTCGGAGAAAATAACCTTTGAAAACCGGTCCTTGCCGAATGTTTATTTCAGGCGGCCCGCGTGGCGATGAAGGCGGCCGTGCCCGCGAAGATGCCGGCCGCAACCCGGTTCAGCGCCTGCAAGGCCCGCGGCTGCTTCAGCATTGTGCGGGCCCGCGAGGCAAGCAGCATATAGGGCACGAGCACGACGATCAGCACCACGAAGGTGGTGGTCAGCAGGAGCGCATAGTCTCGCAGGCCGATATTGCCGATATCGATCAGCGTCGGCACCAGGGCGACATAGAAGAGCATGGTCTTCGGATTACCAAGCGTCACCAGCAGGCCGGAGAGGAAGGACAGGCCGATATTGGTGGATTTCCGCGCCGCGATATCCTGCGGCAACAATCCCGCCGTCCAGAGTTTCCAGGCGATGTAGCCGAGATAGAGGACGCCGGCGATCTTGATTGTTATGAACACCTCGGTGAAGGTTTGCGCCACGAAGGCAAGGCCGAGAATGACCGCTGTCAGATAGGCCATGTCGCTGAGCACCAGGCCGAGGCCCATGAAGAAGGTCTCGCGGAAATTCGAGCCGAGCGCGCGTGCGACGATCGCGGTGATCCCCGGTCCCGGAATGGCTGCGGCGATAAAAAGCGCTCCGGCATAGGTCAGCAAGGCGGCAAGGCTCATCTTCTTAACCCTCAGGGCTTCCACCGCCCATCTATAGGCAAGCGTCGCTTCCTCATCAATGCTTTGGCGCTGATCGGTCCATAACCATAAGGAATAGGTCTGCTGGACCATGATCCACTTGGAAAGCGACCCGGCCTTGCTATTTCTCTCTCTGCAAATGCGCGTTCAGCGCGGCCCGCCGCGTTTTCCCGGCCGGTGGCGCTAGAGATTTTCATCACCAAGGAGAGATTAAATGTCCCATACGCCAGCCGAAACCCGCAGGCTTTCGCCACTCAAGACGCCTTCGGATCTGCCGACCAATGCCATCACCGATATTTCGGCAGCACTGACGGCGCTGCTCGCCGATGTCTTCGCGCTCTATCTCAAGACCAAGAATTTCCACTGGCACATGTCCGGCCCGCATTTCCGCGATTATCATCTGCTGCTTGACGAACAGGCAGAGCAGATCTTCAACATGACCGACGACATTGCCGAACGTGCCCGTAAGATCGGCGGCACGACATTGCGCTCCGTCGGCCAGATCGCTCGCCAGCAGCGCATTTCGGACAATGACGCGGATTTCGTCACGCCCGAGGACATGTTGTCGGAACTGCGCGAGGACAACGCTCAGCTCGTTTCGCTGCTGCGCGAGGTGCATGACCTCTGCGACGAGCATAATGATGTCGCAAGCGCCAGCCTGATCGAGAACTGGATCGACGAGGCCGAGCGCCGCACCTGGTTCCTGTTCGAAACGACGCGCGGGCAGAAATAATATCGGCATATCCCCGGGCATGCTTGCCATGCCCAGGCGTGCTTGCCATGCCCAGGCATGCTTGCAACGCCCGCCCGGTTCTCAGCTCTCGAGCGCCCGCGGCCGCAGCCACCGCGGCGTCCAGCCGAGATTCATGCCGGCGGCCGCAAGCAGGATGATCGCCGCGCCTAATATCTGCATCGGCTGCAGCGCATGGCCGAAGGCCAGCCGGTCGACGAGGATCGCAGCGATCGGATAGATGAAGGACAGGGCGCCTGTCAGATGCGTCGGCAGCCTCTGGATCGCGCCGTAGAGCAGCACATACATCAGCCCGGTATGGACGACGCCGACGGTCACCAAGATCGCCCAGGACCCGACATCGCCGGGCGGATGCGAAAAATCGGTCATCGGCGTCAGCATCAGCATGCCGGTTGCGACCTGGATGAGCGCGATCAGATGCGGCGGCGTGCCTTTCAGCCATTTCGCGGCAAGGGCTGCAAGCGCATAGAAGAAGGCAGCACCGAGCGCCATCAGGATACCGAGGCCGTAGCCGTCGAACGCAGCGCCGCCCGCACCGGGTTTCGCCTGGATGATCGCCACCATGCCGGTGAAGGCGAGCGCCAGCCAGAACAGCTTGGTCGCGGTGATCTTCTCGCCGAGAAAGAGCGCGCCGAGCATCAGCAGCATGAAAGGCTGGGTGTTATAGACGGTCGTCGCGATCGAGATCGTCGCATGCGAATAGGAAGCAAAGAGCAGCAGCCAGTTCAAGACGATGGCGATGCCGCCTGATATGGCGATGCCGAAGGCGCGCAGCGTGATGATGCCGGGCCGCAACAGCCCGAGAGCGCCGCAGATGACCAGCAAGGTGAGCGCGCCGAACAGGCAGCGCCAGAAGACCACGCCGCTGACCGGCTGACCCGACATGACGACGAACCAGCCGATCGTCCCCGAGATCAGCATCGCCGCCGTCATTTCCGCGGTGCCTCTTTTGATGTCGCTGCCCATGATTGCCTCCATTTCGATGGCATAAGAATATTGCGGCGGGCGACGATTTTATATACTGATAAAAAGGAAATTGATCGAAATTGCCTAATCGTGAGAGGAAAACAGATCGCCATGGCTAATGATGTGCAATCGCTCGACGAAATCGATCAGGCCATTCTGGAAGCGCTGGCCGGCAATGCGCGGATCTCGCTGAAAGAGCTGGCGCAGCAGGTTGGCCTCTCCTCGCCGAGTGCTGCCGAGCGCCTGCGCCGGCTGGAGGAGCGCGGCGTCATCAAGGCCTTCACCATCGATCTCGATCCCGCCGCCGTCGGTTATCCCCTGCAGGCGATCGTGAGGGTGCGTCCGCTGCCGGGGCAGCTGCACATCGTTGAGCGCATCATCCAGGAAATTCCCGAAATCATCGAATGCGACAAGGTGACGGGTGATGATTGCTTCATTGCCCGCCTGGTCATCCGCTCGATGGCCGACCTCGACGGCATTCTCGACCGGGTCGCCGAAAGGGCGGAGACCAACACCGCGATGATCAAAGCCTCGCCCGTCAAACGCCGCCTGCCACCGCTTTCACGGAAAAGGTAGGTATTGGCTGAGCAGGAGTCCTAGAAATTTGCCATCGACGGCGCCTCGCAGGAATTCTAGGCGGCATCGGCCAATCCGCGGTCCTTAATTCCCTTCCTGGAGAACTCCTCTCAGGCATTTCTCAAGCTGATCTTTTTTATCGACGACAGATCGGCATTCGCGAATGGCATATGCTGCCACCATTTCAGCATTGCGTCTGAAGCCGGGAACGTCCCCGGCGCGATATGTTGCTGCAACCCCACCGAAGGGTCCCTTAATCCCGATCGACTGCAGCAGGACTGTGTAAAGGCAGCCTACCGGATTGATATCGCGGTCGATGACGACGTTGATAACCGGGTATCCTTTTCGGCGCTCGTGGTAACATTCTAGTGTGTCCGGCTTGCTTCGAAGCGTGTCTATATCGTGCACTGCTATCTGGCCCAATTTTGCCAGCTTGAGCGCATCACGATCAACGAACACTTCGACGGTCTGGGCGTTTGACGGCTGGTTCTGATCACCGAAAGGGGCATATGGCGCTCCAATTGAGTAATCTATCGACTGGCTGGCGTTGAAATTGAGACGAACGTCTGCGTAAGTCATCAGCCCAAAAAACACGCGGAAAAACTCTAGCTGCAAAGCTTGAATATCGCTCCTCTCCATGCCCTTCACATTGATGACGATGTTCACGTCGATTGGATTGTCGATGTCGAGAATCGGCGCTGTTGATTTCGAAACCGCAAACGCGACGATCTCTTCCAAAGACAATGATGAGCGAATCGACTGAAGCTTTGTAGAATCGATCGCAAGCGTCGGTGTCGCTATCAACGCTGTGGCTAGTCCCGCAATCAAGCGCCATGGCGCTTTCCTAAATGACATAAGCGCCTCCAACAAACACCGCTCCCGCCGTTCATCAACCGAACTGCTCTAGAATTCCGCCATCGGCGACAGCATCGCCGGAAAGTTCGGGATGGCATCGCCGAGGCCGCGCAGCATCAGCCTCGTGCCGCTTTCCAACGGTTGCGGAACACCCTCCCAGCCGAGCTTGTCGGGACGGAAAAGCACCTCGACGGAGACGGGTGCGATCTTAAGCCCGCTAAGGATCGCTGCAAGCGGCGGTATCTCAGCCGCCACGACGTCGAGGAGGCTGAAGCGGCCCGCCTCATCGATCTTCCAGGCGATCACCGCCTGTTTGTCTTCGAGGAAGCTGATGCGGACATCCGGATCGAGCTGGGTGTTGATCAGAAACATCGCCGCATTGACTGTGACCGCCAGCGAGGTCGAAACCGGGCTTCGTCTTTTCAGCAGCGATTGCAGCAGGGCAAGATCGTCCGCATTCGTCGGCAAAAGCGGCTGGGCGGGTGCGGCGGAAGACGAAGGGTCGGGTGCCGCTCCCTCGTATCGATGCAGCGGTATCGCGCGGAAACCGTAGGCTTCGTAGAGCGACGGCTTGTCGGTATAGAGGATGACGGCTTCAAAACGTTGCTTCTCGCACCAGTCGAGCGCTTTCACCGTGACGTCGCGATAGAGGCCGCGGCCGCGCCACGGCGGCCGCACTGCGCCGGATTGCAGCCCGGCGGCATGGACGATCCTGCCGTTGAGGACGAAGGGCAGTGCAAAGGCCGAGATATTGCCCGCAAGCTTACCTTCGGCATCAAACCAGCCGAAGGGCATGCTTGTTGGATCGGGTCCGCCGAGCTGTTGCAGCGGTCCGATATCGATGCCGAAAATATCCTTGAGCAGGCAGACCAGCGCCGCCCAGCCGGCAGGGTCGCCGAAATGGTCCTGCCGGAAGGTCAGGCCAGCGCTGTCGAGGCGTTGTGCCATCAGACGCCGGTGGAGCCGAAGCCGCCTGCGCCGCGCACCGTTTCGCTGGCCGCGGTGATCTCCGCCACCCGCGTCTGGGTAACGGATGCGATCACCATCTGGGCGATGCGCATGCCGCGCGAGATGACGATGGGCTCGTCGCCGAGATTGATGAGCAGCACCTTCACCTCGCCGCGATAGTCGCTGTCGACGGTGCCCGGTGAATTCAGGCAGGTGATGCCGTTTTTGAAGGCCAGGCCGGAGCGCGGCCGCACCTGTCCCTCGAAACCTTCGGGGATCTCGAAGATGAAGCCGGTCGGCACCAGCGCCCGCTTGCCGGGCAGAAGCGTCAGTGGTGCTGCCTCGTCGACGGCGGCACGCAGGTCCATGCCGGCTGCTCCCTTGCTTTCATAGGCAGGCAGGTCGAGGCCCTCGCCATTGGCTAAGCGGATCAGGTTCAGCGTCGGGCGCGTATCGTGATGAATGGTCATGGCCCATTACTTTGCGCCCGAAGGCCCGAGGTCAATTGCAAAGCCGGGCTTTAGTCGCTAGATACGCGGCAATTCCACAGGATTTACAAGTATGGCCGAAAGTCTCGCCGAGGCGGTCTCCCGCCGCCGCACATTCGCTATTATCGCCCACCCGGATGCGGGCAAGACGACGCTCACCGAAAAGCTGCTGCTGTTCGGCGGCGCCATTCAGCTTGCCGGCGAAGTCAAGGCCAAGAAGGATCGCATGCAGACGCGTTCCGACTGGATGAAGATCGAGCGCGAGCGCGGCATCTCCGTCGTCACCTCGGTGATGACCTTCGAATATAACGACAATGTCTTCAACATCCTCGATACGCCGGGTCACGAGGATTTCGCCGACGACACCTATCGCACGCTGACGGCCGTCGACGCCGCCGTCATGGTCATCGATGCCGCCAAGGGCATCGAGCCGCGCACGCTGAAGCTTTTCGAAGTCTGCCGCATGCGCGATATCCCGATCATCACCTTCATCAACAAGATGGACCGCGAAAGCCGCGATCCCTTCGAGATCCTCGACGAGGTGGAAGAGAAGCTGGCGCTGGATACCGCGCCGATCACCTGGCCGATCGGCCGCTCGAAGACCTTTTGCGGCTCCTACAATATCGCCGCCAACACGGTGCGAGGTTCGGATACCGAAATCGAGGGAACGCCGGTCAATGGTCCGCAAAGCGTCGCCGGCAGGCTGCCGGAAAACGAGCGCCAGGTCTTCGTCGAGGAGACCGAGCTGGCGATCGAGGCCTGCCGTCCCTTCGACCGCCAAGCCTTCCTGGAAGGCCATATGACGCCGGTTTTCTTCGGCTCGGCGCTGCGCAATTACGGCGTTCGCGACCTCATCAACGCGCTCGGCGATTTTGCGCCGCCGCCGCGTGACCAGGTCGCCGACACCAGGACCGTGCACGCGACCGACGACAAGATGACGGCCTTCGTCTTCAAGATCCAGGCCAACATGGATCCCAACCACCGCGACCGCATCGCCTTTGCCCGCATCTGCTCCGGCAAGCTCGAGCGCGGCATGAAGGCAAGGCTTGCGCGCACCGGCAAGCAGCTCGGCCTGACGGCGCCGCAATTCTTTTTCGCCTCGCAGCGCCAGCTCGCCGACACCGCCTATGCCGGCGATGTCGTCGGCATTCCGAACCACGGCACGCTCCGGATCGGCGATACGCTGACCGAAGGTGAATCGCTGGTCTTCCAGGGCGTGCCGAACTTCTCGCCGGAGATCCTGCGTCGTGTGCGTCTGGAAGATGCGATGAAGGCGAAGAAGCTGAAGGAAGCCCTGCAGCAGATGGCCGAAGAGGGCGTCGTCCAGCTGTTTTCGCCGGAAGACGGCTCGCCGGCGATCGTCGGCGTCGTCGGCGCCCTGCAGCTCGACGTCTTGAAGGAGCGGCTGATGGCCGAATACGGCCTGCCGGTCTCCTTCGAAATGTCGCGTTTCTCAGTCTGCCGCTGGATCTCGGCCGAGCAGCCGGCCGATCTCGAAAAATTCCTCACCGACAAGCGCGGCGATATCGCCCGCGATCTCGACGGCGATCCGGTCTTCCTCGCCCAGGACGGTTTCTCGCTGCGCTACGAATCCGAGCGCCATCCGGCGATCAAGATGGTCGCGATCAAGGAATATCACGCCGCCAAGGCGGCGTGATCGCCAAACTTGAGGAAGTACGAAGCGGCTCTACCCTGCGAGCCGCTCGGCCAGGAAATCGACGACGGCGCGCACCGCCGGCAGCTGGCCGCGCCGGTGCGGCATCAGGATGGTCGTCTCGATGCTGCCGGCCGTCCATTCCGGCAGCACCCGCACCAGCCGCCCGTCGGCCAGCGCCTTGCGGCAGACGGATGTCGGCAGGCAGGTGATGCCGAGCCCCGACATGGCCATTTCCATCAAGACATAAGGCTCATCCGCGGCCATGACGGAATGCAGCGTGACGAGAACCTCGTCGCCGCCCGAATAAAGCCGCCACTGGTCCTCCATCAGGCTGGTCATGATCGTCGCGTGCTGTGCCAGATCCTCCGGGCGGCGCGGTTGCCCATGGGCATTCACATAATCCGGCGACGCGAGAATGAAGAAGGGGTGGCTGGCGAGCTTCCGCTGCACCAGCGCCGAATCCGGCAGTGGCCCGCGGTGGCTGCGCAGCGCGATGTCGAAACCTTCCTGGACGATATCGACGAAACGGTCCGTCACATGCACGGAAAGCCGGAGCTTCGGATAGCGCATAGCCAGCGCCGGCAGATGTTCCGTCAAGGTAAACTGCGCCGTCGGCACCGATGCGGTCAGGCGAACGCTGCCGGCGGGTTCGGCCAGATGCCGCCGCACGATGCCCTCGGCCATATCCGCCTCGATGATCGAGGCCCGGGCATGCTGAAAGAATTCCCGGCCGAGCTCGGTCAGCGCGAAGCTTCGCGACGTGCGCTGGATCAGCCGGACGCCGAGCCGTGCCTCCAGTTCGGCAACCCGTTTGCTCACCGTCGATTTCGGAATGCCGAGATGCCTGGCGGCGGCGGTAAAACTGCCGCTGTCGACGGCCTGTACGAAGAGATGAAGGTCGTTGAGGTTGAAAAGTGCCATCGCCAGCTTCCAGATATGTGGACATTGCGGTGCATTTATAGCCTCTAGCGCAAGATCGTCCACATCCTCACATTCATCGTGTCCAAACGGGTTCAATTCTGAAAGGAACGATTGATGTCACCCATATTGTTTTACGGCGTGCCGGAGGGCTGCTCCTTCGGCTCGATCGTCGCGCTGGAATGGTCCGGCCTGCCTTATCGGCTCTGCCGCGTCGAGATGCCGGAAATAGTCTCCAGCGAAGAATACAAGCGGATCAACATGGTCGGCGAAACGCCGTCGCTGCTGCTCGAGGATGGCAGGACGATCAGCGAAAGCATGGCGATCCTCCACCATATCGGCGCCCGCACGATCGGCAACGGTCTGGGTTTCGCGCAGGGCTCGGCAGATTTCGATCGGCTGAACCAGATGCTCGCCTTTCTCAACACCACCTTCTTCCAGGCCTTCGGCCCGCTCTGGTATGCGATCGAGCATCCGCTGGAGCCGGAAGAGAAGCAGGCCCTCACGGCCTATGGCATCGCCGCGGTGGAAAAGGCGCATCATAGGCTGGAGCGTCTGCTCGATGGCCGCAAATGGCTTCTCGGCAATGGGCCAAGCCTGGCGGAAGCCTATTTCGTCGGCATCGCCCGTTGGAACGATTTCCACAAGGTCGTCGACCGCCGGCAGTTTCCCGGCCTGCATCGCCTCTATGAGCGCATGCAGCAGGAGCCGGCCGTGCGTTTTGCTCATGCGATCGAGCATCGGCAGGAGGCGAAAAGCAGCGGCGGTTTCCGCGGTGAGGTCGATCTGGCCGAGGCGCTCGGCCTGTTGAAAGAGGCGGCCTGATCGCCGCGGCCGTCGCGCCCCTGCGGCGCGACGGCCGATTTGCCGTCAGCCGGCGGCGATGATCTCGATCTCGACCAGCCAGTCGTCGCGCAGCGTTTCGACGATGATCGCCGTGGTCGGCACGGCGCGGCCGCCAAGCGCCCGAAGACGGGCATTCTGGTTCGCTTCCATAAAGGCGCCGTCGCTGAGATAGCTCGTCAGTCGCACGATATTATCCACTGTCATATCAGCGGAGGTGAGGATGGCGCGCAGATTGGACCAGATGAGGTTCAACTGGCCTTCCAGATCGGTCGCCGCCATTCCCTGTCGATCGAGACCCATGGTGCCGCTGACGAAGAGCAGCCGGGATGGATGCCTGACCTCCAGCGCATGGATGTAATCAGGGCTGGCTGCATAGATCCCGTTTGCCGGATTATGCGCGATCATCTCCATGAGTTTTCCTCTCTTCCGAATATTCTGTTGAAGAATGCCAGTATCGGCGATTATTCTTCGGCAGAAAGGGGAGTTTGCGGAATGGCGAAAAATACAGACGATCTTCGGCAGGGACGCAGGCAGCAGCCGGTCATCGATGCATTCGACCGAAGAATATTAGCCGCGCTCGCCGCCGACAGCAGCCAGAGCTATGCCAGGCTTGGCGAAGCGGTTGGCCTGTCGGCGCCGGCTGTGCATGAGCGGGTGCGCCGCCTGAGACAATCCGGCGCCATCAAGGGCGTGCATGCCGCGCTAGATGGCGCGGCGCTCGGCAAACCGCTACTTGCCTTCGTGCATGTGGAGGCGGCCGGCTGGGGCAAGAGCGAGCGGCTGATGCAGGTCCTGCAGTTTCCCGAGGTCGAGGAGATGCATTCGGTCGCGGGCGACGCCAGCGTTCTCTTCAAGGTCCGCACCGCCAGCCCGCAGGCCCTGGAAGCTTTTCTGGCGCAGATCCATGCCGTTCCCGGTGTCACCGGCACCCGCAGCTATATCGCCCTATCTACCTATCTGGAGCGTCCGGTACAGGCCGGCGTCACCGATAGCTGGCCGCACATGCCGCTGCCGGAATAAAGGCGGGATGTTAAGCCGAGGTCAGCCTAGAGCCTTTCCGGGTTAGATTGCAGCATTCTGCCGGAGCAGGTTTTCGTCAGGGCAGAGGCGATTGGCGAAGGGCATACCCCAAGGTACGTCCGAGCCGATCGCCTCTGCCCTGGCGGAAAGATGCCCGGCCCTTCGGGTTGGCTGAAACGGGCCGGCTGATCGACCGGCCGGCTTGGCCGTAGAGCCGGGCTACGACGCGCGCCGGCCGGTCGACCATCCGACTCCGTTTGAGCCAACAGAATGCTGCAATCTAACCCGGAAAGGCTCTAGTCCTCGCCCTCGAAGCGCGGAAGCATTTCGATATTCTCCACCCCGGGCAAGGCTGAGCGGCACCATATCTGTTTCTTCGGCACCAGTTCCCGCCGCTGGTCGATGCCGCCGAGGCGGATGCCGAACCCACCGCCGTCGCCGTCCGTGCGGTAGAGTGGCGATCCGCAGTTCGGGCAGAAGAATTGCCGGCTGAGGCCACCGCTGTCGCCATATTTGGCATAGGCTCTCGGCTCGCCTGACGTGAGCGTGAAACTCCCCGGTCGCGCCGGTGCGGTGATGCGATAGGCCGAGCCTGTCAACCGCTGGCAATCGGTGCAATGGCAGATCGACACCCGCTCCGGGTCGATCTCCGCCTGATAGCGGATCGCGCCGCAGTGGCATCCTCCGGTAATATGCATCGGCAAGTCCCCAAAACATGTCGCGCAATGCACAGCGGTTTAGCGACAAAGACTCGCCACGCTTTAGTCCGCCGGCTGAGCGGCCAAATGTGTGGCGTAGAAGGCCTTTGCATCCGCCGTGAAAGCGGCCCGCTGTTCAGCTCTTGTATAGAACATATGGCCGCCGCGATAAAGCTTCAGTCCGACACGGCCGCCGGCGAGCGAGGGCGGCAGATGGTCGACCACGTAGCGGCTGACGCCATAAGGCGTCACCAGATCGCTGTAGCCATGTGCGATCAGCAGATGGAAGGTCGGGTTCGCGGCGAGCAGCTGCCGGATATCGTCGGTGGCACTCGCCTGGAAGCGCGATCCGCCGCCGCGCCCGCCGCCCCATTCCCAGCGCCGGCTGATATCGCCGTCGAGTAGCGAATAGGTGATCTCGGTCCTGAAACCGAGTTCGTTGCGGGCGTAATCGGCAAAGGCTCCGCCATAGGCGCGGGTGAAGCCGTCGAGGATGGCGTCGTCGCCGCGATCGTAATCCGATTCCGGATAGGGATCGGGAGCTGCAAAGGAGGCGTCATAGGAACTCATTACCTCGCCGCTGCCATCATCTGAATGTTTGACGAACGAACTGCCGAGGAAGCCGCGGTTGCGGGTGACGATATCCTCGGGAATGCCCGTCAGGCGAGCGATCTTGCCATAGAAGGCGGCGGCCTCGGCACCAGTTGGCGGCGGCCCAGCGAGCGTCGTTAGATAGTCCCCTAGCGCGAAGGTCTCGGCCTCCTTCTGCTTTTCTTCGTCAAAGGCGTTATGCCGGTCGAGTTCGGCTGCGGCGAGCGACGGCAGCTCCAGCGCTGCGCCGAGCGGAAACTGATCGGCATTGAACATCAGCTGACCCTCGAGCAAGGGAGAAAGCATCACCGCACCGGCGACGATGATGCCCTGGCTTTCCTGAAGCGCTGAGGCGACCTTGGCGGCGCGGAAGCCGCCATAACTTTCGCCGAGAAGATATTTCGGCGAGTTGGAACGGTTGTTGTGCGCGACATAGAGCGCGATTGCCTTGGCAATGCTCTGGGCGTCGGCACTGACGTTGTAGTAATTTGAAGCGTCGTCCGCCTTTGCCGTTCGGCTCCAGCCGGTGCCGATCGGATCGATCAGCACGAGGTCCGTGAAATCGAGCCAGCTTTGCGGGTTGTCGACGAGTTTCGCATTGGCGCCGTCGCGTCCATCCGGCCCGAAGTCGAGCACCCTCGGCCCGACCAGCCCGAGATGCAGGAAGGCGGAGGCCGCACCCGGCCCGCCGTTAAAGGCAAAGGTCAGAGGCCGGTTCGCCCCGCCATCATTTGCGACATAGGCGGTGTAGAAGATCGCGCCGGTCTGTGCCCCGTCCTGGCCAAAGAGATCAAGCGTCCCGGCAGTAGCGGTATAGGCAATCTTCCGGCCGCCGATCGTCAGCACGTGCTCGGTGACGGAGTCGGCCGGCAGCAGTTTCAGCACGCCGTCGCGCGCGACGCTCCGGTTATTCGCCCTCGGTGGATCGCTTTCCTGCGCATGGGAAAGGGCAGGTGCCAGCGACGCCATAAACGCGGCGAGCAGAAACAGGGTTCGTATGCGCAAGATATCTCCTCCGGTGTTGGGGAATGCGAGGCTGAGATAGCGTAGCATCCGCGGCCGACGACCGGCATCAAGAGATGGTGATGGACAGGTGAGCGAAGGGCTCAGCCGTCCTTTTCGACCGCATGGACATTGATCTCCACCGCCCGCCCCGCCTTCCAGCCATTGATTGCCGCGCCCAGTCCGAGTGCGACGAAGAGGGCGGCGCACCAGGTAAAGCTGCCGGTCCAGCCGCGGATGAGGCCGACGATGAGCGGGCCGATGGCGGCGAGCAGGTAACCGACACATTGCGCCATGCCGGAAAGATGGGCGGCGACATCGGGATCGCGCGAGCGCAGCACGATCGTCGTCATCGCCGCCGCGATCAGCCCGCCCTGGCCGATGCCCTGCAGCACGGCCCACAGCCAGACCGTCGAAAGCGGCGCGAAGAGCAGGCCGAGAAGGGCAATGACGGCAACGCCGCAGAGGCTCGCATTGATCAGCCGCTGGTCGCGGCCGCGCACGGCGATATGCGGCACGATCAGGCAGGATGCCGCCTGCACCATCACCGACAGCGAAACGATCGCCCCGGCGGTGACGCCGTCGAGGCCGCGTTCGCGTAGGATCGGAACCAGCCAGCCGAAGACGCAATAGGCAAGTGCCGATTGCAGCCCCATGAACAGCGTCACCTCCCAGGCGAGCCGGTCCCGCCAGAGCCTTTGACGTGGAAGCCATTTCGTCTTGCCTGCCGGCCGCTGCGAAGAACCTCAGGCAGCCAGAGCAGGCTGACGGCAAGCGCCGGCAGCGCCCAGATAGCGAGCGCGCCCTCGAGAGAGCCGCCGAGTGCGTGCTCGATCGGCAGTGTCAGCCCGGCCGCACTTGCCGCCCCGGCGCAGAGCGCCATCGTGTAGAAGCCGGTCATCAGCGCCGCGCGCCCGGCGAAATCCCGCTTCACCAGCCCCGGCAGCAGCACATTGCCGACAGCGATACAGGCGCCTGCAAGGGCCGTGCCGATGAAGAGCAGCGGAACGGAGGAAAGCCCGCGCAAACCTGTGCCGAGTGCGAGAAGCAGCAGAACGCCGAGCAGCGTGCGTTCAGTCCCGAGGCGCTGGGCAAGACGAGGCGCAAGCGGCGAGAAGGCGCCGAGGCAGACGACCGGAAGCGTCGTCAGCAGGCTGGCGCCCAGCGCGCTCAGGCCGAGTTCCGAGCGGATTTCCGGCAGCAGGGCCGAGGCGCTTGAGAAGACCGGGCGCAGGTTGAAGGCGATCAGCACCAGGCTTGCGCCGAGCAGGAAACGATGCGCAGCTCCCCGCACCGGCGTTGCCTGCGGCGGTAGAAGGCTGCCGGCCTCGGCGTCTACAAGCAATTCGTCGGCCGCCTCGAGCGTGCTGGCGGCATTGTTGGAAGGCGTGTTCATGACAGGATCATCCGCTCGAGTGCGGCAAGAACCGGTGCCATGAAACGGCGCACCGCCGCATCCGCCTTGTCGGGATCGCCGGTTTCGATGGCATCGACGATATCGGCATGCGCCTGCATATCCGGCTCGGGAATATCCTTGCCGAGCGTCGCCGCGATGGTATCAGCGATCGAGGCCGAAAAGAAATCGTAGATCTCGATCATCGCCCGGTTGCCCGAAGCGGCGATGACGGCCTTGTGGAAGGCAAGGTCGCGTTCGATGAAGGCGGCCTCGTTGCCGCCGTCGTGATTGCCATGTTCGGCAAGCAGCCGCCGAAGCCCGGCAACCGTCTCCGGCGTCTTGCGGATCGCCGTCAGCCGGGCGGCCTCGACGTCGAGCGCCAACCGCGCCTCGAACTGATCACGCAGGCTGGCGCGCCGCGCCATCGTCAGCGGCCGGCCGGCATCGCTGGTGGCGCGGACATAGGTTCCCGAACCCTGCCTTGTTTCGAGATAACCCTGGGAGACCAGAACGCGCACCGCCTCGCGCACCGTGCCACGGCTGACGGACAGCATGGCCGACAGCGAGGCTTCATTCGGCAATTTCTCGCCGACCGCCCAGCGTTTGCCGAGAATGTCGCCGCGGATCGCCTCGATCGCCCCGTCGGCGAGATTGGTCTTGCTGAGCGCTCGCATCCCGATACTCATAAAGTCATCAGATGACCTTATGAGTATCGGGATTTTGTTTTTGCGTCAATGCGTCACCCGGGCAATAAAAAAGGGCCGCCTCAGCGACCCTTTCCATGAGTTTGGCCTCAAACTGGCCCGGACTGTCTATGCAGCCCCAGGAAGGCGGGGATTAGAGCGAGGGCTGCCTCGCCTTCGTCACCTCTTCCATGCCCGTTACGAGGTCCGAAATCTCATTAGACATTGGATCACCTTCCTTTCGTTCTGTTGCTGATGACTTAAAGTTAGGCTGATTCTTTCGAGATGCAAGCAGAAATGCACGCATGCCCTGCTTTGGGGAATACGGGTGTTCACGAGAGAACACAGTGTTTTGCCGAATTTGAAGAAGCTATACGTCAAGAAACCGTCATGTTCGGCTTGCAAACCGGCCGCGCGTTAAGCTGTTGTTAGCTGCGTCGTTCGACAATTTCAGCATTCCCGCCGATGCGGCGGCGGGTTCCGGAGCAAAGAGCCATGTGTCGCTGGGCAGCCTATCGCGGAGACCCTCTCTATCTCGAGGAGCTGGTATCTTCGCCCGCCCACTCGCTGATCGAGCAGTCGCATTGCGCCACCCGCGCCAAGACGGCGACGAATGGCGATGGCTTCGGCATCGCCTGGTATGGCGACAGGCCCGAACCCGGCCGTTACCGCGATATCCTGCCCGCATGGTCGGATTGCAATCTGAAGAGCCTGGCGCGGCAGATCCGTTCGCCGCTCTTTCTCGCCCATGTCCGCGCTGCCACAGGCGGCGGCACGCGCCGCGACAACTGCCATCCCTTCACCCATGGCATCTGGTCTTTCATGCACAACGGCCAGATCTCCGGCTTCGACCGCCTGCGACGGCCGATGGAGGCGATGCTCGACGACGAGTTGTTCAATGCCCGCGGCGGCACGACCGATTCCGAGCTGATGTTCCTGCTGGCGCTGCAGTTCGGCCTGCGTGAGGCGCCGGTCGCCGCGATGGCGGAAATGATCGGTGTGATCGAGGATCTGGCCGAAAGCGTCATCGGCTCGATCCTGCTGCGTTTTACCGCAGCCTTCTCCGACGGCAGCACGCTCTATGCGATCCGCTATGCCACAGATCGCAAGGCGCCGACGCTCTATGCTTCTCCCGTGGGCGCTGGCTATTGTCTTGTGTCGGAACCGTTGAACGACGATGTCGATGCCTGGGCCGAAATTCCGGATGGCAGCGCCGTCACCGTCGGCAAAGACGGCATCGACGTCGCCGACTTCCGGCCGGAGAAGCGCAGTGCCGCCAAGCCGCAGCGTCTGGCTATTCCTGCCTGAACCGCTCGCGATCAACTGAGCCGCTCGCGATTAGCTGAGCCGCTTGGCGATCAGCGCCGCCAGCCTTTCAGCAACCTCTTCCTTCGTCAGGTCAGGCCATTGCTCGACCCCGTCGCGGCGAACGAGTTTGACGCTGTTGCGGCTGCCGCCCATGATGCCGGTCGCAGGAGAAACGTCATTGGCGACGATCATGTCGGCGCCTTTCCTTTCGAGTTTCGCCTTCGCATTGCTTTCGACGTCCTGCGTCTCGGCGGCAAAACCGATCACCAGCCTCGGCCGCATCGTGTGATGGCCGACTGTTTTCAGGATGTCCGGATTCTCGGTCAGCGCCAGCGTCGGAATGGATTCGCCCGGATGTTTCTTCAGCTTCTGGTCAGCCGCCGAGGCGACGCGCCAGTCCGCCACCGCCGCGACCATCACGGCGATGTCGGCCGGCAGCGCCGCAAGCACGGCATCACGCATTTCCTCCGCCCGCTCGACATGCACGACGGTCACGCCGACGGGGTCGGCGATCGCCACCGGCCCGGATACGAGCGTCACCTCCGCACCGAGCTTTGCCAGGGCTGCGGCGATCGCATGTCCTTGCCGGCCGGAGGAGCGGTTGGCGATATAACGCACCGGATCGATCGGTTCGTGCGTCGGTCCCGATGTGACGATCGCCTTGCGTCCCTTGAGCGGCTTTTCTCCATCGTCGAGCATGGTTTCGGCCGCAGCGACGATCTCCAGCGGTTCCGCCATCCGGCCGAGCCCGGCCTCCCGACTTTCCGCCATCTCGCCGGCCATCGGTCCGATGAAGCGGATGCCGTCGGCTCTCAGCATCGCCGCATTCCGCCGCGTCGCCGGATGCGCCCACATGGCCGGGTTCATCGCCGGTGCCGCCAGCACCGGCCTGTTCGTCGCCAGAAGCACGGTCGAAGCGAGATCGTCGGCAAGCCCGTTCGCCATCTTCGCCATCAGGTCGGCGGAGGCGGGGGCAATCAGCACAAGGTGGCAGTCGCGCGCCAGCCTTATATGACCGACATCCTGTTCGTCCTGGCGCGAAAACAGATCGAGAAAGACATGGTCCGCAGCCAGCGCGCCGACGGCAAGCGGCGTGACGAATTCCTGCGCGCCTTTGGTCATCACAGGGCGCACGCTCGCGCCCCGCTCGCGCAGCCGGCGGATCAGATCCAGGCTCTTATAGGCCGCGATGCCGCCCGAGATGATGAGGAGGATGCGTTTGCCGCTGAGAGCCATGGCCTTCTACCCGTTGCCTTTTCTGACCGCCCCCGACCCTAAGCCTTTGGCGGAGAACATGCAATCGCCCGGCCGACATGCATAGGATCTGCTCGGGTAGTTGCTGCATGAAGGTCGCCATGCCGACATTCCGTCGGGTTTGGCACTGCTGTCCGGTTTGCGCCAATGGCTGCCCCTCACCCTAACCCTCTCCCCGTAAAAACGGGGAGAGGGGACGTGCCAAACGCGACGTTAAGATTGAGGAAGCCGGCGCGGCATATCCCTTCTCCCCGCAGGCGGGGAGAAGGTGGCGGCAGCCGGATGAGGGGTCGATGTCGGCAATCGGAGGGTCTCCAATCCGATAATCGCCCCGGGCCGTCTCAGGTGCGGGTGATCGAAGCGCCGCCGTCGACCAGCGATGCCGTGCCGGTGACGAAGCTCGCATCGTCGGAGGCGAGATAGAGAACCGAGCGGGCGAGTTCCTCGGGGGTTGCGACACGCTTCAGCGCATGCAGGTTGGTGACGAAGGCCTGCTTCTCAGGCGTATCGTTCATGTCCCGATACATGTCGGTATCAACAGCACCCGGCAGGATGGCATTGACGCGCACGCCCTGCTGGCCGAATTCGGCGGCAAGCGCCTGCGTCAGGCCGATCAGGCCGGATTTGCTGGCGGCATAGGCGGCGACGCCGGGAAAGGCGAAGCTGTAGCCGACGAAGGTTGAGGTGAAGATCACCGAGCCGCCGCCACTTTCCACCATTGCGCCGATCTGGTGCTTGGCGGCGAGGAAGGAGGCCGTCAGATTGATTGCCAGCGCCTCGCTGAAGCCTGCTTCCGAAACGGCGGTGCTCGGACCGGCTTCGCCGAGCGTGCCGGCATTGTTGAAGGCGATGTCGAGCTTGCCGTAATTCGTGACGGCGGCGGCGACCAGCGCCTTGTGATAGTCTTCCGAGCGCACGTCGCCGGCCATGGCGATGGCGTCGCCGCCCTCTGCCTTGATTTCCGCGACGAGACTGTCGAGTTCACCCTGGCGGCGGGCGCCGACGACGATCTTGGCGCCTTCGGCGGCGAAGAGCTTTGCCGTGACGCGGCCGATGCCGGAGCTTGCGCCGGTGACGATTGCGACCTTGTTGTTCAAGCGGTTCATGGTTCCATCTCCTGCGTTTAAGGTGAGGCGGCCCCTGCCGTCCCTTTCGATGAAGGGAACATGGCATTTTCCTTTCGTTCGGATTAGTCTCCAGATTGGGGAATTCGAATTCGGAAAAGCCGAACGATGATCAGGATCGAAGGTATTGCGGCTTTCGTCGCCGTGGTTGAGGCGGGCTCGGTCAGCGAGGCGGCCCGGCGCCTGCGGCTGTCCAAATCCGTCGTCAGCGAAAGGCTGGCGGAACTGGAGAAGTCGTTAGGCGGCATTCTGCTGCATCGAACAACGCGCAAGCTCAATTTGACGGAGGATGGCACGGTCTTCCTCGGGCGCGCCGCGCGCATCGTGCGCGAGATCGAGGAAGCCGCGGCCGATATGGCCGAGCGGCGCGGAACACTATCTGGACCGATCCGCATCGCCGCCCCCGTCACCTTCGGCCGCATGCATCTCGGCCCGGCGCTCTACCCTTTTCTTGCCGAACATCCCGAGATCGAACTGACCCTCGATATCGATGACCGGCGCGTCGATGCCGCCTCGGACGGTTATGATGCCATCATCCGCAATGGTGCGATCGCCGATAGCCGGCTGGTCGCCTGGAAGCTCGCGCATAGCCGCCGCCTTCTCTGCGCCTCGCCGGATTATCTCGCCCGCGAGGGAATTCCGTCGTCGCTGGCTGATCTCAACAGCCATCGCGGCATCTTCTACACCAATCGCGGCGTTGCCGACTGGCGCTTCCAGACGCCCGACGGTGCGATCGTTGTGCGCGCGAAACTGGCGCTCGGCATCAACAATGGCGACATGCTCCGCGACGCCGCGATTGCTGGTCTGGGCATTGCGCTGCTGCCTGCCTTCATCGCCGGCCCGGCCATCCGCGAGGGCCGGCTTGCCGAAATCGATGTCGGCCATAGGCCGGAGACCGAATTCATCTATATGGCCCATCCCGAAGGCCGAAATCCCTCCGCCAAGCTTCGCGCCATCGCCGATCATCTGAAGAAGAGTTTTGGTGATCCGCCCTATTGGGATCCCGTGGGTTAACTCATGTACTCAGGAGGCTGATCAGGTTCTCGGTGACGGGCGAGCGATGTGTTTTCAGGATTGCCAGCGCCAGGCGCGCCACGGCCGGCGGCCCCTCGATCGGCCGGTAGGCCACACCTTCGAGCTTGATCTGCGAAATCGAGGCCGGCACGATCGAGACGCCGAGATCGGCCGCCACCAGATTGACGACCGAGGAAATCTGCGGCGCCTCCTGCGCCACGGTCAACTCGAATCCCGCCTTGCGGCAGGCGAGCACGACATCGTCGTAGAGGCTCAAGCCCACGAGCCGCGGAAAGAGGATGAAGGGCTTGTCCGCCAGCGCCGCAAGCGGCAGGCTGGGATGCCGTGCCAAGGGATGGCTGGCGGGCAGGGCGATCACCATCGGCTCATCCGGTAGCCGCCGCAGCCGGATGCCCGTGGGATCGTCCAGGCTGGGGCGCATGAAGGTGGCGTCGAGCTCGCCGCGTTCGAGCTTCTGCATCAGCGCCAACGTATTCATTTCCGTCAGCGACAGCTGCACCTCCGGCCATCGCGCGCGAAAGCGGCGGATCGTCGTGCTGACCACGGGGTTGAAGGCGGAGGACGCGGTGAAACCGAGCGATAGCCGGCCGGTCTCGCCGCGATTGGCGCTTTGCGCCGCAAGCTTTGCCTTTTCCGCGGCCGCCAGCGACGCCTTTGCCTCGCCGAGGAAGGCCGCGCCCGCCGCCGTCAATTCGGCGCCGTGCGGCACGCGATGAAACAGCGCCGCACCCACTTCCGTCTCCAGATCGCGGATCTGCTGGCTGAGCGGCGGCTGCCCGATGCCGAGCTTGCCGGCGGCACGGGTGAAATTGCCTTCTTCCGCTACTGCCAGGAAATATCTCAGGTGCCGCAACTCCATCGCCATCTCCAAAACCTATCGAAATCGCCAGTGTCATATATTGGACAAATGGAGTGGGGTTGACTAGATCGGAGGTGGAAGGATGACAATATGCCGACGTCAGTGCATGCAATGAAGACCTCCGAGACAGCCGCGATCCCAGGGCAGAAGCACTATCTGACCCGCGGGACCGGCGCCTATCGCCGCGCCAGCCTGGCGCTCTTCCTGTCCGGCTTCTCCACCTTCTCGCTGCTCTATTGCGTGCAGCCGCTGCTGCCGATCTTCTCACAGCAATTCTCCGTCAGCCCGGCCGAAAGCTCGCTGTCCCTCTCGCTCTCCACCGGCTTCCTCGCGGTCGCGATTGTATGCGCCGCCGCCGTCTCGGAAGGCCTTGGCCGCCGAAGCCTGATGTCGATATCGCTGGTCGGCGCGGCATTGCTGACCATCGCCACGGCCTTCGCCCCGAACTGGCACCTGCTGCTCGTCATCCGTGCCCTCCAGGGTCTCGTTCTCGGCGGCGTGCCTGCTGTCGCCATGGCCTATCTCGCCGAGGAAATCGACCCGCGCGGCCTTGGCGCCACCATGGGCCTCTATGTCGGCGGCACGGCCTTCGGCGGCATGTCCGGCCGCGTGTTGACCGGCATCTTCGCCGAATATCTCACCTGGCGCCCGGCGCTCTTCATCATCGGCGCCATTGGCCTTGCCGCCGCAATCGGCTTCATCGCCCTCTTGCCGCCGTCACGCAATTTCGTCCGCCGGCCGGGCTTCGATCCGCGCTTTCATGCAAAGGCCTGGTTCGGCCATCTTACCAATCCGGCGCTGCCCTTCATCTTCGCCATCGCCTTCCTGGCGATGGGCTCCTTCGTGACCATCTACAATTATGCCGGCTTCCGCCTCGTGGCGCCGCCTTACGACCTCAACCAGACCGAACTCGGCCTGATCTTCACCGTCTATCTCTTCGGCATCGGCGCCTCTTCGATCGGCGGCCTGCTGGGAGACCGGATCGGGCACTTTTCCGTGCTTCTCTTCGGTCTGGCGCTCACCGCCGCCGGCAGCGCTCTGACGCTCTTTGCCTCTCTCCCGGTCATCATCCTCGGTATAACAGTGCTGACGACCGGCTTCTTCATGAGCCATTCCATCGCCAGCGGCCTTGTCGGCAAGCTGGCGCATGGCACCAAGGGCCACGCTTCTTCGCTCTATATGCTCGCCTATTATGTCGGCTCCAGTCTCATGGGTTCGGCGGGCGGCTGGTTCTTCGCGGTTGAAGGCTGGGTCGCCGTCGTTATCTTCACGCTTGCTATGCTGGCGCTGGCCTTTGTCTCCGCCTGTTTTGCCCAGCAATTCGCGAGGAGAAAAGCATGATCCGCATAGACCGCCTCGACCATGTCGTGCTGACCGTCGCCGATATCGCCATCACCTGCGATTTCTATTCCCGCATCCTCGGCATGTCGGTCGAAACCTTCGCGAAAGGCCGCAAGGCGCTGAAATTCGGCGACCAGAAGATCAACCTGCACCAGGCCGGCCGCGAATTCGATCCCAAGGCGGCACATCCCACACCCGGCTCCGGCGACCTCTGCTTCATCGCCGAGACGCCGCTTGCCGATGTCATCGCTGATCTACAGGCCGCGGGCGTTGCGATCGAAGAGGGCCCGGTCGAGCGCACCGGTGCGACCGGACGTCTACGCTCAGTCTATTTCAGGGACCCCGACGGCAACCTCCTCGAAGTCTCCAATCCGATCGCCTGAGGCGCCGCCCAAACGACTTGATCGAAGCTAACCTTCCCAATTCTCGGTTTGTAAATCAGCCACGCGCTCGAATTCACGCAGATTGCGGGTGATCAGGATGAGGCCGCGTGCGGCGGCTTGTCCGGCAATCAGGACGTCATAGGGCCCGATCGGCGTTCCCAATGCCTGCAGCGCCGCGCGGATTTCCCCTGCCTTGCGCGCGTCGTTCCGGTCGAATTCCAGGATATCGAATTGCAACGCATCGATCCGCGCCAAATTCTCATCGATACGGAGGCTTTTGTAAGCGCCATAGAAGAGTTCATGCGCAACGATTGCCGGTATGGCGAAATCTTGCGGTCTGTGTTTGCGCAGTTCGGCGATGAGGCGCTAATTGACCTTCATCAGGGCAATGACGGCATTCGCATCGAGCAGGTACTTCATTTGAAGAAGTCGAGTTCGGGTCTCTCCTGCCCGGCAGGTTTCTCTTCCGCAGCTGTCGCAAAGTCCTGATCAACTGGACCGGCCACGTCGGCAAGCCAGTCCCAATCATCGGAAATCGGCTCGAGAATGATCGCACGCCCCTGCCGTCGAATGGTGACGCTATCGCCATCAAAGCGGAATTCCTTGGGCAGTCGGACGGCTTGGGAACGTCCCGACCAAAAGATCTTTGCTGTTTCCATGTCATCGTCCTCGGCAGGATATGACAATGATATATAGCAGATCGTGGTCCATTTCAACCAAGCCGGATATAGGGCACGTGCTTCTTCGCCACCTCGTCCAGCGCCTCCTCGTAACCGGCATCGGCGTAACGCATGACGCCAAGCGCTGTATCGTTGGTCAGCGCGTGGTCGAGCCGTTCGTCGGCGGCGTCCGTGCCGTCGGCGATAACGGTGACGCCGCAGCTCGTCATGTAGCCGGCATAGCCGCCGCCGCCGGAATGGACGACGACGAGATCGGCCATCGAGGAGCAGAGCATCATCGCATCGATCAGCGGCCAGTCGGCGATCGCGTCGGATCCGTCCTTCATCCCCTCAGTCATGATGTTCGGATGCGCCATGGCGCCGGCATCGAGATGGTCGCGCGAGAATGCGACCGGGCCTTTGAGTTCGCCGCTCGCAACGAGCGCATTGACGCGGCGGGCGAGTGCAGTGCGTTCGCCATGGCCGAGCCAGGCGATGCGGGCCGGCAGCCCCTCGAAGGGCACGTGCTCGCGCGCCAGCCGGATCCAGTTGGTGATGATCTTGTTGTCGGGGAACATCTCAAGCAGCAGGTCGTCGATGCGAGCGATATCGCTCTCCTCGCCCGAAAGCGCCATCCAGCGGAATGGGCCGATCGCCCGGGCAAACAACGGCCTTAGATAGGCTTCGGTGAAGATCGGAATGTCGAAGGCGTGGGCGACGCCGCCCTCTTTGGCCTGCGTGCGGATCAGATTGCCGTTGTCGAAGACTTCCGAGCCACGCTTCTGGAATTCCAGCATCGCCGTCACGTGCTCGACGATCGAGGCCCGGCTTGCCGCCATCAATTGCCCTTGGCCATCGTCACGCAGGCCCTTGACCTGCTCGAGGCTCATGCCCTTCGGCACGTAACCATAGACGAGGTCGTGCGCCGAGGTCTGGTCGGTGACGATGTCGGGCACGATGCCGCGCCGGGCGATTTCCGGATAAACCTCCGCCGCATTGCCGACGAGGCCGACGGAAAGCGCCCGCTTGTCCTTCACCGCCGCATAGATCATCTGAAGGGCGGTGTCGAGATCGGGCGCGATTTCCTGGAGATAACCGATCTGCTGGCGCTTGCGGGCCCGCTCCGGATCGATGTCGACGCAGAGGATCGCAGCGCCTGCCATGCGGCCGGCAAGCGGCTGCGCTCCGCCCATGCCGCCGAGGCCGGCCGTCAGCACGAACCGGCCGAGAAGGTCGCCGCCGAAGCGCCGCTCGGCGATGCGCATGAAGATCTCATACGTGCCCTGGATGACACCCTGGCTGCCGATATATTGCCAGGCGCCGGCCGTCAGCCCGCCCCAGCAGATCAGCCCCTTGCGCTGCAGCTCGTAGAACACTTCGGCCTTTGCCCATTGCCCGACGATATTGCAGTTCGCCATGATGACCAGCGGTGCCTTGGCATGCGTTCGAACGAGCCCGATCGGCTTGCCGGACTGGATGAGCAGCGTCTGGTCCTCCTCCATCTCGGTCAGCGCTTTGACGATGCCCCTGTGCGCCGCCCAGTTGCGGGCCGCCTTGCCGAGAGCGGCATAGACGATCAGGTTGTCGGGGTCCTCGCCGACGGAGAGCACATTTTCGAGGAGCCGCAGCAGCGCCTCCTGCCGCCAGCCCTTGGCGCGCAGTTCCGGTCCGCCGGGAATCGGAAATTTCGGATGACGTGGATTGGCCTTCGGCATCGTGGGTTCCTCGTTTTGCTCCGCCTTCATTCGTTATTTACTTGGCAGCGACTCCACATAGGCGAGCGCCGCATCAAGCAAACGCCGTCTGAGAGCATCGTCGCCGTAAACTTCGGCACCGCCTCGCACCCAGCCATGCATCACCCGCTCGCCCGACAGCATCTGGATCACGCCCGGCAGCGCCAGCGCCCAGCCGTCATTGCCCTTGCCGAGGCGGATCAGCATGCCGTCATGGCGCGCGCAGCAGAGAAGATTGCCGTTCAGCATGAAGGCCCGGCCGCCGAACATGGGTTTTTCGGCAAGGCCCGGTCGATCGCCGAGTTCCTCACGCATCAATTCTTCAAGACCGGGATCGCGCGCCATGGCTCAGGCCCTCGTCGCCAGTGCATAACGTGCGATCTCGATCCCCATCGCCTTTTCGACGACAGGATAGACGGTCGGATCGAGCACGCTTGCCGACAGCGGAATGATCTCCATCGGCACATGCAGGATGAAGACATGCATGCCCTCCTGAAGCTGGCCGACGCTGAGCGGCTCGCCCTCCGGTGAAAGCGTGGTGATGACGGCGGGGAAGGTGGCAAGCCTTTTGCCATCCGCATCGTCCACCGCCATATATTCGTTCATGACATGCAGCGTCACCGATGTTCCGCCCGAGCCGACAGTGATCGTGCCGATGTCGAAGGCTTCCTTGGTGTAGACGACGTCCTTGCGGGTGATGACGCCTTCGGCAAGGATATGGCCGCCCGTCGTCTTGCAGATCGCGTCGATGACGGCAGATCCGCCGCGCTTCTCCGCCGCGATAATCGCCTCGCCGAGCGCAAGCGCCATCGAGATGCCGCCGAGCGCCGCATGGGCGCGGACATAGGAGGCGCGGAGCGGATTGCGGCAGCTGGCGATGAAGCCGCCGGATTGGTCGGCAGCAGCGCGCAGCACCGGCGAGATCTTCGCCGTCGCCCCCTTCACCACCAGTTCGATGTAACGGTTCTCGGCGCGATTGCCGCCGACAGCGGTCTGGATCATCGGCTCGGGCGAACCGGCCATACCGATCGAACCCATGTCGCCCGTCGGATGCGCGCGGATGTCGCCGACCGCGTCGACAACCTTGGTGCCGAGGATCGCCGACGGCAGCCAGCCGTTCAGCGTCGAGGATTTGCCGTTCTGGCCGATGATCAGCCCGGAAAGCTTTTCACCCAGCGCCTCCTGCAGCAATTGCACGGATTTCACATAGTCGATGCCCTGCATTTCCCAGGGGGTGGTGGAGGCCGGTGCGCCGATCGCGGCCGCAGTCGCAATCCAGTCCTCGTCCTTCAACTCGTCGATCGAGACCAGCTCCGGCTTGCCGACATTGACGGCGGCAAGCCCGAGCATCCGTCCGTGATCGGCCCAGCCGCCGCCGCCGGCGGCATAGACGGAGCCGCCTTTGACGGCAGCTTCCACGTCCTTCTCAACGAGTATGCGTCCCATCGGTCCTCTCCTGATTCAAGCTCGTGTCCATCTCGCGCACCGCCTCGAACAGCACGGCCGCTCCGAGCGCGATATCGTCGTTTTCAGCCCACTCGTCGGCCGAATGGCTGCGGCCGTCCCGGCAAGGCACGAAGATCATCGCCGCCGGCGCCACCTTGGCGATCCAAGCGGTATCGTGTCCCGCACCGGAGGCCATGCGCCGATGTTTTGCGCCGACCCGTTCGCAGGCAGCCTCCAAGATCGACAGCAGTCCGGCATCGCCAGGCGTCGGCTGATTGTCGGAAACCCGGTTCGGCGTCTTGATCGTCACGCCGTAGGCGCCTGCCAGCTTTTCGACATGGCCGTCGAGCCAGCGGCAGAATGCCTCCATGTCGGCGCGGATTTCGGCACGGCCATCGATCAGCAGCACCACCTTCGACGGCACGACATTGGCGGCATTCGGCTCGATCCTGAATTCGCCGACGGTGGCGGCGAAGTGCCCCGGCGTTCTGGCAAGCTCGGCGGCGGCATTGCGGATGTCGAGCACCAGCTGCGCCGCCGCCACCAGCGCATCCGCCCGCCGGTCCATCGGCGTCGTGCCGGCATGGTCGGCCCGCCCTTCGACGGTGATCTCGATGCGGGTGATGCCTGAGATCGCAGTAACGATGCCGATATCCTCCTTTTCAGCTTCGAGCACCGGGCCTTGTTCGATATGAAGCTCCAGAAAGCCTGCTATATCGGGCCTGTTCTGCTGCATCAGCACATCGGGTCTGCCACCGACCTGGACGATGCCCTCGGCCAGGTCGCGCCCGTCGCTGACGCGCGAAAGCCAAGCTTCCGGCAGTTGGCCGGTCATGCCGCGACTGCCGATGCAGGAGACGCCGAAGATGCTCACTTCCTCGGCAAGGAAATCGACGATTTCGAGATCGTGATCGAGTTCGATATTCTGATCGCGCAGCGCCCGCGCCACCTCCAGCGCCGAGATTACGCCGGCGATGCCGTCAAAGCGGCCGCCATCCGGCACCGTGTCGGAATGCGAGCCGACCATGATCGTGCCGAGCCACGGTTTTCGGCCTGTCCGCCTTCCGATCAGATTGCCGGCTGCATCGATCCGCGTTTCCAGCCCCGCCGCCTTCATCCGCGCTTCGATATAGGCCCGGCCATCGAGAAAGAGCGGCGAGAAGGCCCGCCGCGTCCAGGGATGCCCCGGCTCGGTGATCCCGGCCAGCGTATCGATATCGTCAGCGATCCGGCTGGCATTGACGGGAAGATTGCGGCTCATGTTTCAGCTCCCGCAATGACCTGGCGCGGCAAAGGCCGTACGAAGCGGCCGGCGCCGGGCTCGGCCAGCACCTTCGCGCCCTCGGCAATCTTTTCGCCGCGCAGATAGGTGGCCGAGACGGTCCAGGGCAGGCGGATGCCGTTATAGGGGCTCCAGCCGACGACGTTGTTGCCGCTCACGGCGGCGTCATAGACACTGTCGCGCGGCTCCAGCACGACGATATCGGCATCCTTGCCCGGGGTCAGCGCGCCCTTGATATGGTCGAGCCGGAAATGCTTCGCCGGGTTCTCCGCCATCAGCCTGGCTGCCCATGTCAGCGGAATGCCGCGTTCGACGGCGCCTTTGACAAACAGCGGCACCATCACCTCGAGACCGGGAACGCCGGAGGCATTGGCAAGCATGTCCGGATTGGTCTTGCGGTTTTCCGACCAGCTGACGTGATCGGTCGAGACCAGCCAGACATCGCCCTCGGCCACCTTCCGCCAGAGCCTCTCCACCTCGGCGCGCGGCCGCACGGGCGGATTGATCTTCGCCTTGCCGCCGAGGCGCTTCACGTCGTTTTCCTCGTCGAGCGTCAGATAGTGGATGCAGCATTCGACCGTCGCTCCAAAGCCGTCGCGGCGATAGGCGCGCGCGATATCGTAGCCGCGCTCGAGCGAGCAGTGCACCACATGCGCCGGGCAGCCGGTATGAGCACCCGTTTCGAAGATCGTATGCATCGCCAGCAGCTCGGTGATCGGCGGCCGCGACAGGCCGTGCGCCCGCCAATCGGTGATGCTGCTCGCCTTCACCTGTTCGATGTAAGCGCGCACCGCCTCGTCGTCTTCATTGTGTACGCCCGCCGTCAGCCCCGTCGGCGCGATTGCCGCAAAGCAGGCGTCGAGCAGGGCCGGTGGAATGCGCGGAAAGCGCTTCGGGTCGGTACCGAATGTCGAGAATTTGAAGGCTGCAACGCCTGCCTCCACCATTTCGCGGATGCGCGCCGGGCCTTCTTCCGGATCGACGGTGCCGTACAGCGCGAAATCGACGCGCGCCTGCGGACTGGCATGGTCGATCTTCCGCTTCACCGCCGCTGCCGAGCAGACGAGATTGCCCTCGTCATAGGGCATGTCGACGATCGTTGTCACGCCGCCGGCTGCCGCCGAGCGCGTCGACCAGATGAAATCTTCCTGGTCCTTCTGCGAAAGCGAATGCACCTGCGCGTCGATCGCGCCGGGCAGGATCAGCGCTTTTCCGAACAGGTGCCGTTCGCGGCCCGCAGGCGGCACGCCGAGGCCGATCTCGGCGATCTTGCCGTCGCGCACGGCGACATAGCCCTCGTCGAGAATGCGGTCCGGCAGCACCACCGTGCCCTGCAAAACGAGATCGAAGTCCATGCCGCTTCCTCCCTAAACCAGATCAGACTGTTGCCGGTTCCTGACCTGCCAGCCGCTCCTCGATACGCACCAGCGAGCCGAGGGCGAAGAAATCGTCGAAGGAGGCGATTGGAACCTGCTCGGTCAGCTTCGAGACGAAGTCGTCTGAACCGAGCTCCTCCTCGATCGCCTCCACCTCCGCTGAAAGCGGCCGGTCGATCGTATAGAAATCCGCATGTTTGCGCACGACCTCGTAGAGCATGGCGGCGACACCCTTCGGTTCATCGCCGAGAATATCGATCGCCTGGGCCGACAGCAGCGCCTCGAGCGCTGCGAGACGCTTCAGCGCCCGCATCTGCCGGTCGAAGCGTTCGATGACGAGCGGCAGGAAGGCTGCCTCGTCCTCCAGCCCGGCTGCGACGACCAGCGACTGGGCCGACACGGGATTGGACATCGACAGCACGCGCGAGAAGATCTCGCCGGCAAGCTTGATAATCGGCCCGAAACCGGTGGCGATCCGCCCCGGCGGCACGAGATTGACCGGCAGGTCGCGCCGCTGGCCGTTGCCGAGAATGACGCAGCGGTTGAAGGCGTTGCGCGCCGCATGCGCCATGCAGAGTGCTGCCGATTCGAGCAGGATCGTCACATCGAGCGGCAGCGAGCCGCCCGACGTCATCACTCGGCCTTCGACCACGACGGGATTGTCGTCGGAGCGCCCGGTGGCGGCAAGGATCTTGTGGCCGGTCGATAAGAGGTTTTCGATCACCGCGCCGAACACCTGCGCGATCATGCGCAGGCTGAGCGGATCCTGCACATGCGTTGCCACAGGCCAGTTCCACTCGTCAGAGGCATTGCAGAGCCAGGCGCCGATCAGCGCCTCACGCGCCGTTCCGACATGCCGGACCGCCTTCCAGGGATCGCGGGAAGCGCCAAGCGCGCCGGCTGCCATCATCGCCGTCGCCAGCAGGACGCGGATCGAGGCCGCGGCGTTGCGCGTCGTTTCCGCTGCCGAGGCAAAGCTCACCGCATTGATGCTGAGCGAGGCAAGGCTGTCGCGCGGCGCCATCCGCATCGGTTCCAGCCCGGCCGCCTGGAAAGCCTCGGCCGCCTGCATCCGGTTGCCGCGATAGATTGCTTCGCCGACGCCGGTCAGCACCGCGCCGATCTGCCCCATCAACCCGATATCCGCACAGCCGATCGAGCCGGTACGGCGCACGACCGGGATGAGATCGGCCTCGAGCATCCTGATATAGGCTTGGATCAGCTCCGGCGTGCAGCCGACCTGGCCGGTCAGCGCCGTGTTGATACGGATCGCCATGGCATTGCGCACGATATTGCAGGAAAAGGGTGTCCCGGTGCCGAAATGATGGGCGCGTACCAGGCCGAGATTGAAGGTGTCGAGCTCGTCGGCCGACCACTCCACATCTTTCATGGCGCCGACGCCGGTCGTCGAGCCGTAAACCGGCATGCCGGAAGCAATCGCATCCTCGACGATCTCGCGGGCGATCGCGATGCGGGCCATGCCTGTCGCCGAAGCCGAAACGGCAGCCTTGCCCGCCCCGATCGTCACCATCTCGGCAAAACCGAGGGGGCGTCCGGAAAGTTCGATGCCAAGGCGTTCGTGCTTCATGTGCCTATCTCCCTAGAACAGGATGCAGAGCATGATGTCGCCCGAAAACCGTTCACACTGTTCGGCATCATGCTCTGACTGCGAGACTAAGCGAGCCCTCCGCCACATGGGATATCCCAAATGCCGAACACAGCATGTTTTTGACAGGCGATCAGCTCAGCATCCAGGCAATATAGACAAGCGTCAATGCAATGATCCACAGCGCAATCCTGCCCGAGCGGTTGTGCCGCGCTTCGGCCTTGCCGATCGCCTCCGCCGTCTCAGCGTCGAAACGTAAGCCGTGCTCGCTCATATGCAGCAGCTGATGGTGGAATTTTTCGGTCTTTGCCGCGATTTCCGGCACGGCTTCGGCGAGCTTGACTGCCGCCTTCAGCCCGTCCTTGAGATCGGTGGCGATCCGTTTCGGACCGAGATTGGTGCGGATCCAGTCGCCGACGACAGGCTCGGAGGCCTTCCACATGTTGAAGCGCGGATTGAGCATGCGCGACACGCCTTCGACCACGACCATGGTCTTCTGCAGCATCACCAGCTCCGGCCGCGTCGCCATGTCGAAGAGTTCGGTCACTTCGAACAGCAGCGTCAGCAGCTTGCCCATCGAGATCGTCTCGGCCGGCTGTCCATGGATCGGCTCGCCGATTGCCCGGATCGCCTGGGCGAAGCTTTCGACATTGTGGTGGCTGGGCACATAGCCGGCCTCGAAGTGCACTTCGGCAACCCGGATATAGTCGCGGGTGATGAAGCCATAGAGGATTTCGGCGAGGAACCGCCGCTCCTTCTTGCCCAGCCGCCCGACGATGCCCATGTCGACGGCGACGATCATGCCGTCTGCGTCGACGAATAGATTGCCCGGATGCATGTCGGCATGGAAGAAGCCGTCGCGCAGCGTGTGGCGCAGGAACGACTGGATCAGCGTATCGGCAAGCAGGTTGAGATCGTGGCCCGCCGCGCGCAGGCCGTCGACATCGGACATCCTCGTGCCGTCGATCCACTCCATGGTGATGACGTCGCGCCCGGTGCGTTCCCAATCGACCTTCGGCACGCGGAAGCCGGGATCCCGTTCGGTATTCTCGGCGATCTCGGAAAGAGCGGCCGCCTCCAGGCGAAGGTCCATCTCCACCTTGGTCGTCTGCTCCAGCGTCTTCGTCACCTCGACCGGCCGCAGCCGCCGGCTGGACGGCAGGAAACGCTCCTGCATACGGGCAACGAGATACATCGCCTCGATGTCATGGGCAAAGCGCTGGCGCACGCCGGGCCGCACGATCTTGACGGCGACCTTCTTCCGGCCCTCGGCACTCTCGACCTCGGCCGGATGTACCTGCGCGATCGAGGCGGCGGCGATCGGATCGCCGAAGCTCGCATAGAGTTCGCCGATCGGCCGTCCGAGCGAGCCTTCGATATTGGCCTTGGCGGCCGCCGAGGGAAAGAAGGCCATGCGGTCCTGAAGCTGCGACAGGTCGTTGGCGAATTCGACGCCGACGACATCCGGTCGCGTCGCCAGGAACTGACCGATCTTCACATAGGAAGGACCGAGCCGCTCGACAGCCTGGGCCAACCGGTCGCTGCGCTTCTGATGCCGCGCCTTGCTTCGCTCGAAAATCGTGACGAAGGATTTGGCGAGCGCGACCGGAGGCGGCAGCCCTTCGGAAGGAAGGGCTGACACGACACCCTCACGCACGAGCACCCAGCCGACGCGCCAAAGGCGGAAATAGGCGCCGAAAGTACTCATGCAGGCTGGCCTGCTTGCGAAGGGGCGGCCACGGACAGGAATGAAGGAAAGCGTGTAGCCTGCATCATCCCTCAGAGCTTCCAGCCGGAATGGAGTGCGGCGATGCCGCCGGTATAATTGGTGAAGGTGACGCGCGAAAAGCCGGCCTGGCGGATCATTGCCGCGAAATTCTCCTGGTTCGGGAACTTGCGGATCGATTCCACCAGATATTGGTAGGGTTCGGCATCGCCGGTGATCGCCTTGCCGAATTGGGGAATGGCGTTGAACGACCAGGCGTCGTAGATCTTGTCGAGAAGCGGCATATCGACTTCGGAAAATTCCAGCACCAGCAGCCGCCCGCCGCGCTTCAAGACGCGATAGGCCTCAGACAGCGCCGCATCGATCCTCGGCACGTTGCGGATGCCGAAGGCGATCGTATAGGCGTCGAAGCTGCCTGCCTCGAAAGGCAGTTCCTCGGCATTCGCCTCGACGAAAGTAAGATTGCCGGAAAGTTTCTTCTTTTCCGCCCGCTCGGCGCCGACGCCGAGCATCGAGCCGTTGATGTCGAGTACGGTGGCATGCGCCTGTCGGCCCGAGGCCTCGACGATGCGGAAGGCGATATCACCCGTGCCGCCGGCAACGTCCAGCACCTTGTAACCCGACTCCTTGCGCGGGCTCAGCGCCGAGATCATCGCATCCTTCCAGGCGCGATGCATGCCCATCGACATGACGTCGTTCATGATGTCGTAGCGCTTGGCGACCTTGTGGAACACCTGGTTGACCAGGCCCTGCTTCTCGCCGTCAGCCACTTGGCGGAAGCCATAGGAGGTCTCCATGCCGCCATCGGCGGAAGTGCGGCTTTCTGACATCAGACTGCTCCGTTCCTGACGATTCGGGCGCGACGGCCATAGCGAAAGACCGCGCGCGACGTTATCTATGGGCCGCGTTTTCCGCGGCACACTGGCGCTATAGCGCACATCGTCGTCGGTTGAAACACGTTACAGATAGATGGGTTAAGATGCCGGAATTGCCAGAAGTCGAAACGGTGAAACGCGGCCTGACGCCGGCGATGGAGGGCACGCGCGTCATCAGGCTGGAGCTGCGCCGCGGCGATCTGCGCTTCCCCTTTCCCGACGCTTTCGCCGACAGGGTTTCCGGCCGCACCATCGTCGGCCTTGGCCGCCGCGCCAAATATCTGCTGGTCGATCTCGACGACGGCAACACGCTGATTTCGCATCTCGGCATGTCCGGTTCCTTCCGCATTGAAGAGGGCCGCATCGAGGAGGGCCGCATCGAGGAGGGAGCCGCCTCCGGCATGCCCGGCGAATTCCACCATGCCCGCTCGAAGGACGAGAAGCACGATCACGTCGTCTTCCATTTGGAAGGCACAAGCGGCCCGCGCCGCGTCGTCTATAACGATCCGCGCCGTTTCGGCTTTATGGATATGGTGGGACGCGCCGATCTCGCCACCCATCCCTTCTTCCGCGATCTCGGCCCGGAGCCGACGGGAAACGAACTCAGCGCCGCCTATCTGGCCGAACGCTTTCGCGACAAGGCGCAGCCGCTGAAGAGTGCGCTGCTTGACCAGAAGAACATTGCCGGTCTCGGCAATATATATGTCTGCGAGGCGCTGTGGCGCGCGCATCTTTCGCCGATCCGCGCCGCCGGTACGCTGGTGACGGCGACTGGCCGGCCGAAGGCGCAGCTCGACCTGCTCGTCGCCTCGATCCGCGACGTCATCGCCGATGCGATCGCCGCCGGCGGATCATCGCTGCGCGACCACATCCAGACCGACGGATCGCTCGGCTATTTCCAGCATTCCTTCTCCGTCTATGATCGCGAAAGTCAGGCTTGCCGCACGCCCGGCTGCGGCGGTACGGTCACCCGCATCGTCCAGGCGGGTCGCTCCACCTTCTATTGCGCCACCTGCCAGAAGTAAGCCTGCCAGAAGTTAAGAGTGAGAAACCGGGAGAACAGCATGGCCTATGAGACCCTGATCGTCGAAACCCGAGGCAATGTCGGCCTCGTCACGCTGAACCGCCCGCAGGCGCTGAATGCGCTGAATTCCACCGTCCTGAAGGAACTGAAGGAGGCCTATGCCGCCTTCCACGCCGACGAGGCGGTCGGGGCGATCGTGCTGACCGGTTCCGAGCGCGCCTTTGCTGCTGGCGCCGATATCAAGGAGATGCAGCCGCTTGAGTTCCCCGATATCTATAAGAGTGATTTCATCAGCGGCTGGGATGAGGTCGCCAAGGCGCGCAAGCCGGTGATCGCCGCCGTCAGCGGCTTTGCGCTCGGCGGCGGCTGCGAGCTCGCCATGATGTGCGATTTCATCATCGCCTCGGAGACGGCGAAGTTCGGCCAGCCGGAAATCACCCTCGGCGTCATTCCCGGCATGGGCGGCTCGCAGCGGCTGACGCGCGCCGTCGGCAAGGCGAAGGCAATGGATCTCATCCTGACCGGCCGCATGATGGATGCGGCGGAAGCCGAACGATCAGGACTCGTTTCGCGTGTGGTGGCGCCCGAGCGTCTCATCGACGAGGCGCTGGCGGCAGCCGAAAAGATCGCTTCGCTTTCGCGTCCCTCGGTGATGATGGCCAAGGAGGCGGTCAACCGCGCATTCGAGACGACGCTG
This sequence comes from Rhizobium aouanii, assembly GCF_037002925.1. Lineage (NCBI taxonomy): Bacteria > Pseudomonadati > Pseudomonadota > Alphaproteobacteria > Hyphomicrobiales > Rhizobiaceae > Rhizobium > Rhizobium aouanii. Next base: position 315,312 of record NZ_JBAMYD010000002.1, read on the forward strand.
GAGGAGGGCTTGCGTTTCGAACGCCGCCTGTTTCACAGTCTCTTTGCCACGGACGACCAGAAAGAAGGCATGGCGGCCTTCGTCGAGAAGCGCAAACCGGCTTTTACGCACCGTTGAATGCTTTTAGGCGCTTGCCGGTGGTAAAGCTTGAAAATCCGCGTTGACGTGGGCCGGCTTTAGAGTTATATGCCCGCCCACGGTTCGGAAAGCCGGTTTGGTTTTCCGCGATTGCTCCCGCATTGCTGGATTTTGTGGCCGCAGGGCCCGCGGTAATGGCGGAGTTTGTTCGAATTCTTGAGAGAGGCATCCATGGCCAATACAACTTCGGCGAAAAAAGCGACCCGCAAGATCGCCCGCCGTACCGACGTCAATAAGGCTCGTCGCTCGCGCGTTCGTACTTTCGTTCGCCAGGTCGAAGAGGCCATCGCATCCGGTGACGCCGCCAAGGCGAAGGAAGCTTTCCTGGCTGCTCAGCCCGAGCTTGCCCGCGCCGCCAGCAAGGGTGTGCTGCATTCCAACACGGCATCGCGCAAGGTCTCGCGCCTGGCCGCTCGTGTGAAGGCTCTTTCGGTCACCACGACCGCGTAATCTTCCGTTAACGACTTCTTCTTTATGATTAGCCCGGTAATTTTACCGGGCTTTTTCGATTCAACCGATCAGCCCCTGCATGGTTAATCTCACGACTGTTTCGTGTCAGCGCCATGACAGGAAAAATTGTTAAAAAACAAAGGCTTGCGGAAGGATGCTTTTGCACTGCGCGACTCTCCCCCGAGCTTCCGGGACCACAGGGGAGTCAAGAGGATTTTATTTTTTTTCTTTCAATGCGTGTCAAAATAGCCCGAACGGGGGAATCTCTTTGATTCAACTGCGATTCTTTTTTGACGCTGGTGTGACGCCCGAAAAGGGCAGGCGGAGTCAATGGCCGCTTGTTAATTTTGCGTAAAATTCATCGTTGATATTGCCCTTTGATCCTGCCTAAATGGCTTCCAACAGAGGGCGCGGACATCACCTGCAGAGGCTCGGTTTTAACTGCCACGTCGGCAGGGCGATGAGTTTGTGCCTTTTGTTACGGAGCCTTGCGCTTCCGTCTTTTCAAGCACTCGACGGATTTGAGCCGTAACGTGGCTGTTACGGAGCGGGGATGTTTTGTGCCTTCAGTGGCCACACGTTTAAGGCGAGGCCGCCGGAGAAGGTAAAGTAATATTGGGTTCGGGCTGGTCGGCCGAAAACGAGGTTCGATCGCCAGCCTGACACGGAAGGCCGATGAAGGTTGCCGCATGAATGCGGCCCCTGCAACGGAGTTCTGCGTCGGTCCCGTTGAGGGGCCAGTGTTTTTGAGTGAACCGGCAGGCGAGCGGCTCATGAGGATCCGTCAGCCCGCCAAAGCGGGGATTGATCGGGCGGCTGTTTTAGCGGATGCCGCCCGGTGGAATTGAAAGGCGGCATTATGCAGATGAATACGATGACGACGGGCGGGCTCGACAATGGGGATGCGGCACCGCAGACGTTCGGCTCCATTCGCCTCGAAGTGGGCGAAGCAAAGGCGGAAATGAAGCAGAGCATTTTGTTTGAGCGCGTCAGCGCGCGCTTGAAGGCCCAGGTCGGTCCTGACGTCTATGCCAGCTGGTTTGCCAGGCTGAAGCTGCATTCGGTCTCGAAGAGCGTGGTTCGCCTTTCGGTTCCCACGACCTTCCTGAAGTCGTGGATCAACAATCGTTATCTCGATCTCATCACCGGCCTGTTCCAGGCCGAGGATCCGGAAATTCTGAAAATCGAAGTCCTGGTGCGCACGGCAACGCGCCACGGCACGAAGGCGCTCGATGAGGCGGTCGCGCCGGAACCAGCCGCCCCCACGCAGATGCGCCGCCCGACAAGCGCGCAGCCGGCCGGTCAGGCCGTCCAGCAGGCGGTTTCGGCTGTTGCCGCCGCAAGGCCAGCAAGCTTCGGCTCGCCGCTCTTCGGTTCGCCGCTCGATAGCCGCTTCACCTTCGACACCTTCGTCGAAGGCAGCTCGAACCGGGTCGCACTTGCGGCTGCAAAGACGATTGCGGAAGCTGGTCAGGGCGCCGTGCGCTTCAACCCGCTCTTCATCCATTCGACCGTCGGCCTCGGCAAGACCCACCTGCTGCAGGCGGTCGCCAATGCCGCGGTGCAGAACCCGCGAGCTCTGCGCGTCGTCTATCTGACGGCCGAATATTTCATGTGGCGCTTCGCCACCGCGATCCGCGACAATGATGCGCTGACGCTGAAGGATTCGCTGCGCAACATCGATCTCTTGATCATCGACGACATGCAGTTCCTGCAGGGCAAGATGATCCAGCATGAATTCTGCCATCTCCTGAACATGCTGCTCGACAGCGCCAAGCAGGTCGTCGTTGCCGCCGACCGTGCGCCCTGGGAGCTGGAGTCGCTCGACCCCCGCGTTCGCTCGCGCCTGCAGGGCGGTGTGGCGATCGAATTCGACGCGCCGGATTACGAGATGCGTCTCGAAATCCTCAAGCGTCGCCTGGCTGTCGCCCGGCTCGAAGATCCGTCGCTCGATATACCGGCCGAACTGCTCCAGCATGTCGCCCGCAACGTCACGGCCAGCGGCCGTGAACTCGAAGGCGCCTTCAACCAGCTGGTCTTCCGCCGCTCCTTCGAGCCGAACCTGTCGATCGAACGCGTCGACGAGCTGCTCGCCCATCTGGTCGGCTCCGGCGAGCCCCGCCGTGTGCGCATCGAGGATATCCAGCGCATCGTCGCAAGGCATTACAACGTCTCGCGCCAGGAACTGGTGTCCAACCGCCGTACCCGCGTCATCGTCAAGCCGCGCCAGATCGCCATGTATCTGTCGAAGACGCTGACGCCGCGCTCCTTCCCGGAGATCGGCCGTCGGTTCGGCGGGCGCGATCACACGACCGTGCTGCACGCCGTGCGCAAGATCGAGGAGCTGATTTCGGGAGACACCAAGCTTTCGCACGAAGTCGAGCTTCTGAAGCGGCTGATCAACGAATAATAGACGGGTTTCGTTGGAAGTTCGACGGCCGGAAGCGATTCCGGCCGTTTTCCTTTATAGGTTTTTTATTCTATACCTCCCGCGCATCACGTGCATCTCAAAGACTGATGCGCCAAAACGGCGCGTGGGAGGAATGAATGAGTTTTAAAAAGATCGCCGTTCTCGGCCTGGGCAAGGTCGGACGACTGGCGGCGACGCTTTTGCATGAAGGCGGCTTCGAGGTTATCGGCGTCGACGCGCAATTGCCCCTGAGTGACGTCCCCTTCAAGTGCCGCACCGGCGATATCTCCGACCCGCAGGTGATCGGCGAACTGCTCTCGAATGTCGAGGCGGTGCTTTCCTGCCTGCCCTATCATTTGAACATCGAGCTGGCGCGCGCCGCCCATCTCGGCGGCATTCATTATTTCGATCTGACCGAAGACGTTCCCACAACCAATTTCATCATCGAACTGTCGAAGACATCACGCGGCCTGATGGCGCCGCAATGCGGCCTGGCGCCGGGTTTCGTCGGTATCGTCGGCGCAAGCCTGGCCGACGGTTTCGATCGCTGCCGGTCGATCCGCATGCGCGTCGGCGCCCTGCCGCAGCATCCGACCGGGCTGCTAGGCTACGCCTTCAACTGGTCGCCTGAGGGCGTCGTCAACGAATATCTGAACGACTGCGAGGTCATCGAGGGCGGTGTGCGCAAGCTCGTCTCGCCGATGGAATGGCACGAGACCGTCTATGTCGGCGGCGTCAAGCTCGAAGCCTTCACGACGTCGGGTGGTCTTGGCACCATGTGCGACACGATGCTCGGCAAGATCGACAATCTCGATTACAAGACCATGCGTTATCCCGGCCATATGGAGCTGATGAACTTCTTTTTCCACGAGCTGTTGATGCGCGACAAGCGCAAGCTCGCGGGCGAGATCCTGACCAATGCCAAGCCGCCGGTTGAAGACGATGTCGTCTATGTCCATGTTGCCGCCGAAGGCACCGAGAATGGCAGTCTGCGCCGCAAGGAATTCGTGCGCGCCTATTACCCGATCGAGATTGCCGGCGCGCGCCGCACGGCGATCGCCTGGACGACGTCAGCCTCCGTCGTTGCCGTCATCGAGATGGTCCGCGACGGCCTGCTGCCGGCGACCGGCTTCCTGCACCAGGAGCATATTCCGTTGGAGATGTTCCTGAAGACGCCGACCGGCAGCCTCTTCAAGGCCGGCGCCACCAGCCACGGCTGAGACATGCCTGCGCGGCGACACACCGCCGCGCGGGAAAAACCACTCACGAAATCAGCGTCAGCAGGCGAGATCGGCGACGACGGAATCGAGGATCAGCATGCCTGATGGCGTGCAGCGCAGGCGTGAATTACCGATCCGCTCGATGAATTTGTGTTCGAGCAGGAATTCCTCGCGTTTCGGGTCGAGGTCGCGGCCCGAAAGCTGCTGCCAGCGGGCGAGATCGACGCCTTCTCTCAGCCGCAGCCCCATCAGCAGCAGCTCGTCGGACTGTTCCTCGAAGCCGAGCCGCTCCTCGTCGAGAATGCCGTGCCCGTCGCGCTCGACCATGTCGAGCCAGGTTTCCGGCTTGCGCTCGGTCGCCGTCGCGAGCTTCTCCGGGCCACGCGTCAGCCGGCCGTGGGCGCCCGGACCGATGCCGGCATAATCGCCGTAGCGCCAGTAGGTCAGGTTATGCCGGCTTTCGGCCCCCGGCCGGGCATGATTGGAAACCTCATAGGCCGGCATGCCCTCGCGCGCGGTGATCTCCTGCGTCGCCTCGTAGAGCACTGCCGATTGCTCCCCGTCCGGTACGATCAGCTTGCCGGCCTTGTGCAGGCCGTAGAAGGGCGTGCCCTCCTCGATGGTCAGCTGATAGAGCGAAAGATGGTCGACCGCATAGGAGATCGCCTCCTTCAGCTCCTTTTCCCATTCCTCGACCGTCTGCTCCGGCCGGGCATAGATCAGGTCGAAGGACATGCGCGGAAAGATGTCGCGCGCCAGCCTTATCGCCTTCAGAGCGTCGGCGACATCATGCAGCCGGCCGAGGAATTTCAGATCCCGGTCGTTCAGCGCCTGCACGCCGAGCGAGACGCGATTGACGCCGGCTGCCCGGTAGCCGCGGAAGCGGTCTGCCTCGACGCTCGAAGGGTTGGCCTCCATGGTGATCTCGATGCCATCTGGCACATGCCAGTGCCGCGCAATGCCGTCGAGAATGGCCGAGACCGTTTCCGGCTTCATCAGCGAGGGCGTGCCGCCGCCGAGGAAGATGCTCGTCACCGTCTTCGGCCCGCTCATCGCCCGGACCGCCGCCATCTCCTTCAGGAAGGCTGAAGTAAAGCGCTCCTGATCCACCGGCTGGTGGCGCACATGGCTGTTGAAGTCGCAATAGGGACACTTCGCCGCGCAGAAGGGCCAATGCACATAGACGCCGAAGCCCGGCTCGCCGGTATCGGGCAGCAGAGCCGCGTCGCGCGAGGTGCTTGGCGTGTCGAAATTGTCCACGAACCGACCCTATGCCTCCAGGCAGGTTTCAACAAAGAGTTTGAAAGCGCGGGCCCGGTGCGACAGCGCTTGCGGCTTGCCGACGTTCCAGCCGTGTTTTTCCTCGCCGCTCATTTCGCCGAAGGTGATGTCGTAGCCCTCGGGCTTGAAGACCGGGTCGTAGCCGAAGCCCTGCGTGCCGCGCGGCGGCCAGACGACGCTGCCTTCCACCTCGCCACGAAACAGCTCCGTATGCCCATCCGGCCAGGCAAGGCAGAGCACGCTGATGAAACGCGCCGTGCGCTGTTCCGGCTGTGTCGCGCCCACATCCTGCAGCGCCTTTTCCACCTTGGCCATCGCCATGTCGAAATCACGCGTGCCGTCGGCCCTTTCCGCCCAATTGGCGGTGAAGACACCGGGATCGCCGCCGAGCGCATCGACCACCAGCCCGGAATCGTCCGAAAGCGCCGGCATGCCGGCGGCATTGGCCGAGGCGACCGCCTTGATCGTCGCATTCTCCTCGAAGCTCGTGCCGGTCTCATCCGGCTCGACGAAATTCAGCTCGGCCGCCGATTTGGCGGTGAAGCCGAGCGGCCCGATCAATTCCTGGATCTCGCGGATCTTGCCGGCATTGTGGCTGGCGACGACGATGGTCTTGGTTTCAAGCTTGCGCATTCAGATGTCCTGTTCGATGCCCCAGATTTTAGCCTCCGCGCATTCCAGGCTGTTGCCATCAGGATCGCGGAAATAGATCGAGCGGCCGCCGTTCGGCCAGCGCACCTCGGATTCGATCGCCACGCCGGCCGCCTTCAGCCGTTCGGCCATGGCATCGATATTGCGGCCGGACACCCGGAAACAGGCATGGCCCTGGCCGCTGGTGCCGTGCGGCGGCACCTGCAGTGCTTCAGGCGCCGGCGGCTTCATCGTTTCCTTAGGATTGAAGATCAGGAGAACGCCAGGCCCGCAGCGGAAGAAGACATGCCGGTTGGCGGCGCGAGCGATCTTTTCAAGCCCGAGAACGTCTTCGTAGAACGTCTCGGCCTGGTCGAGATCCCGCGCATAGAGCGCCGTTTCCAACATGGCTTCCAGCATGGGGTTCATCCTTCGACGGCTTGCTTCTGCAGCGCCACGAGTTCGCCGATGCCGTTTCTGGCAAGCTGCATCAGCGAGGTGAATTCGCCTTCGCTGAACGGCGTGCCTTCGGCCGTGCCCTGAATCTCGACAATCCCGCCGGTGCCGGTCATGACGAAGTTCGCATCGGTCTCGGCCGAGGAATCCTCGAGGTAATCGAGATCGATCACCGGCTGGCTGGCGAAGATACCGCAGGAGATGGCGGCGACATGATCCTTCAGGACCCGGTCAACCTTGATCATGTTGCGGCTTTCCATCCACTTCAGGCAGTCGTAAAGCGCGATCCAGCCGCCGGTGATCGAGGCGGTCCGCGTGCCGCCATCGGCCTGGATGACGTCGCAATCGAGCGTGATCTGCCGTTCGCCGAGCGCCTGCAGGTCGACGACGGCGCGCAGCGACCGGCCGATCAGCCGCTGGATTTCCTGGGTGCGGCCGCCCTGCTTGCCGGCGGCAGCCTCGCGCTTCATGCGCTCGCCGGTCGCCCGCGGCAGCATGCCGTATTCGGCGGTCACCCAGCCCTTGCCGGTATTGCGCAGCCAAGGCGGTGTCTTCTCTTCGAGGCTCGCCGTGCAGAGCACATGCGTATCGCCGAACTTCACCAGGCAGGAGCCTTCCGCATGCTTGGAAAAATTGCGCTCGAACGAGACCTTGCGCATCTGGTCGATTTTTCTGCCTGAAGGCCGCATTCTTATCTCCTGGGGTTTATTTGACCGCTTCTACGATTGGCGGCGCTCATTTGCAAATTCCCTTTTGCCACGGGTGTTAGTTTGACTATATTTTCGGGAAGTATCATCAGCACGGGTTCGAAAGCTTCATGGGCATCAGGTCGACGTCGGTTTCGGATGCCGTAGCTGCGCTGGACGAACGTTCCAGGGAAATTTTTCGGCGCATCGTCGAAGGTTATCTGGAAAGCGGCGAGCCGCTCGGTTCGCGCAACCTGTCCCGTATCCTGCCGATGTCGCTGTCGCCGGCCTCAGTGCGCAACGTCATGAGCGATCTCGAAGAGCTCGGCCTGATCTATTCGCCGCATGTTAGCGCCGGCCGGTTGCCGACCCAGATTGGCTTGCGCTTCTTCGTCGATGCCTTCATGCAGGTCGGCGACCTCTCCGCCGAGGAGCGCGCCAGCATCGACCGCCAGGTGCGGGCCGAAAGCGGCGGCAATCCCGTCGAATCGATGATGAACGAGGCAAGCCGCATGTTATCCGGCATTTCGCGCGGCGCCGGCCTCGTCATCACCTCGAAAAGCGATCCGGTGCTGAAACATGTCGAATTCATCCGGCTCGAACCGACAAAGGCGCTGGCCGTGCTCGTCGGTGATCACGATCAGGTGGAAAACCGCATCATCGAGCTGCCGGCGGGCGTCACCTCCTCGCAGCTGACGGAAGCGGCGAATTTTCTCAATGCCCATATGTCCGGCCAGACCCTGCCGGAGCTTCGCAAACAATTAAGCCGGCTGAAAGACGACGTCCGTCATGAGCTTGATGCCCTGTCGCGCGATCTGGTCGAGCGCGGCATCGCTGTCTGGGCCGGCAGCCCGGACGAGGGAAAGCCGACGCAGCTGATCATCCGCGGCCGCGCCAACCTGCTCGAAGGCCTCGCCGGTGCCGAGGATCTCGACCGGCTGCGCCTGCTGTTCGACGATCTCGAGAAGAAGGACAGCCTGATCGAGATCCTCAATCTCGCCGAAAGCGGTTCGGGCGTGCGCATCTTCATCGGTTCGGAAAACAAGCTCTTTTCGCTCTCCGGCTCGTCGCTCATCGTCGCGCCGTATCGCGACGATGACGATCGCATCGTCGGTGCCGTCGGCGTCATTGGCCCGACGCGGCTCAATTATTCCCGCATCGTGCCGATGGTGGACTATACAGCCCAACTCGTCTCCCGCCTCTCGCGCAATCAGCTTTGACGCCGCAACTGCCAGGCACGCGGAATTTTCGCTTCTTTGTCACGCAGACTTGATTTTTTTCGGTCAAACCTCGATATCGGGCGCATCTGAAGACACCAACCGGAGACCGTCATGACCGATGACACGACGAAAAACGGACCTGACGCAACTGCGGCCGATGCCGCAGCCGACGCCGCCGCCTACGTCGAGAACGAAACTGCGCAGCAAGAGCCCGCCCAGCCGGACCCGATCGAGCTTCTGAAAGCCGAAAACGGCGAGCTGCGCGACCGCTATTTGCGCCTTGCTGCCGAAATGGACAATCTGCGCCGGCGCACCGAGCGCGAGGTAAAGGATGCCAAGTCCTATTCCGTCGCGGGTTTCGCGCGCGATATGCTCGCCGTCTCCGACAATCTGCGCCGCGCGCTTGATGCCATCTCTCCGGAGACCAAGGCTGCAGCAGACGCCGGCCTGAGCACGCTGATCGAGGGTGTCGAGATGACCGAGCGCGCCATGCTGTCGGCTCTCGAGCGCCACGGCGTTCGCAAGCTGGAGCCGGTTGGCCAGAAGTTCGATCCGAATTTCCATCAGGCGATGTTCGAGGTGCCGAACCCGGACGTGCCGAACAACACGGTCGTCCAGGTCGTGCAGGCAGGCTTCACCATCGGCGAGCGCGTGCTGCGCCCGGCCATGGTCGGCGTCGCCAAGGGCGGTCCGAAGCCGGCCGAAGCCGAAACCAACTCCGTCTTCGACGAGAAGGACGCCTGATATCTCTTCCTTCCTCCTCGCGAGGAAGGGAAACCGAAGCTTTAGATGCGGGCGAAGCGTTCGATCAGCAGATCGAAGAAGCCGTCCGCATCGACATGGCGCATGACCCTTGCATTGCGCTTGCGCTCGGTCACATGCCACCAGTCGACGACGGTCATGCCGACCGTGAGTTCGGATTGGACCTCGACCTCGACATTGCAGTCCCGGCCCTTGAAAAGCTCCGGCTTCAGCAGGTAGGCGACGACGGTCGGGTCGTGCAGCGGCCCGCCGTCGGAACCGTATTTCTCGATGTCGAAGCGTTCGAAGAATTCCAGCATCTCGACCATGGCCTTTGCCGGCGCCGTGCCGATCTCGGCCATGCGTTTCACCCGGTCCTTGCGGGTCAGCAATTGATGCGTCACGTCGAGCGGCATCATCACGATGGGAATGCCTGAGCGGAAGACGATATCGGCGGCCTCTGGGTCGACATAGATGTTGAATTCGGCCGCCGGCGTGATGTTGCCGCCCTCGAAGAAGCCACCGCCCATCATCACCAACTCGCGGATGCGGGGGACGATGTCGGGCGCCTTCTGGAAGGCCATGCCGATATTGGTGAGCGGCCCGAGCGTACACAGCGTCACCGTACCTTCCGGCTCGCGGCGCAGCGTCTCGATGATGAAGTCGACGGCATGGCCGGACTGCAGCGCCATCGTCGGCTCGTCGAGATCCGGACCGTCGAGGCCGGTTTTGCCATGCACATGTTCGGCGGTCACCAGCTTGCGGGCGATCGGCGCGTCGGCGCCGGCGAAAACCTTCGTCTCCGTCCGGCCGCAGAGCTCGCAGACAATGCGCGCATTGCGGCTGGTGAGCGAAAGCGGCACATTGCCGGCGACCGTCGTGATCCCCAGCACCTCCAGCTCATCAGGGCTGCCGAAGGCAAGCATGATGGCGGCCGCGTCGTCCTGGCCGGGATCCGTGTCGATGATGATCTTTCTTGCGCTTGCCATTCCGACCGTTCCATCCTCGCGGGTGCCATTGCCTCGGCATGCACCGATTTTCTTCATTTCCCGTCACAAATCAGCACATTTCGCGCGGGCCCATTTTGATGCGAGGCAGCAGGCGCTTTGTCAAGCAAGCAGCCTGACGCCGCCATCTTTAAAATGAGTGTGGCACTGGCACGTCGCGCCCCATGCCTTGCAGCGCCGGGCTCCTGTCCCCATATTAACCGCATCCGGATGCTGCGCTTGAGGTCCGGGATGGTCGCTTGCATCAAGGACTTGAAAACAGATGAGCCGCATTACCCCTTTCGCCAGTCCGCTGCTTCTGGGCTTCGATGCCATGGAAAAGACGCTGGAGCGCATTTCCAAGGCGAGCGACGGATATCCGCCCTATAATATCGAACGCATCGCCGCCGACAGCGGCGCGCCGGAACGTCTGCGCATCACCCTTGCCGTGGCCGGCTTCAGCGAGGAGGAACTCGATGTCTCCATTGAGGAGAACCAGCTTCTGATCCGCGGCCGCCAGGTCGAACAGGGCGAGCGGGACTATCTTTATCGCGGTATCGCCGCCCGTCAGTTCCAGCGTACTTTCGTTCTTGCCGACGGCATGCAGGTGCTGGGTGCGGCCCTGAAGAACGGTCTGCTCTCCGTCGATCTAATTCGTCCGGAACCGGCGCGCATGGTCAAGAAAATTAACATTTCGGTCTCACAGTAGCACAACGGTTTGTCGAACCGTTGGTCCCTTCTCCCGGAGGAACAGGAATGTTGATGAAAGAAGCCACGTCTCACTTGACCAAATCCGAGCTTGCCCACATCGGCAACGGCGAGGTCGCCTATATCAGAAAAATGCGGACCGATGAGGTCGCCAAGTGCTTTCCCGAGGCGCCGGATATCGATCCGAACGTCGATCTCTGGGCACTTTTCGGCGCCGACGGCACGCCGATCCTTTTGACGGACAACCGCTCCAGCACCTTCTTCAAGGCTGCGGAGGACGAATTGAAGACGGTCAGCCTGCACTGACCGTCAAGGCCATTTGAGCCTTGATTGAGATCTCCTGTGCGTGACAGGGCTCTCTTATGCGAACCGGACCGCCGTTCTCGCGCGCGCCTTTGCCGCTACCTCTTCGCGATCACGAGGAGGTTGAGACGTTTCCAGCGAATCGAGCAACTCGCGGGCACATGCCGCGATGGAATTGACCGCGTGCTCGAATGCGGCCTCATTGCGCTTCGACGGTTTGGTCGTTCCGCTCACCTTGCGCACGAACTGGAGCGCCGCATCTCGGATTTCGTCGTCCGTCGCTGGCGGATCGAAATTGAACAGGGGTTTTATATTTCGGCACATGACTTGCTCCAGGTCATTGTCTCTCTTCCATTGAGAGGAGGGTGGCCAGCACAGAAAATAGTCGCGTGAGCGCTAATGGCAACCGGTCCAAAGGCGGGACGCTACGCGTCGCAAGGCAGAGCGCAACTCCTTCAGTTCGGTTTTTTGTCGCTGTCGGAAACCATCAGGCCACCGTCCCACGCGATTGCTCTCGCGAAGAACATCACAGGCGTGTTCGCCGACTTGCCGGCTGCCTCAGATTTTCCTGAATGTCAGATAGGCCGAAGACCGGCCCTCGCGCCGCGCCTTGGCCTCGTAACGTGTGCTCGGCCAGCCCTCATAGGGCGTCAGCCAATCGGCTGCATTGTCGGCTATCCAGTCGAAACCGCCATGGTCGCGGCACTTGATCAGCGTCCAGTTTACATAGGTATCGATGTCGGAGGCGAAGCAGAACAGGCCGCCGGGCTTCAGCACGCGATGAAAACGGTCGAGATTGGTTTTCGAGACGAAACGCCGCTTCCAGTGCTTCCGTTTCGGCCAAGGATCGGGATAGAACAGATCTATCTGATCGAGTGCGCCGTCCGGCAGCCAGTCGAGCAGTTGCGTCGCATCGTCATTATAGACGCGGATATTGGCGGCACCCGTCTCGCCGATGCGCGACAGCAGCTTCTGCATGGAATTGACGAAGGGTTCGACACCGATGAAGCCGGTCGAAGGCGTCTCCAGCGCGCGGTGGATCAGGTGCTCGCCGCCGCCGAAACCGATTTCCAGCCGTAATCTTTCGACCGGAACCGGGAAGAGGGAAGTCAGCGGCTCAGGGGGAGCCGCTGCAAGATCAATCAGGAATGCCGGCAGGAGACTGTTCAGCGTCTCGGCCTGCTGTTCGCGCAGGGCCTTGCCCTTGCGGCGACCGAAGAAGGCTTCGGTCGCCCGCCCCCGGCGTTCCATATCCGTCATGCAGCGGCTTTGGTCTTAACGGATTCCTTGAGCGCCTTCACGAGGTCGGTGCGCTCCCAGGAGAACGAGCCGTCGCGGCCGGCCTTGCGGCCGAAATGGCCATAAGCCGAGGTCTTGGCGTAGATCGGCTTGTTGAGGTCGAGATGACGGCGGATGCCCGACGGCGACAGGTCCATGTTCTGGCGGATCGCGGCTTCGACCTGATCCTCGAAAACACCCTTGCCGGTGCCGTGCAGGTCGACATAGATCGACAGCGGCTGAGCAACACCGATGGCGTAAGAGAGCTGGATCGTGCAACGGTCGGCAAGGCCGGCAGCGACGACGTTCTTGGCGAGGTAGCGGGCAGCATAGGCAGCCGAACGGTCGACCTTGGTCGTGTCCTTGCCGGAGAATGCGCCGCCGCCATGCGGAGCGGCACCGCCGTAGGTGTCGACGATGATCTTGCGGCCGGTGAGGCCCGCATCGCCGTCCGGTCCGCCGATGACGAACTTGCCGGTCGGGTTGATGTACCACTTGCAATCGTCGGCGATCTTCAGCTCGCCGAGCGCTTCGCGGATATAGGGCTCGACGACGGCGCGGACCTTCTTCGAATCCCAGCTCTCGTCGAGATGCTGGGTCGAAAGCACGATCGAGGTTGCTTCCGACGGCTTGCCGTCGACGTAACGCACGGTCACCTGGCTCTTGGCGTCGGGGCCGAGCTTGGCGACTTCGCCGTCGCCCTTCTTGCGGGCAACTGCGAGCAGCTGCAGGATCTTGTGGGAATAATAGATCGGGGCCGGCATCAGGTCCGGCGTTTCGCGGCAGGCGTAACCGAACATGATGCCCTGGTCGCCGGCGCCCTCGTCGCCCTGCTGGTCGGCGGCGCTGTCGACGCCCTGCGCGATATCGGCCGACTGCGAGTGCAGGAGCACGTCGATCTTTGCCGTCTTCCAGTGGAAGCCGTCCTGCTCGTAGCCGATATCCTTGATGGCGCGCCGCGCTGCGGCCTTGAACTTCGAAGGATTGATGACGTCCTTGCCATCCTTGTCCTTCTTCATCAGGCTCGGCGGCAGGCGGACCTCGCCGGCGATGACGACGCGGTTGGTCGTCGCCAGCGTTTCGCAGGCAATGCGCACGCCCCACGGATTGACGCCGGTCTTGGCCGCTTCGCGGTAGACCAGATCGACGATCTCGTCGGAGATGCGGTCACAGACCTTGTCCGGATGACCTTCGGCAACAGATTCGCTGGTAAAGAAATAATTTGCGCGCATTTCGGGATTCCCCTCAAAGAATAAAGCCAGCTAGTAGGTACTCAGTTCGAGGCCTGATGACAAGCGCAGAAGGACATAAATATATCTTTATATCTGCGGCAAAGTGACAAATTTTGCCCCAAAAACGCAAAAAAGGCGGCCTTTCGACCGCCTCTCGAATTCTGCACTGGTCTTGATTCAGTCGGCGTCGGCTTCAGCGGCCAGAGCTTTCACCAGCTCCACGACCTTGCGGCGAACCTTGGGATCGGAAATCTTGACGAAGGCGCGATTGAGCTGCAGTCCTTCCGAGGACGACAGGAAATCGACGACATAATTCGAGCTGGAGGCTTCCATGCCGCCGCCGCCGCTGGAATGTTCGCCCGGCGCGTCCTCGAAGAAAAACGACACCGGAACATTGAGGATGTTCGAGATGTTCTGCAGACGGCTTGCGCCGACGCGGTTGGTGCCCTTTTCGTATTTCTGGATCTGCTGGAAGGTGATGCCAAGGCTTTCGCCAAGCTTTTCCTGGCTCATGCCCAGCATCGTACGGCGGAGGCGAATACGGCTGCCAACATGGATGTCGATCGGATTCGGCTTCTTCTTGTTTTCAATCATGGTCGTGCCCTAGCTAAGAATTTCAACCTGTTTCTAACCGGCATGCCCCTGATCCATCCCAAAACGCCACGTTGCAAGCGGTGAGGAACCCACCTTCAAACATACGTTAAGAACGCCGATTGACATCACTATGCAATTTTAGGGGTTTTTGGTCAATTCAACCCGGAAATAAAACCTCTGCGAGAAATTAGCGCAATCAAAATCAGCAGCGCCTCGATCAACCAGAAGTATGTTTGCCGGGGGAATGTCGTTCCGGCTCCATCGCGGATGCTATCGAGCGTTGCATCGACGAAACCGGTTTCTCCAAGACCGAGGCCCGCAATAATTTCCCCATGTGCATTCACCAGCGCTGAAATGCCGCTATTGGCGTCGCGAATCAGCGGCAGGCCGGTTTCAACAGCCCGTACCCGCGCCTGCTGGAAATGCTGGTAGGGGCCGGGCGTCACGCCGAACCAGGCATCATTGGTGATATTGAGGATCGCGCTGGCGTCTTTTATGTCACCGGTCATTTCGCCGGGAAAAATGATCTCGTAGCAGATCAGCGGATAGAGATTGAGCCCGCCGGGCAGCGCCAGCAGGTGCCGGCTTGCGGCGGCCGAAAAGCCGCCCGGAATCTCGACGACGTTCTGGATACCGAATTCGGTGAGCACGTCCTCGAAGGGCAGATATTCGCCGAAGGGCACCAGATGCACCTTGTCGGATGCGGCGATGATCTGCCCGCGGCCATCGATCACGTAGATGGAATTATAGTAGCGCGGTGGCGTGCCTGGTCCCATCTCCTCGGCGCGTACGGCGCCGGCGATCAGGATCTGATTGTCGTCGAGCGTGTCGGCAATCCGCGTCAGCGCATCCTGATTGTCGGTCAGGATGAAGGGGATCGAGGTTTCCGGCCAGACGACGATATCGGGCTTGCGCCCGCCATTCTCAGGCGCTTCGGCCGACAGCTTCAGATGCGTCTCGAAGATCGCGGCGCGGTCGACGTCGTTATCCATTTTCGCTGTCTGGTCGATCGCCGGCTGCACCAGCCGCACCACCGGCCGCTTGTCCTCAGGCAATGTGTCCGGCCGCGGCGCGAGATGGAGAGCGTAAGCGCCATAACCGAGATGGGCGGCAAAGAAGAGGGCGGCGATGGCGATGCCCGTTCGTGCCCCTTGCCGTGTCCCGGCAAGGGCAGGCGCAGAAAAGACGAAGACGGCAAGGGCCGTCACCCCCATCGCCCCGATCACATGCGCCGACTGCATCATCAGCGGAACTGGCATGATGCCGTAGCCGATGGCGTTCCAGGGGAAGCCGGTGAGGACGAAGCTTCGAAGCCATTCCATCAGCCCGAAGCCTGCCGCAAGCGCGGGGATCCGCCCCATGCCATCAGACCAGACGATGCGGGCAAGGGCGGCCGCCAGGCCGTAGAAGATCGCAAGACAGGCCGGCAGCCCGAGGATTGCCAGCGGCAGCGCCCAGGCGAATTCTTCCTGATCGATCAGCAGCGCATGGCCGAGCCACCAGAGGCCGGCGACGAAATAGCCGAAGCCGAACAGCCAGCCGGTGGCAAACGCCGGCCACAGCCTGCCGATCAGGCCGCTTTCGGGCGAAGCCGCCGCCCCGTCGATCAGCCAGACGAGCAGCGTGAAGGAAACGAACATCGCCGCGAAAAAGCCGATGGGCGGCAGCGCCAGAACCGCGAATGCCCCGGCGGCGATAGCCAGCAGCGACCGTTTGAAACCCCAGACGAGGATAACCCTGTCCGCAAGCCGCTCCATGCGCACTCCCATCAAACCGCGAATCAACCCGTTCGCAGTCTTTCAAAAAAGCGGCTCTTTGTCCCGTCAGTTGGGTTCTGTCAGTTGGCGGTCGATTCCGCCGGCCGGTCGTCGCCGACCTCGGAGCCGGGGGCGGAGTCGCCATCCGCCTTGGCGCGGCGGCGGATCGCGTGGCGCTTGCGGGTGATGCGCAGCCGCTTGATGCGGCGCGGATCGGCGTCGAGGATGTGGAATTCGAAGCCCGGCAGCGCCTGGACGACCTCGCCGCGCACCGGGATGCGGCCGAGTGCGGAGAAGATCAGGCCGCCCAGCGTATCGACCTCGTCGACCTGCTCGCTGATGTCGAAATCTGGCCCGATCGCTTGGGCGATCTCTTCCAGCTCGACGCGGGCGTCGGCGATGAACATGTCCTCGGCGACGCGCTTGAACATCACCTCTTCGTCGTCATGTTCATCGTCGATGTCGCCGACCACCATTTCGACGATGTCTTCATGCGAGGCAAGCCCGTCGGTGCCGCCATATTCGTCGATGACGAGGGCCATCTGCGTGCGGTTCACCTGCATCCGGCGCAACAGGTCTGACGCCAGCATCGACGGCGGCACGAACAGGATCTTGCGGATGATGCCGGCCTCGGCCAGCGTCTTTTGCAGGTCGACGCGGGCGAGATCGAAATTCTGCTTGGCCGAACGCGTGGTCTTCTGGATGTTTTCGGGCGCAACCTCGATCGCCGGCACGACAGCGGCCGGTTTCGTCGGGCCTCGGCGCTTGTTGCGCGCCTGCTTGGCGACATAGGAGAGCAGGTCGCGGATATGCACCATGCCGCGCGGATCGTCGAGCGTATCGGCATAGACAGGCATGCGCGAGCGGCCGGATTCCTCGAAGAGGATCATCAGCTCGCCGATGGTGATGTTCTGGTCGACCGCCTCGATATCGGCGCGCGGCACCATCACGTCGGCGACGCGGACCTCGCGAAAGCGCAGGATATTGTTGAGCATCGCCCGTTCGTCGGGCGAAAAGGCGTCGTCGCCGGCCGCATCGGTCATCAGCGCGTCGGCGAGATCCTCGCGCAATCGCGAGCCCTGCTGCGGGCGAAGGATGCGCGCGGCGCGCGACCAGAAGGATTGGGAACGGCCGGATGGCCGACTACTACTGCCTGCCTCGTCCGAAGAGGAGGATGGCTCGGAGTCCTTGGCGTCTGCCGCCGGCTTCGTCGTAAAGTCGCTCATGGTTCCATTTTAAGGTCTTGACCCTCGTAGGGATCAGATAGGCCGAGCTGCGCCAAAATGCGAGTCTCCAACCCCTCCATAATTTCGGCTTCGGCACTATTCATATGGTCGTAGCCGAGAAGATGCAAGAAACCGTGCACCAGAAGATGGGTCAGGTGGTCGTCGAAACTCTTTTCGAGCTCGGCCGCTTCCCGCTCCAGCGTCTCCCGGGCGATGATGATGTCGCCGAGCATCGGGCCGGGCATCTTGCCGGGCTGAACCGGAAAGGCCGGAAAGGAGAGCACGTTGGTCGCCTTATCCTTGCCGCGCCATTCGGCGTTGATGTCCTGGATCGAGGCATCGTCGGTGAAAACAAGCGAAACCTCGGGCGGCATCGTCGGGAATGGCTGCTTCTCGCTGTCGCGTAAATAGACCGTGGCGGCACCGAGCACACGTTCGCAAAACGACAGCAGCGTCTCCTCGCCGGGCCAGCCGATGTCCTCGACGCTGATCTGGATGTCGAGTTCAGCCATTAGCCCTGCCGGCTGACGTCTTCGGCGACGGCATAGGTGGAATCATAGGCCCTGACGATGCGCCCGACCAGCGGGTGGCGGACAACGTCGGTATCCGTGAAGCGCACGATCGAGATGCCCTCGACGCCGTTCAGAAGCTGCAGGGCCTCGACGAGGCCGGATTTAACGCCGCGCGGCAGGTCGATCTGGCTCGGGTCGCCGGTGACGATCATGCGCGCATTTTCGCCGAGACGCGTCAGGAACATCTTCATCTGCATCGACGTCGTGTTCTGCGCTTCGTCGAGGATGATGGCGGCATTGGCGAGCGTGCGGCCGCGCATGAAGGCGAGCGGCGCGATTTCGATGACGCCGGCGGTGATCGCCCGGTCGACCTTGTCGGCAGGGATCATGTCGTAGAGCGCATCATAGAGCGGGCGAAGATAGGGATCGACCTTTTCCTTCATGTCCCCGGGCAGGAAGCCGAGGCGCTCGCCGGCCTCGACGGCCGGGCGCGACAGGATGATCTTTTCGACAGCACCGCGCTCCAGCAGCTGGGCGGCATGGGCGACGGCGAGATAGGTCTTGCCGGTGCCGGCCGGGCCGACGCCGAAGACAAGCTCGGCGCGTTCCAGCGCCCTTATATAGGCGTCCTGCATCGGCGTGCGGGCGATGATCGTCTTCTTGCGGGTGGACACCTGCGCCATCGTCAGCTTGGCCTTGCGCTCCATGGTCGGCAGGCTGAGCTGATCGTCGGCGGCGACCGCCATGCGGATTGCACCCTCGACGTCGGATCGTTCCACGCTGCCGCCTTTCTGAAGCTTTTCATAGAGATAGTCGAGTGTGCGCCGCGCCTGATTGGTGGTCACGACATCGCCGGTGATGACGACCGAATTGCCGCGTGCCCGCGCATCGATGTTCAGCCGTTGCTCGAGCAGCTTGAGGTTTTGGTCGAATTGACCGAAGAGCTCGCTGGCGAACCGGTTGTTCTCGAACGTCAGGACGAAGTGATTGGTATCGCTCGGCGTGCGGGGGTGGCGCGGTGAAGAAGAAACCAATTCTTGTCCGTTCAAGCGGTCAGGCTCCTTGGGTTAGACCGCAGCCTCTGCGCGTTCGGCAAACAGGCTGTTTGTTCCGGTCCCTGTGATTCGCACTTTAATAATGTCACCGATTTGCGATGCTTTTGCATCAACATTCACGGATTGAAGCCAGGGAGAACGTCCGATTAGTTGTTCCGGCATGCGACCGGGCTTTTCGAGCAACAGGTCGATCTCTTTACCGATGCAGGATTCGGCAAATTCCTGCTGCTGCTTCAGGAGAAGCATTTGCAGGCGTTCCAGCCGTTCTGCCTTGATCTCTTCCGGCACCTGGTCTTTCAGCTCCGCGCCGGGCGTGCCCGGCCGTGTCGAGTATTTGAACGAGAAGGCCTGTGCATAACGGACCTCCTCCACAAGCCTGAGTGTATCCTCAAAATCCTTGTCTGTCTCCCCCGGAAAGCCGGTGATGAAATCGCCCGACAAGGCGATATCCGGCCGCACGGTGCGGATGCGCTCGATCAGCGCCAGATATTCGGCCGCCGTGTGACGCCGGTTCATCGCTTTCAGGATGCGGTCGGAGCCCGATTGCACCGGCAGGTGCAGATAGGGCATCAGTGCGCTGAGGTCGCGATGGGCATTGATCAGCCGGTCGTCCATGTCGCGCGGATGGCTTGTGGTATAGCGCAGGCGGGCAAGGCCGGGGATCTCGGCAAGCCGGTAGAGCAGGTCGCCGAGGCTCCATGCCTCGCCTTGGCTGCCGGCGCCGTGCCAGGCGTTGACGTTCTGCCCGAGCAGGGTTATCTCGCGCACCCCGCTGCCGGCGAGCTTTTCGGCTTCCTCGACGATCTGGGAAACCGGCCGCGACACTTCCGAGCCGCGTGTATAGGGCACGACGCAGAAGGTGCAGAATTTGTCGCAGCCCTCCTGCACCGTCAGGAAGGCGGTGACGCCGCGGGCGCGGATCCTTCGGCTCTCGGCGATCGGCAGATGCTCGAATTTGTCCTCGATCGCATATTCCGTATCGACGACGCGCTGGCCTTGTTTGGCCAGGCGCAGCGCCTCCGGCAGGCGATGATAGGTCTGCGGGCCGATGACGACGTCGACGGCGGGTGCGCGGCGCAGGATCTCCTCGCCTTCGGCCTGGGCGACGCAGCCGGCAACGCCGATCATCATCTCCCGTCCGTCCGCCGCCTTCTTCTTTTTCATCTCGCGCAGCCGCCCGAGCGCCGAATAGACCTTCTCGGCCGCCTTCTCGCGGATATGGCAGGTGTTGAGGAGAACGAGGTCCGCCTCTTCCATATCCTCAGTCGGCTCATAGCCGTCGCGGGCGAGCGCATCGCTCATGCGCATGGAATCGTAGACGTTCATCTGACAGCCA
Source organism: Rhizobium aouanii (assembly GCF_037002925.1). Classification (NCBI taxonomy): domain Bacteria; kingdom Pseudomonadati; phylum Pseudomonadota; class Alphaproteobacteria; order Hyphomicrobiales; family Rhizobiaceae; genus Rhizobium; species Rhizobium aouanii. The sequence continues at coordinate 335,531 of NZ_JBAMYD010000002.1, forward strand.
TAGGTCTTGATGAAGACCTTGCGGCTGTTGCTGCCGTCGCGGAGGCTCTCGCTGGGAATTGCCTCGGGGGCGTGGAGAAGGGCGCTGTCCTGTGTCATGGCGCGCTATTTAGTGGTTTTTGCCGCCGGAGAAAATCGAAATCTTGTTTTAGCAGCCTGCTAGGAGATTTCCCGCCCGCGCAGGCGGCTGTTCAGGAGGTTGCGGATGCGCAAGGCGATCGTCGCGCTCACCTCCTTGCGGCTGGTCTCGGCGCGGTAATCCACCGCCTCGCCGAAGGAAACCTCGGCGTCGATGGCGCCGCAGCGCACGATGTCGAGGAGGTGCGGCAGCAGCTCGATATCACCCGGCCAGGCGGCGAGCGGCCGGTGATAACGCCCCATGGCGATGCCGTGCACCCTGGTATAGGCAACCGCCACCGGCTGCACCACGACGGTTCCCGTCGGCGAATAAGGCACGGCCATCGCGGCGGCGCCGAACAGCGAGGACTTGACCTCCAGCAGCCGGTTGCCGTCCGAGGTCGTGCCCTCGGGGAAGAGCACGACGATCTCGCCGTCGGCCATGCGCCCGGCGATCTCGTTTGCCTGATGGCCGGTCTTGCGCCGCTCCTCGCGCACCACGAAGACGCTCTTCTGCAGCTTGGCGAGCGTGCCGAAGATCGGCCAGTCGCTCACCTCGATCTTGGCGATGAAGGCGACGTCGGCAACGGCAGACAGCACCATGATATCAAGCCAGGAGGAATGGTTGGAGCAGAGCATCAGCGGCCGGCGGTCTTCCAGCCTGCCCGTCACGTGGACGCGGATGCCGAGGCAATAGCAGACGATCCGGTGCCAGGCGCGCGGCAGCCGGCGGCGCAGCCGCCAGTCGAAGCGCAGCGCCAGCAGCTGGAGCGGCATGAGCACGATGCTGACCGCAAGGATGACGATCGCGGCGAAGGCGATGCGCAGCCAGGCGATCAAATGCTGGTCTCCCGGGCGGCCATTGCTTCAGAGGTCTTCTTTCTTCAACGGGACGCCGTAGAGCTCCAGCCGGTGATCGACCAGCCGGAAGCCGTGCTCGCGGGCGATGCGCTCCTGCAGCGCCTCGATCTCCGGCGAGCGGAATTCGATGACCGTGCCGGTCTTCAGGTCGATGAGATGGTCGTGGTGTTCTTCCGGCACCGTTTCGTAACGCGAGCGCCCATCGCGGAAGTCGTGGCGGGCGATGATGCCGGCATCCTCGAACAGTTTCACGGTGCGATAGACGGTCGAGATCGAGATCTTCGCATCGACTTTCACCGAGCGGCGGTAGAGTTCTTCGACGTCGGGATGGTCTTCCGAATCTTCCAGGATGCGCGCGATCACGCGGCGCTGCTCGGTCATGCGCATGCCGCGTTCGGTGCAAAGCTCCTCAAGCGTCTTGGCTACATCAGTCATCGCCGGCCTATAGAGATATTCGTGTTTCGACAACGCCGCTGGGGCATTTGCGCCGGCCTGCATGTCATCTCGCTGCCAGGGAACTACCGAAGAACGCGCTTCATGACAAGCGCCGTGGAGAGGGCGCCGTTTTCTTGTTTGTAGTAACCCTGACGTTCGCCGACCTTTTCGAAGCCAAGCTTGCGGTAGAGGCCAAGCGCTGCCGTATTGCCGTTGTCGACCTCAAGAAACATGCTCTCGCCGCCGCGCGAGCGCGCTTCCCGCATCGCCGCCTGCATCAGCCGCCAACCAAGTCCGGCACGGGCGACCTTCGCCTGCACGGCAATCGTCAGGATCTCCGCCTCGCCGGCGACATGGCGGGCGAGAATGAACCCCGGAAGCGGCTTTTTCAGGATGGCATTGGTCTGGCGCGCGACGAAGCCGAAGACGGTATCCTGCATCAGCAGGCCGTGAAATTCGCCGTCGCCCCAGGGCCGGGCGAACCGCTCGCCGTGCAGGGCGGCAACATCGCGGCAATCCTCGCGCTCCATGGCGATGATCTCGAATTCCGGTTTCAGCGTCAGATAGGCTTCCAGCATCGTCATACTCGTCGCGCAATCGCGTACCCGGCCTGCGGCTTGGCATCGGGTCCGCGCAGATAAAGGGGCTTCGGCTTTCCGGCATCGGGGGAGGCGGCAGCGCCCAGGCGCGCCACGACGGAGATCGGGAACCTGTTGGTGTGATCGCCGCCGGCGTCGGCCTTGAGCAGGGGCGTCGCCGAGCCGGTAATCTCGCCGTCGAAGCCGGCGGCAAAAGCCTGCGCTTCCGCAACGCTGACTGCCCGTGGCGCGTCGAGAGACGAACCGTCGGCGGCGAAGGACTGGAGATAGATTTCGTCCCGCTTGGCATCCATCGCCGCCAGCACGGCGCGATGAGGCGTCTTGTCGCGCTGGGCTGATGCCATGACTTCGAGCGTGGTGACGCCGACGGCGGGTACATTGAGGGAAAGCGCAAAACCGCGGGCTGCGGCAACGCCGACGCGGATACCGGTAAAGGAGCCGGGACCGATGGTGACGGCAAGGCGGTCGACATCCGAAAGGGGCAGCCCCGCCTGATCGAGTGCGCGATCGACGATACCAATCAGATGTTCAGCATGCCCCTTGCCGATCATGTCCGATGCCTCCCCCAGCACCGTATCCCTGCCGCTGTCATAGACGGCGGCAGCACAGTCCACACCTGCCGTGTCGAGCGCCAGAATGATCATGCCATCAATTTCCGAATAAACCAGTGTCGCCTATCGATAAATCCGTTCGGCCGAACCTGAGATGAACGGCGGGACGGATTCAGGATTTTAAGCGGCAATCACTTCCTGCACTTCCGGAACGAAATGGCGCAGCAGGTTCTGGACGCCGTGCTTCAGCGTTGCCGTCGAAGAGGGGCAGCCGGCGCAGGAACCCTTCATGTTCAGATAGACCTTGCCATCCTTGAAGCCGCGGAAGGTGATGTCGCCGCCATCCTGGGCAACGGCCGGGCGCACGCGGGTCTCCAGAAGCTCCTTGATGGTCAGCACGATCGATTCATCGCCTTCGTCGAAGAATTCGTCACCGGCATCGGCGTCTTCGGAAAGGATGGAGGCATCGCCCATGACCGGCTTGCCGGACATGAAGTGCTCCATGATCGAGCCTAATATAGCCGGCTTAAGATGCTGCCAGTCGGCATTATCCTTGGAGACGGAAATGAAATCATAGCCGAAATAGACGCCGGTGACGCCCGATATTTCGAACAGGCGGGCAGCGAGCGGCGAGGCCTGAGCCTCCTCAGTGCTGCGGAACTCGGCCGTGCCGTTTTCCATCACCACCTTGCCCGGCAGGAACTTCTGCGTGGCGGGATTCGGCGTGGCTTCGGTCTGAATGAACATCTGATTCTCCATGCGGCCGGCCCATGGTTTCGGCCGTCTTTAGAATTCTTCAAAAGAAGATAAGCCGATTGACGGCTCTAATCAAGAGACTTGTACTCAAGAAATGCTAGAGTTAGAGCATGATGTCGTCCGAAAACCGCTCACAGTTTTCGGCATCATGCTCTAGCAGAGAGCGTCGATTTCCTCGTTGGTCAGCGTATCCGGCAGCACGGTGACTGGGATCGGAAACGCCGCTGCGCGACCGGCAACCGAGGAGACCAGCGGCCCTGGACCTTCCTTCGCCGAACCGGCGGCCAGAACCAGGATCGCCACATCGCGGTCTTCCTCGATCACGGCGTTGATCTGTTCGGCAGCACCGCCCTCGCGGATGACGACCTCTGGCTCGATGCCGATGGTCTCGCGTACGATCTGGGCGATCTTGGCCACGACCGCCTCGGCCTCTTCACGCGCTTCGGCCCGCATGATTTCTTCGACACCTAGCCATTGCTGGAAATCCCCATCGGGGATCACATAGAGCAGCACCAGCCCGCCATTGGAATTCTTCGCGCGCCGGCCGGCATAATGAACGGCGCGTTGGCATTCGGGTGTACCGTCGATTACCGCCATGAATTTGCGGCGGTGACCTTCGAGCCGTGAGAGTCGCTTCGATACCATAGCGCGGACTCTGACACCCGAAGCGGAAAATTTGCAAGCCCAGTTTTTGCCCTGATGCCCCAGAAGAAATCCCCTTCTCCCCAGGGGAAGGTCCCCTTCTCCCCTGGCGGGGAAAAGGGGAGATTTATCTCAATAGAGGAAGCCGATGACGTCGCGCACCTGTTGCATCGTCACCTCGGCACGGCCCCTTGCGCGCTCGCCGCCCTTGCGCAGGATCGCGTCGATATGGCTGGTATCGTCCATCAGCCGGCGCATTTCGCCGGTGATCGGCGCGAGCACGTTGATTGCCAGGTCAACCAGCGCCGGCTTGAAGACGGAGAATTGCTGGCCGCCGAATTCGGCAAGCACGTCCGCCTTCGACTTGTCGGCGAGTGCGGCATAGATCGCCACCAGATTGTCGGCTTCCGGACGGCCCTGCAGCCCGTCGATCTCGCTCGGCAAGCCGTCCGGATCGGTCTTGGCCTTGCGGATCTTCTTCGAGATCGCGTCCTCGTCGTCCATCAGATTGATGCGCGAGAGATCGGAGGGGTCCGACTTCGACATTTTCTTGGTGCCGTCGCGCAGCGACATGACGCGCGGTGCCGGTCCGCCGATCAGCGGCTCGACCATCGGGAAATAGGCATGCACCGGCTCGTTGCCGACGGTGATGTCGACGCCGTAACCGGTCCTGCTGATATGCTCGGCATAGTCGAGGTTGAACTTCATCGCGATGTCGCGGGCAAGCTCCAGATGCTGCTTCTGGTCCTCGCCAACAGGAACATGGGTGGCGCGATAGACGAGAATGTCGGCGGCCATCAGGCTCGGATAGGCGTAAAGGCCGAGCGAGGCCTGTTCGCGGTCCTTGCCGGCCTTGTCCTTGAACTGCGTCATCCGGTTCATCCAGCCGATGCGGGCGACGCAGTTGAAGATCCAGGCGAGTTCGGCATGCTGCGGCACGGCCGACTGATTGAAGACGATATGTTTTTCCGGATCGATGCCGGCGGCGATGAAGGCGGCGGCGATCGAGCGCGTCTGGCTCGGCATGTCCTCATGCACGAGCTGGGCGGTGAGCGCATGCATGTCGACGACGCAGTAGATGCAGTCATTGCCTTCCTGCAGCGCCACGAACCGGCGGATCGCGCCGAGATAATTGCCGAGATGCAGATTGCCGGTCGGCTGTACGCCGGAGAATACGAGTTTCTTGAATTCGTTCATGTCGTCCTCAATAGGCTGGTGGAGGGCCCACGCTGTCACAGTTTAAATTGCTGCAGAATGCAGCAGGGCTGTTCGCCCATGTTGTTAACGCCGCGGCTTATGCACGGGCAACCGGTCGCAATCAAGGGGCTCAGGCGGCAGTGTGCTGGATCAGATCGAAAGTGTTGCCGTAGGGATCCGCAAACACCGCCACCGTGCCGTAAACCTCGTGACGCGGCTCTTCCAGAAAGCGCACGCCGACTGCCAGCATCGCGGCATGGTCGCGGGCGAAATCGTCGGTCTTCAGAAAGAAGCCGACACGCCCGCCGGTCTGATTGCCGATGGCCGCGCGCTGCGTCTCGTCTGCCGCCTGCGCCAGGAGAAAGGCGGCTCCATCCCCACCCCTCGGCTTCACCACTACCCAGCGCTTGCCCTCCGGCTGCGGCTCGTCCTGAAGGCAATCGAAACCAAGACTATCGCAGTAAAAAGCCTTGGCGCGGTCGTAATCGTCGACCACGAGGGTAACGAGAAAAAGAGACTGGATCGTCATGTGCTGCCTCGCGTTTGAGATGTTTATTCCAGTTGTGAGCGGAAATTTCCCGGATTTTAAGCCGAATTGATCAACTGCCTTACTCACAATTGAGTATAAAATTTCACAAAAAAGCTTTTTTTGAACCGAAAATCCTGCGCCTGGTGCCGGCGCCGTTGGGGTCGCTGGGATAGCCGATCGGAGCGACCATGCAGAACGCAATTTTGCTCGCCATGGCAGGCCTTTTCGCCCTACAATCAGCAACGGCTGCCGTCGGTCAAGACATGAAAAGGCATGCCATTCATCTTCCAAAACCTCAGGCACGTCTCGCCTACACGGTCCAGACCGTCAGCGTTCGTGCCAGTTGCTTTCCGGGGCGCCTGCGAGCGATCCTGTCGCATATCGCCGCGAAGACCGGGCGACGCCCGGTGATAACCTCTGGCCACAGGCCGCATCCCCGCCGCCATGGCTCCCTGCACGGGAAATGCCTGGCGGCCGATTTCAGGATGCCCGGCCTGTCGGAGCGCACGATCATTGCTGCCGCAAGAAGCGCGCCGGGCATCGGCGGCATCGGCAGCTATTGCAACGGCATCATTCATGTCGATGTCGGACCGCAGCGACGATGGGTGGATTGCTGAAGAAATTCTAGGAAAAATGCTGCTCGGCCTTGTGCCACTGCTGTCCGGTTGGCGCTGATGACTGCCCCTCACCCTAACCCTCTCCCCGTAAAAACGGGGCGAGGGGACGTGCCCTACGAGAGCGAGTGGGAAACGGAGAGGGCGCGGCATGTCCCTTCGCCCCGCAAGCGGGGAGAAGGTGGCGGCAGCCGGATGAGGGGCTGGTGTCGGTAATCCCCCAAGCCTCACCCATCCGGCGCCGGCTTGCGGTTCAGATTGCGTCGGATCATGCCGAGATTTGCCCCGCCGACCAGGAAGGCGGCGGCGAAATAGATCAGCATGGCGATTGCGATCAGCAGCCCGAGGGTGCCGATCTTGGTGAGAAGCGGCGCGCCGGAGGCAAGCCAGGGTGCAAAATACTGCTTGAGGAAGACAATGGCCGCACCCATCACTGCCGCTGCGACGACCAGCAAAGCGGTGCGCTTTGCCAGCGCCCATTCCCATGTCAGGTGACCACGGCGCAAAAGCGTGGCAAACAGCAGCACGGTGCTGATCCAGCCGGCCGTGGCTTCGGCAACGGCGATGCCGGGCGCGCCCATATAGGGAAAGAGGGTCAGCGCCGTGGCGCAGTTGGTCGCCACCGCGATGGCCGAAAAGCGCATCGGCGTCTTGGTGTCTTCGCGGGCATAGAAGCCGGGCTGCAGCGCCTTGATCAGCACGAAGGCCGGCAGGCCGATGCCGTAAATCGCCAGGATCGAGCCGACGACGGCGGTGTTTTCCTGATAAAAGGCGCCGCGCTCATAGAGCACGCGGATGATCTCGTCGGAGAGGATCCAGAGCGCGAAAGCGGCGGGGATCGTCAGGAACAGCACGAATTCGATCGAGCGGTTCTGCAGGTTTCCGGCCTCGCGCAGGTTGCCGCCCTTCAGCGCCCGGGCAAGTTCCGGCAGAAGCACCACGCCGACGGCGACGCCGACGACGCCGAGCGGCAACTGATAGATGCGGTCGGCATATTGCAGTGCTGCGATCGCGCCGTCGCGGGACGACGCAATCGCCTGGCCGATCAGCTGGTTGATCTGGGTGATGCCGCCGGTCACCGCCGCCGGCACAGCCAGGATCAGCAGCCGCTTGACATTCGGTGTCATCTTCGGGAAACGGAAGCCGATGCTCATGCCGGCCGCAAGCACGCCGACATAAACGACGGCAAGCTGCAGGACGCCGGCGGCAAGAACGCCCCAGGAGAGGTACCAGGCCGTCGCCAGCGGATCGGCGCCGGTATAGAGCGCATAAAGCAGCGCTCCGATCATCACCACGTTGAGGAAGACGGGCGCGATGGCGGCGGCGAAGAAATGATGCAGCGAATTCAGCATGCCGCTCATCATCGCCGTCAGCGACATGCACATCAGATAGGGAAACATCACCGCCGCCATGCGGATGGTGATCGAGAACTTTTCGGGATCGTCGGCAAAGCCCGGCGCGATGACGAAGCGCACCAAGAGCGGCATGGCAAGCTCCATCACGATGGTGATGAGCAGCAGCACCGAAAACAGCACGCCGAACACTTCTTCCGAAAAGCGTTTGGCGCCATCCGTGCCGTTCGCCTCGATCTCCTTGGCAAAGAGCGGCACGAAGGCGGCGTTGAAGGCGCCCTCGGCAAACAGCCGGCGGAAGAGATTCGGAAAGCGGAAGGCGGCGTAGAAGACGTCGGCCATCGGTCCGGTGCCGAGGGCCGCAGCCATCAGCGTTTCGCGGGCGAAGCCGAAGATGCGGCTGCCGAGGGTGGCGCCGCCGACGGTCGCGAATTTCTTGACCAGGCTCATGCGTTTGGGCTCATGCGTGGGGGCTCATGCGTTCAGACTCATATAGGGGAACCGGCCTTCTTTTCGCTGGCAGGCGGGGTCCGGGCGGTGGCGGCGGGTGCGATGATGCCGGAGGGCATGCGCTCGCGCAGCTCGTCTTCTTCTTCGGCCATGACGGCCTTCATCCGGGCGGTGATGTTGGCGCGCTTGCTGTCCCCGGAAATTTTCTGGCCGACCAGATCGGTGACGTAGAAGGTGTCGATCACCTTCTCGCCGAAGGTGGTGATGCGGGCCGACTGGATGTCGAGCGACAGGTCGGAAAGGACGGCGGTGATCTCCGACAGCAGCCCCGGCCGGTCGAGGCATTCGACTTCGATGACCGTGAACTTGTTCGACAGGCTGTTGGTGATGTTGACCGACGGCGGAATGACGAAGGCCTTGCTCTTCTTGCGGTTGCGCGCGCGCGTGGCGATGACCTCGGGCAGGCGCTTGCGGCCGGACAGCACGTCCTCGATCATCCGGCCGATCGTCGCGGCCCGGCGCAGTTCGTCGGCATCGTCGGTAAATTCGCGGCTGACATGGATCGTGTCGAGCGCCCGTCCGTCCGATGTCGTGAAGATCTGCGCATCGACGATGTTGGCCCCGGCTGCGGCACAGGCGCCGGCAATGACGGCGAGCAGCCGCGGATGGTCGGGCGACAGCACGGTGATCTCGGTGATCGCGTGGAAACTGTCGGTGCGCACCGTGGTGGCGAGCGCCTGGCCGGCCTTGTCAGCTTGGCGGATGAAATGGGCGTGGCGGATCTGGTCCTCCAGCGGCACGGAGAGCAGATAGGGCTGGTAGTGCAGCTTGGTATAGATGTTGCGGTCCTTCTGGCTCCAGTCGGCGAGTGCGGCCCGCAGCGCGTCGGCCGCGGCATTGGCCCGCTCCTTGCGGGAGACCTCCGAAAAGCCGCCGGCGAGCAGCAGCTCGGTCTCATAATAGAGCGTGCGCAGCAACTGGCCCTTCCAGCCGTTCCACACACCCGGACCGACGGCGCGGATATCGCAGATCGTCAGGATCAAGAGCATCTTCAGCCGGTCGAGAGACTGCACGCGGTCGGCGAAATCGGTGATTGTCTTGCGGTCGGTGAGGTCGCGGGTCTGCGCCACCATCGACATGGTCAGATGTTCTTCGATCAGCCAGACGACGATTTCCGTCTGCTTCTGCGACAGGCCGAAGCGGGCGCAGAGCTTGCGGGCGACGCGGGCGCCGGCGATCGAATGATCCTCCTGCCGGCCCTTGGCGATGTCGTGGAGGAGCACGGCGAGATAGAGCGCCTCGCGATCCTCGATGCCCGGCATCAGCTTATTGGCGAGCGGGTGCAGATCCTCGGCGCGCCCCTTGTCGATTTCGGAGAGAATGTCGACGGTGCGGATCAGATGTTCGTCGACCGTATAGTGGTGATACATGTTGAACTGCATCATCGCGACGATCTTGCCGAATTCTGGGATGAAGCGTCCGAGCACGCCGGCCTCGTTCATCCGGCGCAGGATGAGCGCCGGATCCCGCTTCGACGTCAGGATCGACAGGAACAGCCGGTTCGCCTCGTCGTTTTCCCGCAAGGCATTGTCGATCAAGGCGAGTGAACGGGTGACGCGCTTCAGCGCGTCCGGATGGAATTCCAGCCCGTTGATGTCGGCGACGTGGAAGAGCCGGATGATGTTGACGGGATCGCGCTTGAAGACTTCGGGGTCGGCCAGCGCGATGCGGCCGCGGTCTTCGACGAATTCGACGCTGCCGGCGATCTTGCGGTTGCGATGGGTGAAGCGGCTGATGACGCCGGTGAGGCCCGGGATCGACTTTGCCTGCTGGTCTTCAAGTGCGGCGCAGAGGATGCGCGTGAGATCGCCGACATCCTTGGCGACGAGGAAATAGTGTTTCATGAAGCGCTCGACGGCCGAAAGGCCCGGGCGGGTGTGATAGCCGAAGGCTTCGGCGATCTCGCGCTGGATATCGAAGGACAGGCGCTCCTCGGCCTTGCCGGTCAGGAAGTGCATGTGGCAGCGCACCGCCCAGAGAAAATCGTCGGCCTTTTCAAGCAGGCGGTATTCGTGCTTGGAGAGCACGCCGAGCTTGACCAGCTCCGCCTGGTCGCGCACGTGATAATAATATTTCGAGATCCAGAACAGCGTGTGCAGGTCGCGAAGCCCGCCCTTGCCTTCCTTGACGTTCGGTTCGACGAGATAACGCGTGTCGCCCGCCTTGCGGTGGCGCTCGTCGCGCTCGGCAAGCTTGGCGGCGATGAATTCAGGCCCGGTACCGGTGACGATCTCCTTGTCGAAGCGGGTCTCGAGCTCGGTTTCCAGCCGCTGCAGGCCGCAGATGTAGCGCATCTCCAGGATGGCGGTGCGGATCGTCATGTCGGATTTGGAAAGCGCGATGCACTCCTCCAACGTGCGGGTGGCGTGACCGACCTTGAAGCCCATGTCCCAGAGCACGTAGAGCATGAATTCGACCGCCTTGTGCGTCTCTTCCGCCGGCCTCGGCAGGAAGAGGAACAGCAGGTCGATATCCGAGCCGGGCGCCAGCGTGTCGCGGCCGTAGCCGCCGACGGCGGTGACCGCGAACTTGTCCTTCTGCTGCGGAAAGATATGGGCGGTGGCGAAATTGTAGAGGACGGTGGTGATCTGGTCCTGCAGCCAGGAAATCCGGTAGGCGCAATTGAGCCCGCCGCCATCGGCCATAAGTGCCTCGCGTGCCTTCTGCCGGCCTTCGGTGCTCGCCTTCTTCAGCACCGCCAGAAGATCGGCGCGCAGGACGTCGGGCCGGTTTCGGTTGGCCTCGGCAACGGCGTCACACTGCTTCTGCAAGAGCTCGACGTCGAGGATATTGGGGAAATCGAGGTCGCGCATCGCTGTCGCCGGGGCGGTTTCCTGTTCATGCCGGACTGCCGGTTCACGGCCTGCCGCTTGTTTCGTCTGCATGCGCTATAGCCCCTTTGCCCGGCGATTGACACGGGCCTTCATACTGCAAGAACCTTTAAATTTGGCGAAATGGTGTTGGTTCGCCGCAAGATGCACGGGCGCTTTGACGCAAGGCGCCGGGCGTCCCGAAATCTTCAGCCGGCGGCCCGCGCATTCAGCAGATGCAGCACCTGCCGTGTCTCGCGCATGATCTCTTCGAGCGCCTGTCTGTCGCATTCGCGATAGCCGGCCTTGGCAATCGAGGTTCCGAGCTCGGAAATCACGGCGCAGCAGCGGGTGATTTTCAGCATGCCGATCGGAGACGTCCAGCCGCGGGCATTGCGGTCCTTATCGGCGCGCCGCATCGTATCGAGCATGGAACAGATGAGCGAGAGACGCTCGGTTTCGCGAACCAGTTTTTCCATGAACATGGCGCGCTACTCCTATTTCAGCTTCTTCTTGAGGTCGTAAAGCGCATCCATGGCCTCGCGCGGCGTCATATCGTCAAGGCTCATCGCCTTCAGCGCCTCCTCGACCTTGGAGGTCCCGCGGGCGGTTTCCTCCCGGCGCACCGCCACCTGGAAGAGCGGCAGGTCGTCGATCAACTGGCTCGCCGGGTTCTTGCGGTCGGCATCTTCCAGGCGGGTGAGCACGTCGCGCGCCCGCGCCACGACCGAGGCCGGAAGCCCAGCAAGGCGCGCGACCTGGATGCCATAGGAGCGGTCCGCCGCACCCGGCCCGACCTCATGCAGGAAAATGACGTCGCCGTCCCATTCCTTGACGCGCATCGTCGCGTTCGATAGCCGGCCAAGCTTTTCCGAAAGCACGGTCAGTTCGTGGAAATGCGTGGCGAAGAGGCCGCGGCAGCGATTGGCCTCATGCAGGTGCTCGACGGCGGCCCAGGCGATCGACAGACCGTCGAAGGTGGCGGTGCCGCGGCCGATCTCGTCGAGAATGACGAGGGAACGGTCGCTCGCCTGGTTGAGGATCGCAGCCGTTTCCACCATCTCGACCATGAAGGTGGAGCGCCCGCGCGCCAGATCGTCGGAGGCGCCGACACGCGAGAAAAGTCGGTCGACGATGCCGATATGGGCTGATGTCGCGGGCACAAAGGAGCCCATCTGCGCCAGGATCGATATCAGCGCGTTCTGGCGCAGGAAGGTCGACTTGCCGCCCATGTTCGGGCCGGTCAGCAGCCAGATCGCCCCGTCCCGGTCGCCGGTCCTTGGCGAGAGATCGCAATGGTTGGCGACGAAGGGGCCGCCCGCCTGCCGCCGCAGCGCCTGCTCGACGACCGGATGGCGCCCGCCCTCGATGGCAAACATCTTCGAGCCGTCGACCTGCGGGCGGCAATAGGCCTGCTCCTCGGCGAGAAGCGCCAAGCCTGCGGCGACGTCGACGACGGCAAGCGCCCGAGCGCCCGCTTTGATCGCCTCGGCTTCGGCAACGACGGCCGCCGTCATCCTGTCGAAGGCTTCGAGCTCGATCGTCAGCGCCTGGTCGGCGGCATTGGCGATGCGGCTTTCGAGGTCGGCAAGTTCGGTCGTGGTGAAGCGCATCGCGTTCGCCATCGTCTGGCGGTGGATGAAGCGGGCCTTCGCGTCCGCCGTCTCCGTCATCGGCGAGGCGTTGCCGGCGGTCACTTCGATGAAATAGCCGAGGACGTTGTTGTGCTTGATCTTCAGCGACCGGATGCCGGTTTCCTCGGCATATTGCAATTGCAGGCCGGCGATGACGCGACGCGACTGGTCGCGCAGTGCCCGGACCTCGTCGAGCTCGGCGTTGGCGCCGTCGCGCAGGAAGCCGCCATCGCGTTTCAACAGCGGCAATTCGTCGGCGAGCATCTCGGCAAGCAGCTTTTCCAGTGCCGCGGGAAGGGCCTGCAGGCCGGACAGCGCCTGGCCGAGCTCTTCGGGCAGCATCGCCTTGCCGAGCATGGCCGCAACTCCGCCCGCCGCGTCAAGGCCCTGGCGTATCGCTGAGAGATCGCGCGGGCCGCCGCGGTCGAGCGCCAGGCGAGACAGGGCGCGCGGCATGTCGGGCACATGTTTCAGCGTGTCGCGCAGATTGCCGCAGAGCAGGGGTTCGTCGATCAGGAAGCCGATCGAATCGAGCCGCGCATTGATGCGGGCGGGGTCGGTCAGCGGCGACATCAGCCGCTCGGCAAGAAGCCTGGCGCCGCCGCCCGTGACGGTGCGGTCGATCGCCTTCAGTAGCGAACCGTTGCGATCGCCGGAGAGCGTGCGGGCAAGTTCGAGATTGGCGCGGGTGGCGGGATCGATGAACAGCGTCGAGGCCGCACTTTCCCGCTCCGGCTTTCCAAGCGGCGGACGCTCGGCAATCTGCGTCTTCTCGACATAGGCGACTGCGGCGGCTGCGGCCGCAAGTTCGGCGCGCGAGAAGGTGCCGAAGCCGTCGAGTGTCGAAACGCCGAAATAACGCGCGATCCGGCCTTCGGCGCTGGCGCTGTCGAAGAGCACGGAAGGCTGCGGCACGGCTGTGCGGCCGAGCACGTCGAAGACCGGCTTGAGTTCGGGATCGTGAAACATCGTGTCGGGCAGGATGAGCTCGCGCGGATCGATGCGCAGGATATCGGCAAGCAGCCGCGAGGCTTCGGTCTCGGCAAGCCGGAAGACGCCTGTGGAAATATCGATCCAGGCAAGCGCCAGTAAGGCCTCGCCGCTGGCGCGAATACGGGTCAGCGCCATCAGATAGTTTGATTCCGAGGGCGAAAGCAGCTTTTCCTCGGTAATCGTGCCTGGAGTGACGAGGCGCACGACGTCACGCTTGACGACGGATTTTCCACCGCGTTTTTTCGCTTCCGCGGGATCCTCGATCTGCTCGCAGACGGCGACGCGGAAGCCGAGTGAAATCAGCTTCTGCAGATAATCATCGGCTGCATGCACCGGAACGCCGCACATCGGGATATCCTGACCCATGTGCTGGCCGCGCTTGGTCAGCGTGATGCCGAGCGCGCGCGAGGCCTCCAGCGCATCCTCGAAGAACAGCTCGTAGAAATCGCCCATGCGATAAAACAGAAGCGAACCCGGATTGTTCGCCTTGATCTCGATATATTGCTCCATCATCGGCGTCGCCGAGGCACGGCTTTCCGCCGTGGCGAGCTCGGCCGCCGAAAAGGCTTCATTCCCTGTGTCTATTCGTGCGTTCACGGAGGTGCAGTTTTTCCCAAAAAAACAGGTGCCAACCCTATCCGCGCGCCGCTATAGATGACAACAGCATTTGAGGAAGAGCAAAGCGTCGCCCACAGGACGTTGGAGGATTTATGCCCGATATCGATAAGAAGGACCGGCCGGTGACCTCGGTTACCGACCAGGAGGCGCTCGATTTTCACGCAATGGGCCGGCCCGGCAAGCTGGAGATCAACCCGACCAAGCCGATGGCGACGCAACGCGACCTCTCGCTTGCCTATTCGCCGGGTGTTGCGGTGCCCGTGAAGGCGATCGCCGCCGATCCGCAGACGGCCTACGATTATACGGCGCGCGGCAATATGGTTGCGGTTATTTCCAACGGCACGGCGATCCTCGGCCTCGGCAATCTCGGCGCGCTGGCATCCAAGCCCGTCATGGAAGGCAAGGCGGTGCTGTTCAAGCGCTTCGCCGATGTCGATTCCATCGACCTCGAGATCGATACGGAAAATGTCGACGAGTTCATCAACTGCGTGCGCTTCCTCGGTCCTTCCTTCGGCGGCATCAACCTCGAGGATATCAAGGCGCCGGATTGTTTCGTCATCGAAAGCCGGCTGCGCGAGCTGATGGACATTCCGGTGTTCCATGACGACCAGCATGGAACGGCGATCATCGCCGCCGCCGGCCTGATCAACGCGCTGGAGCTGACCGGCCGCGACCTGAAGACGACGAAGCTCGTCTGCAACGGCGCGGGTGCGGCGGCGATCGCCTGCGTCGAACTCATCAAGGCGATGGGTTTTGCGCCTGAGAACGTCATCCTCTGCGACACCAAGGGCGTCATCTACCAAGGCCGCACCGAGGGCATGAACCAGTGGAAATCGGCGCATGCGGCAAAGACCGACACGCGCACGCTGGAAGAGGCGATGAAAGGCGCAGACGTCGTTTTCGGCCTGTCGCAGAAGGGCGCGTTTTCGGCCAAGATGATCCGCTCGATGGCGGAGCGGCCGATCATCTTCGCCATGGCCAATCCCGATCCCGAGATCACCCCGGAAGAGGTGGCGCGCATCCGCGACGACGCCATCATGGCGACCGGCCGTTCGGACTATCCGAACCAGGTCAACAACGTCCTCGGCTTTCCCTATATCTTCCGTGGCGCTCTCGATGTCCGCGCCTCCACCATCAACGACGCGATGAAGATCGCTGCCGTCAATGCGTTGGCAAACCTAGCCCGCGAGGACGTTCCCGATGACGTCGTTGCCGCCTACCAGGGCAACCGGCCGCGTTTCGGGTCGCAATACATCATCCCCGTTCCCTTCGATCCCAGGCTGATCTCGGCGATCCCGGTGGCAGTCGCGCAAGCTGCGATCGAAAGCGGCGTCGCCCGCAAGGTCATCACCGACATGGCCGGTTATGCCCGCGAGCTTTCGGCTCGCCGCGATCCGATCGCCTCGACGCTCGCCAGCCTTTACGAGCGCGTCCGCCGCCGTCCGAAGCGGATCGTCTTTGCCGAGGCCGAGGAAGAACAGGTCCTGCGTGCGGCGATGTCCTACGCCAACCAGCAGCTCGGCACCGCCATCCTGCTCGGCCGCGAGGACCTGATCCGGGCGACGGCGGAACGCGCCGGCATCGATCTCAACCGGCCGGGCCTCGAAATCGTCAATGCGCGGCTTTCGACCCGGGTCGAGGCCTATATCGACTATCTCTATGCCCGGCTGCAGCGGCACGGTTACCTTCACCGCGACGCCCAGCGGCTGATCCATAACGACCGCAACCACTTCGCCGCCACCATGGTGGCGCTCGGCGATGCCGACGGCATGGTGACGGGCATCACCCGAAACTATTCGACGGCGCTCGAAGACGTGCGCCGCTGCATCGATGAGAAGCCCGGCCACCGCGTTATCGGCGTATCGCTGGCGCTCTGCCGCGGCCGCACGGTCTTCGTTGCCGATACCGCGGTGCACGACATGCCGACGGCCGAGGAGCTTGCCGATATCGCCGAAGAGGCCGCCGGTCTGGCGCGGCGCATGGGTTATCCGCCGCGGGTCGCCATGCTGGCCTATTCCACCTTCGGCCATCCCTCGGGCGAACGCTCCGAGCGGGTGCGCGAGGCGGTGAAGATCCTCGACAAGCGCCGCGTCGATTTCGAATATGACGGCGAGATGGCGGCCGATGTCGCTCTGAACCGCAAGGTGATGGAGCAATATCCCTTCTGCCGCCTTTCCGGGCCGGCCAACGTGCTCGTCATGCCGGCCTTCCACTCGGCCTCGATCTCGACCAAGATGCTGCAGGAACTCGGCGGCTCCACGGTGATCGGCCCGATCCTCGTCGGTCTCGACAAACCGGTGCAGATCACCTCGATGGGCGCCAAGGACAGCGACATCGTCAACATGGCGGCGATCGCCGCCTACGGGGCGGGTTAGTAGTCTTCCGCGCCTATAACAGAGATATGTGCTCGGCTAGCAGCGCCTCCGCCGGGCACATATTTTTCGGTGATTGAGACATGCACGGGAGTTCAATTCGCTGGGGGACCTCAAGACCGACCCCTCAACGCTGCTTCGTCTGAATTACCCTAGCTCGCAAAGCGGCCGGCGTCGGCGCCGTAATAATTCAGATAACGGTCCGAAATGCTGGAGATCGGCAGCACGATCAGCACGTCGGTCGTGTTGAAGGCATGATCGACGACCGCATGGGAGCCGACCATCGCACCGAGGCGCAGATAGCCCTTGATCAGCGGCGGCAGGGCCATCAGCGCCCGCTTCGGGTTGATGGCCTCGACCGGCATCAGGTCCATGTTGCGGGCCAGATGCGGCAAGGCGCCGACGGCCCATTCGTTCTTCGCCAGCACATTGTGGTAGAGGAAGGACAGCGCCAGCGCGTGGCTTTCGAGATAGACGCCGGGGAAAGAGGCACAGCCGAACATGGCGCTGACGCCGTGCTTCAGCGCGTAGGCCCAGTTGCCCTGCCACAGGAGCTCGACGGTGCGCTTGGTGCGGTATTCCGGCAGCACGCAGGAGCGGCCGAGCTCCATGAAGCGCTTGTCCGGATGTTTGGCGATAAGGCCCTCGATTTCGAATTCGGAAGCCGAGTAAAAACCGCCATTGGCGATAGCGACATCCTGACGCAGCAGACGGTAGGTGCCGACGATCTGGTCTTCCGGGTCGCCCTCGATCGAGCGGTCGAGAACGAGAAGATGATCGCAGACGGCGTCATAGGCGTCGACATCGCGCTGGCGGCGCATGGCGTCCAACGGCAGCTGCGCCTTCATTTCGTCGACGAAGACGCGGTAGCGCACGGCCTGGGCGGCATCGATCTCGCGTGCCGTGCGGGCAAGGCGGGTCTCCAGATTGCCGATGCGGCCGAGGATATCGCCGTCCTTCTGTACAGCAGCCGTCGAGGGCCGCGCAGCCTCGGCGGTGGTGTCACGATTCAGGATGTCGATGGCGGACATAACGATTCTCCCGTTACCGGCTTATCGACGCCATAAAACACTTCTCTACGACAGGAAAGTGACATTTTGAGTTTCCACGCGCAAGAAGCGTGCCGGTTTCTGAGGCGCTCACCGCGCCTCTGCCCGGCGGGCGGAAAGGGCGGCGACCGCCTGAACTTCAGTCAGCAGCCGCACCGGATCGACCGGCTTTATCATGACGCGGTTGGCGCCGTTGAGCAAGACTTGGCGGCGTGATTCGTCGCTCTTGTCTGCAGTCAGCACGATCACCGGCATCGGGGCGAGATCGAGCCGCCGCTCGTGGCCACGCAGGCGTCCCAGCATGTCGATGCCGTTGCCACCCGGCATCGAGAGATCGCTGATGATGATATCGGGCCGGGCATTCGCCTCGCAGAGTGCATAGTCGAGCAGTGTCTCGAAATCTTCGACATGGCGCACCTTGTGCCCGCCCTTTTCCAGAACGACACGCACCAGCATGGCATTGATCGGATCGTCTTCGCCGAGCAGGATGCTGAGCCCGCCGGCGGCAACCAGCGTCTCAGCCACCGAGAGGCCGAAGCCCGGCTGGTTATCGTTCAGCGCGTCGCGTTTCTCCATGCCGCGCATACGCCCGCGCAGCACGTCGATCAGCGACTGTTCGCGCAGCGGCCGGATCAGCCAGGCATCGAAGAGGTCAAGCGGATGGGCGCTGCGCTCTTCCGGATTGACGAGCAGGACCTTGCGCAGGCCAAGTGCGGCGATTTCGGCGCGATCGGCAAGATGGGCGGAAAATTCCGCCGACATGCGGTGGTCGATGATGATGTCGGTCGGCCGCCGTCCGCCCTTTGCCAGTTCGAGCAGCGTTGCCCGCGCCGTCTCGCCGTCGCCGACGAGATGGCAGAGACCGCCGAGCGCTGTGATCGTTTCGGCGATGGCAGTGCGCGCCGCACCTGCCGGCGCCAGCAGTACGACACTGTTGCCGGCAAGCAGCGTGTTTCGCCGGTCGGGGCGCTCGCTGCCGATATCGACAGGGAAGCGGATGGTGAATTCGCTGCCTCTGCCCATTTCGCTGGCAACCGTCAGCGCGCCATTGAATTCGCGCATGATGCGGGCGGAGATGGCAAGGCCGAGCCCGGTGCCGCTGCTCTTGTCGGCAACGCTCCCGCCCTGCTCGAACTCGCCGAAGACGCGCGCCTGCTCCTCCGCCGTCATGCCGGGGCCGCTGTCGGTCACGGTGATCGACAGGTCGTCGCCGTCGAGCGACACGCGGATAAAAACGCCGCCGACCTGGGTGAACTTCACGGCGTTGCCGATAACGTTGAACAGAACCTGGCGCAGCCGCGCCGGGTCGAAGCTCATATTTTCGGGCACGTCGGATGACACGGTGGCGCCGATCTCGATCCCCTTCTCATGCGCCCGGTGGGCGAGCATCTCGACGACGCTTTCCAGGAGTTTGCGCAGCGATTCCGAGCGCGGGTGCAGCGCGAAGCGGCCGACCTCGATGGTGGAGAAATCGAGCAGATCCTCGACGAGCTGCGTCAATGCATGGCCGGACTGGCGGATATTCGCGAGATAGTTCTGCTGCTCCTGCGTCAGCCGCGTCTCGGCGATCAGATGCGTCATGCCGAGGATGCCGGAAAGTGGTGTGCGCACCTCGTGGCTGACGGTGGCAAGCAGCCTCGATTTGGCGGCGCTGTTATATTCGGCCTTCTGACGGGCCTCCTCGCGGCCCTGCGCAATCAGCCGCTCGTCGGTCACGTCGCGGGCAACGCTCTGCAGCAGCAGGCGGCCGTTCGCCGGGTCGCGGGTGACGACATCGCGCCAAAGGAAGATGCGCTGGCCCTCCGGCGTCGAAATCTCGACATCGTAGCAATGCGGTACCGGGCCGGGGCGGAAGGCAATCCCGATCTCCTCGCAGGTGCGTCCTTCCGGACGCAGCCGTCCGGTCAGGCGGCGAAAGGTATCGTTGGCGGAGATGATGCGCCGGTCCATGGTGCGGCTGACCGTGATGTCGCCGAGCACGTCGTGCACGTCGGCGAACAGCTTTACGCCGGCGTTCCAATCCGGCATGGGTTGACCGGGGCGCTGCCCGACCCTGCGCGAGCGAACCATCAACAGGGCATAGCTGGCGATGACGGCCAGGCCAAGGATGACGAGACCACCCGAAAGCAGCAGCGGATCGCCGGCGTGGGCAAGCAGCATCAGGATCGTTGCGGCAAGAAGGCCGGCGCCGCCAAGCCAGTAGAACAGCAGGCGCCGTGTCGGTGCAGGCCCGCCCTGGCGGTCATCGGCGCCCCGGGGTGCGGCTGCGTTCGGCCGTGGGGAAAAGACCTCCATCCGCTTCTCAAGCGGCTTGGCGGCGGGTCCACCGAAGGCGGCGGACAATCTTTCCTGCAACTGTCCCAGGTTCTGCATGCTATCTGGCTAACATGAGGCCCGTTCCGAATGCCTTCAGGATTTCGATAAGATTTTAGCGGCCGGCCTTTTTCGGCAAAAGCAGCTCGTCGAGAATGACGCAGCCGGCCCCGATGGTGATGAAACTGTCGGCGAGATTGAAGACCGCGAAGGACCAGCTCTCGGTGTAGAAAAGAATGTAATCGATCACATGCCCATAGGCGAAGCGGTCGACGAGATTGCCGATCGCGCCGGCGATGATCAGCGCATAACCGAGATGGGCGATCCAGCGATCCTTCGCCGTGCGGTACCACAGCCAGATGACGAAGGCGACGATGACGAGCCGCATGCCGACGATGAACCAGCCGTCCATGCCTGATAGCATCGAAAAGGCGACGCCGAGATTATAGGTGCGGTAGAGCGCCAGCATCGGAACGACGGGCACCGCCTCCTGCAGCGGCAGGTAATGATCAACGGCGATCTTGACGGCCTGGTCGATCAGAACGGCGACGACGATGAAGAAGAGGATCGGTGCCGGGCGCGAAAACAGCGCCGGGCGTGCATGCGTCTGTTCGGTCATTTGCCCTCGGCAAGTGAGAGGAGATGGCGGCGTGCCTCGAAAAGCATGACGGCAGTGGCGACGGCGAGGTTCAAGGAATCGGCGCGGCCCTGCTGCGGAATACGGGCAAGCGCGTCGGCCTCCCTGGCAAGCTGTTCCGGCAGGCCGGATTGCTCGTTGCCCATCAACAGCACGACGGGCTTTTTCCGGTAGTCGATCGTCCGGTAATCGACCGCGCCGGCAAGATGCGTCGCAACGACGGAAACGCCGGCCGATTTCCGCCAGGCGATGAATTCCTCAGGCGTCGCCCGCGCGACCGGAACGGCAAAGACCGAGCCCATGGTTGCCCGCACCGTTTCGAGCGAGAAGGGATCGGTCGTTTCTCCGAGAAGTATGATGCCGGAAGCCCCAGCCGCATCGGCCGTGCGGATGATGGTGCCGAGATTGCCGGGGTCGCGTACCCGATCGAGCGCCACCCATGTCTCGCCCTCGCTCGGTCGGATACCCTTCAGCGGCGCCCAGCGCTGCTCGAAGATGCCGACGACCATCTGCGGATTGTCGCGGCGGGTGATCGAGGCGATCACCTTTTCGCTGACCTCGAGCACCAGCCCGCCCGAGGCGACGGTCTTTGCCGCCATCTGCTCGACCAGCGGCTTGCCCTTGGCGGCCTTGGCATAGACCAGCGTGCGGATCGCCCAGCCGAGTTCGATCGCATCGATGACGAGCTTCAGTCCTTCGGCGAGGAAAGTACCGCTTTCCTCGCGAGACTTCTTGTTCGTCAGCGCCTTGATGTCCTTGATGATCGGATTGGCGAGCGAGGTGACTTCCTTCACCTGTCCGACCCTGCGCGGTCCCTGATCGTGGAAGTCCTTGCTCATTTCGGCACCCAGCGGGAAAAGAGGGAGGTGGAAAGCGCGCGGCCCTGCGTCTTGCCGTCGGTGCCGGCTTCGCGAATCACCAGCTCGCCGGATTCGACCACACCGCCGGCGCCCCGCATCGTCTCGCGCATCAATTCGTGGATCGAATAGAAGCTGGCGCGGATCGAATAGGCCGTCAGCACCAGGCCTACTGCTTTCGGCGACAGGATTTCGCGGCAGACATCGAGCATCAACGGCAGATGCTCGAAAAGATGCCAGACTTCGCCATTGGGGCCGCGGCCGAATTTCGGCGGATCGGTGAGGATGATATCGTACTGGCTGCCGCGGCGTTCCTCGCGCAGGATGAATTTCATCGCATCCTCGCAGATCCAGCGGATCGGCAGTTTCTCCATGCGCCCGAGCGCCTGGTTTTCCCGCGCCCAGCCGATCGCCTTCTTCGAGGCGTCGACATGGGTGACCTCGGCGCCGGCTGCGGCGGCAACCAGCGAAGCGACGCCGGTATAACCGAAGAGGTTCAGCACTTTCAGCGGCCGGCCGGCCTTTTCGACCTGCTCTTTCATCCAGCTCCAGTGGACGATCTGTTCGGGGAAGACGCCGACATGGCGGAAGGAGGTGAAGCGGCCGAGGAAATCGACGCCGAGCAGATTGAGCGGCCAGGTCTCGCCGAGCGCCTCCTTCGGGAAGCGCCAGCGGCCGGTGCCTTCCTCGTCGGTGTCGCCGGTGAAGGCGGCATCGACCTTTTCCCAGACTTGGGGCGCCAGAGAAGGCCGCCACAGCGCCTGGGCTTCCGGACGGATGATGCGATAGGGGCCGTATTGCTCGAGCTTTTCGCCGTTGCCGCTGTCGATCAGATGGAAATCGCCGGCCCCGAGCGATTCGAGGATGACGGGCACGCGCTCGGTCGGACGCTCGCCGCTGCGTGTCATCAGAGGACGCACGACGGCGGCAGGCACGGCAGCCTCGCGCACCGCCTCACGGGTTGCCGCGGGCCGCGCGACCGGCTTCGGCGGCCGGCCTGACCGATCGTCCCTGCGGCTTTCACCGGAAGGACCTGATGTTTTCTTCTGGCCCGGCCGGCCCTCTCTCTGTTTCAACGTGCTCTTCCGCGTCTCTGTCGGGTGTCTTATCGGCTTTGCGTCGGCTGCAGGCCCGCGCGTCTTTTGAAACGCGCAAAGCGCGCTGCGGCACTTTGAATATGCAGTAGCCCAGAAAAGCGGGGCGGATCAACTGCGCTGCCGGCCAGCCCGGGCAAGCGGACAGGGTTTTCCCGGCGCGGCGCCTATTTCAAGCCCTCGGAGGCCTGTGTGCGAAGCCAGCTTTCCGCCGCATAGAGGGCTGCGACATGCATAGACTGCATGATGACCGCGCCCGGACTGCAGTTCGCCGAGGATGGCAGCAAGATCCGCAAATAGCAGCTCGACCTTCTCGCCGGGATCGAAAGACGGTTCGCCGGCTCGGTTCAGCCCGAGCGCCAGCCAGCTCGTTACCGCGTTGCTGTGATTAGCGGCATTCGGATAGGAGGTGAGCAGCTTGACGAAGGTCGAGGCTTCATAGCCGGTCTCTTCCTGGAGTTCGCGCTCCGCCGCCGCCATCGCCGCATCGCCGGTCTTGCTGTCGCCGGGTTCGAGGCTGCCGGCGACCAGACCGAGCACGATCTCGCCGCGGCCATGCCGATATTCCCGCGTCAGCAGCACGCGTCCGTCGGGCATCACAGGGATGACATTGATCCAGTCGGGATAATCGAGCACATGGAAGGGCGCGACGACGATTCCATCGGCGGTGACGCAATCGTCGCTTCGGACCCGGATCCAGCGGTCCTCATAGGTGATGCGGCTTGCCGTCACGCTCCAGGGCTTCAGTTCGTCATTCATCGTCAATTCCCCGTTCCGGGTGGCAAGCCCGCAGATAACATTCCCTTCCGTCTTGGCAAAGCGCTTTCCCGCTGGGATAAGATGAGCGAATCGAAGATGGGGCCATCGAATGGATTTCACCGGCGAAGAACGCATCGCCGCGCCGCGGCGCGTCGTCTGGGCAGCACTCAACGATCCCGAGATCATGCGCGGCTGCATTCCAGGCTGCCAGAGCATCGAACGGCTGTCGCCTGATGTCTTCGAGGCGACGATCAAGGTCAGGTTCAGCCTGCTGTCTGCCACCTTCCACGGGCTGCTGACGCTTTCCAATGTCGACGCACCGAAGAGTTATACGCTGTCGGCCGAAGGCAAGGGCGGTCTTGCCGGCTTCGCCAGGGGCAGCGCTGATATCGTGCTCGAGGAAAGGGACGCCGAGACGATCCTGCACTACCGGTCGAAGGCTGAACTCGGCGGCAGGCTCGCCCAGCTCGGCGCCCGCCTGCTCGATTCGACTTCGCAGAAGCTCGCCGAAGGGTTCTTTTCGGACTTCAATGCCGCCGTCGTCGCGAAGATGGCGGCGGGTTAGGCTTGGCGCGGGCGGAGATGAGGTGGATCATCAGGCCGCCGCGGGCGGAAGACCAGGAAGTGCTTGCGGAGATTTACCTTTCCGTGCGCCGCGAAACATTCGTCTGGGTCGATCCGGGCAAATTCCATCGCGAGGATTTCGCCGCCCATACCAATGGCGAGACGGTCTTCGTCTGCGCGCATGAAAGCGGCAGCGTCGCCGGTTTCCTGTCGCTCTGGCCGGAGGACGATTTCATCCACATGCTCTACCTAAAACCGGAATTCCAGGGTCAGGGCGCAGGCACGGCGCTGCTGCACGCCCTGCCGGAATGGCCGCAGCACCGGTATCGGCTGAAATGCCTGGTGAAGAACCGGCGTGCAAAGGCGTTCTACCTCGCCCACGGTTTCCACGTGACCGGCAACGGCGCGTCGCCGGAAGGCGATTATGAGGAACTGAGCTTTTTCCCGGTTTGACGGGCAGCCGGCCTTCGAAATATCGAATCAGGTCTTACCGGGCCGGCAGCTGCCCGGCGATTTCCTCGGCGCGGTTCTTGTGGCGGTCGGCCTCGCTTTGCCAGCGGATGGCTTCCTTGGCCTCGGTGCGGGCGCGCTTGCGGTGTTTGCCCTGGCTGAACCAGGTGGCTGCCGCCCCGATCAGCATGCCCGCGATCAGCGCGACGACCAGGAAGACGAAGAAGGGTGCGGAAACTGCAAGCACCTGATCTTCCGGCCGGAACGGATTGAAGGCGAGCGTGACGCTCTGCCGGTTGGCGACGCAGAAGACGATGAGGATGACACCGAGCGGCAGCAAAATCAACAGGTTGACGATCTTCTTGGCCATTTGAGGTCTCCACGCGGCAGATTGCGCCGGTCTTTTCGAAGGGCGCGTTTCATGCTTGCAGCGCCACGCGTCTTTGTAAGACGCGGAAAGCACGATGCGTTAGCAGAATAGGAAAACGACCGTCGAGTTCAAGTGCGATTTCGCCGCAGGCAGCGACGGCTCAATCCTCTTCGTCGGCCTGGCCGGGATTAAGCCGCTCGCGCAGCTCCTTGCCGGTCTTGAAGAAGGGAACCCACTTCTCCTCGACGAAGACGGTATCGCCGGTCCGCGGGTTGCGGCCGGAGCGCGAAGGGCGGTTCTTGACCGAAAAGGCGCCAAAGCCGCGCAATTCAACTCGGTTACCCGCAGCCAGTGCATCCGTGATCTCGTCGAGAACCGCGTTGACGATATTCTCGACGTCGCGATGATAGAGATGCGGGTTGCGTGCCGCAACAATCTGCACCAATTCGGACTTGATCACCTTCGCCCCCTTAAATTATTGATTTCTTATCAATCGTGGCCAACCTGCCAAACTGAAAGCAGCCCGTCAAGAAGCAACTTTGGGGGCAGGATTCCATTGATATCCTGGGTTTTCATGAGATCATCATAACCGAAGATCGTAATCAACCGAGAAACAGCCCCAGCGAGCAGAAAGGGCGTATTGCTCTTCTTGTCCCAGTCCACCATCGGCAGATCGGCGTCGACGCCGCGCGACGTCAGATAGGCGCGGATCTCGGACTCGCCGCCGATCGTATCGACGAGTTTCACCTTCAGCGCCTGGCGGCCGGTGTAGATCGTGCCGTCGGCCAGTTTCAGCACCTCGTCGCGCGGCAGCTTGCGCCGGTCGGCCACCAGGTCGACGAACCAGTTATAGCTGTCGACCACCATGTTGCGGATCATCGCCTTGGCTTCCTCGCTCGCCTCGTGGAAGGGCGAGGGCTCGGCTTTCAGCGGCGAGGACTTGATCTCCTGCAGCGAAACGCCGATCTTGTCGAGCAGCGGCTGGATCTGCGGATACTGGAAGATGACGCCGATCGAACCGGTGATCGAACTGTCGCCGGCAATGATCGTATCGCCGGCGGTGGCGACCATGTAGCCGGCCGAGGCGGCAAGCGTGCGCACGTCGGAGACGACAGGCTTCTTGGCTGATATCGCCCGGATCGCCTTGAAGATTTTTTCGCCGCCATAGGTCGTGCCGCCGGGCGAGGAGATCGAAATCACCGCTGCCTTCACCTGTTCGCTGGTCTCGACCTTCTTCAGCCGCTCGAGAAGCTCGTCGTCGTCGACGATCAGCCCGGATATCGTCACATGGGCGATGTGCGGGCGCTGCGTCCCGGCACCGCCGAGGGCAAAGCGGTAGAAGGCGAAACCAAGTGCCACGATGAGGGCCACCGCGACGAGGCGCCAGAAGCCCAGCTTGCGGCGCAACCGCCGGCGATCCGCGATGATCGAACTGTCCATAGAAACCTCCAGCGATGGAACCGGCTTCGGCATGCCGCCGATCGATCCGGTGAAATAGGATGGCAGCGGCCCGTACGAATGCCACTTTTCAATGTTTTTCCGTTGTGTTGCTTGTTGCAGAAAAAATTCCATATTGGCAAGCCAATGTAATAATGCGAAACGAACTGTGATTGGCTGCCGGCTTTGTTATCGAGGCGCGGCGATCACCGCACATGGACGAGGCCTATGCTCGATACCCTGAAGAACAACGGACATGCCGCCTATTCAGGGTCTGGCAGGAGCGCCTATGGCGATGCGTTGTTCCATTCCGCCCGCGTGCGGCGGCTGAAGATATTGCTGCCGGTGGCAGCCCTTATCGTTTCAGTCGCCGTCGGCGCCGTGACAGTGATCCGCACCTATCTGCCCGAGAACATCAAGATGGAAGGCGCCAAGATCGAGAACGGCAAGGTCGTGATGGAAAAGCCGGCGATATCAGGTCGCAATTCCGACGGCATCAATTATTCGATGCTGGCCGAAAGGGCGCTGCAGGATATCCGCAATCCCGATCTCATCACGCTCGAGACCATCAAGGCCGCCGTGCCGATGAATGACGGCCTGATCGCCCGCGTCGTCGCCTCGACCGCCGATTACAACCGCGCCACCGACAATCTGCATATGACGGCTCCCTTCACCCTAGTGCTGAGCAGTGGCCTCAATGCGAATTTCCAGTCCGCGCAGCTCGACATCAAGGGCGGAAACATGCGGAGCGACGACCCCGTCACCATCACCAAGGACAATGCCTCCATTGTTGCGAAGACGCTTCAGATAACCGATAAGGGGCGGGTGATCACATTCGAGGGGAATGTTCGCATGAATGTCGATCCATCCACCATCCATAAACAGGGCACTTAACCAGCCGGGTCATCATGACAAAAGATTGTCGCATTTCCACTTGCAAGATAGGCATGGCATTCATTGCCGGCGCATTTGCCCTCATTCTGACGGCCACGGGCGCCGGCGCGCAGCAGGCGACGGCCACGATGCCGGGCATGAAGCTGTCCAACGACCAGCCGATCCAGATCGAAAGCGACAAGCTGGAGATCCACGACCAGGAACACACCGCGCTCTTCACCGGCAACGTCAAGGTCGTCCAGGGGACGACGACGATGCAGTCCGGCAAGATGACCGTCTATTACAAGGACAAGGCGGCAAAGCCGGCTGCTGACGGCGCGCAGCCCGCAGCGCAGCCGGAACAGTCGGCCTCGCTTGCATCGGGAAGTGCCGATATCGACAAGATCCTGGTGACGGACAAGGTCTTCCTGAGCTCGGGCACGCAGACGGCGACCGCCGATGACGGCAATTTCGACATGGCCTCGCAGACATTCATCCTCACGGCGGATGAAGGGAATAAGGTTATTCTGTCGGACGGGCCGAACGTCTTTACCGGCTGCAAGCTGACGGTTCATATGCAGACCGGTCAGGCGCAGCTTGAAAGCTGCGGCGGGCGTGTCCAGATTCAGCTCGATCCGAAATCGCAGCCGAATGCGCAGCAGCAGAAGCAGAACTGAGAAGCCGGCCTCCCACGTGAAATTATCATCGCTATCCACCATGTTCGGCAAGCCCGGGCCACAAGCTGCGGGTGCCGCCGACAAGAGCCGCTATCAGGGAACGCTGATCGCGCGAGGTCTGACGAAGACCTATGCGACGCGGCGCGTCGTCAACGGCGTCTCGCTGGTGGTGCGCCGTGGCGAGGCCGTCGGCCTGCTCGGCCCGAACGGCGCCGGCAAGACCACCTGTTTTTACATGATCACCGGCTTGGTGCCGGTCGATGAAGGCACGATTGAGATCGACGGCAACGACGTCACGACCATGCCGATGTACCGCCGCTCGCGTCTCGGCGTCGGTTATCTGCCGCAGGAAGCCTCGATCTTCCGCGGCCTGACGGTGGAAGAGAATATCCGCGCCGTCCTCGAAGTGCATGTGAAGGACAAGGCCGAGCGCGAGCAGAAGCTGAACGAGCTGCTGGAAGAATTCCATATCCAGAAACTGCGCAAGAGTGCCGCCGTCGCCCTTTCCGGCGGTGAGCGCCGCCGCCTCGAAATCGCGCGTGCGCTTGCGACCGACCCGACCTTCATGCTGCTCGACGAGCCCTTTGCCGGCGTCGACCCGATCTCGGTCGCCGACATTCAGAATCTCGTTCACCACCTGACGGCACGCGGCATCGGCGTCCTCATCACCGACCACAATGTGCGCGAGACGCTGGGCCTTATCGACCGCGCCTACATCATTCATGCCGGTGAGGTGCTGACCCATGGCCGGGCGAACGACATCGTCAACAATCCGGAAGTGCGCCGGCTCTACCTCGGCGACAATTTCAGCCTCTGACCCCGGATCCGGATGATTTTAGGCCGGATCGGCAGAAATTCACCGTGCCGTCATAGTTCCGCTTGACCAAATACAATAAAAAAGCAATTTTTGGGCCAACTTGGATTTCCGTGGCCTGAAGCCTTGATCGGACGCGGTTTCCCGGAGGAATCGAGGGGAGTTTCGCGTCCGTCATGGCACTGTCCGCCAATCTTTTCCTGCGCCAGACCCAGTCCCTGGTGATGACACCGCAACTGATGCAATCCATCCAGTTGCTGCAGATGACTCATTTCGAACTCAACCAGTTCATCGCCCTGGAAGTGGAGAAGAACCCGCTGCTCGAATTTCCGTCGAATGACGGCGAGGCGGGCGGCGAACGTGGCGATGCCGAAGATGGAGAGTATGCTCATCAGCCCGAGGATGCCGGCTCCGACGATGGCTATGACAACCGCGCCGAGGCGCTCTCCAGCGACTGGTATGATAATGGCGGCAGCGCCAGCACCAGCCGGCTGAACGACGAACTCGACGCCAATTACACCAATGTCTTTCCTGATGACGGAGCCCCGCAGCGCCTCGATGCGCCGGAACTCGTCAGCCAGTGGAAGTCGATGCCGGGCAGCGGCGAGGGCGCCGACTACGATCTCGACGATTTCGTCGCCGGCCAGGTGTCGCTGCGCGATCATCTCGCCCAGCAGATCCCCTTCGTCCTGCCTGACATGGCCGACCGGCTGATCGCGCAGAATTTCGTCGACCAGCTCGACGACTGCGGTTATCTGCAGGCCGATATCGTCGAGGCCGGCGAGAGGCTGGGCACGAGTCTCGCACAGGCCGAGCGCGTGCTCGCCACCCTCCAGAGCCTTGATCCGCCGGGTGTTTTCGCCCGCAGCCTCGCCGAATGCCTAGCGATCCAGCTCAGGCAGAAGGACCGATACGACCCGGCCATGCAGGCTCTGGTCGAAAACCTCGAACTGCTCGCCCGGCGTGATTTTGCCACGCTGAAGCGGCTCTGCGGCGTCGACGAGGAAGATCTTCTCGACATGCTCGGCGAGATCCGTCAGCTCAATCCTAAGCCCGGCAGCGGCTTCGAAGCGGGTGTTTCCGAAGCGATCACGCCGGATGTAGTCGTCAGGCCCGCCTCGGACGGCGGCTGGCTGGTCGAGCTCAATCCGGATACGCTGCCGCGCGTGCTGGTCAACCAGTCCTATTTTTCCCGTGTGACGAAGAACGGCGAGGACCACGCCTTCCTCACCGACTGCCTGCAGAGCGCCAACTGGCTGACGCGCAGCCTCGACCAGCGGGCAAAAACCATCATGAAGGTGGCAAGCGAAATCGTCCGCCAGCAGGACGCCTTCCTGCTGCACGGCGTCGATTACCTGCGCCCGCTGAACCTCAAAACGGTTGCCGAGGCGATCAAGATGCATGAATCCACCGTCAGCCGCGTCACGTCGAACAAATATATGCTGACGCCGCGCGGCCTCTTCGAACTCAAATATTTCTTCACCGTCTCGATCAGCGCCGTCGCCGGCGGCGACAGCCATTCGGCCGAGGCCGTGCGTCACAAGATCCGTGCGCTGATCCTGCAGGAGAGCCCGGAGGCGGTGCTTTCCGATGATGATATCGTCGACATGCTGAAGAAGGGCGGTGTCGATCTCGCCCGCCGCACGGTTGCGAAATACCGGGAAGCGATGAATATCGCCTCTTCGGTCCAGCGCCGCCGCGAGAAGCGGGCGCTCGCCAAGGTCGCCGGCTTCTGATGCTGCCATGCTTCGACCTGGATCGAAGCATCTAGCCTGAAAATCCCGTTATTCCTCTGCAGCGCCGTGTCTTTTCAGACGCGCAAACGGTGCTGCAACCCTTTGAATTTTATTGAAGAGCATCGAAAAGCCGACGATGACGCCGCAAAATCCGAACCTTGCCAGGGAGCTTTTCCTGTTGCTGGTGCTAGCGACCCTTTGGGGTTCCTCCTATAGCTTCATCAAGATCGGCGTCGAGACGATCCCGCCGATAACGTTGATCGCCGCCCGCACGCTGATTGCCGGCGGCATTCTACTGGCCGTCCTGCGCCACCGGCGTGTCCGTCTGCCGCGCGATCGTGCCACCTGGCGACGGTTTTTCGTTCAGGCCTGTTTGAACAGCGTCGTCCCCTTCACGCTGATCGCCTGGGCGGAACAGTCCGTCGATGCCGGATTGGCGGCGATCCTGAATTCGGCAACGCCGATCTTCGCCTTCCTGCTGACGGTGCTGTTGATCCGCCACGAGCAGGTGACGCTGCGGCGGCTTTTCGGCGTCATGGCCGGACTTGCCGGCATCTGCCTCGTCATCGGCGTCGAAGCGCTCGGCGGTCTCGGCGAAAGCCTGATGGCGCAGCTTGCCATCATCCTGGCGACCATCTGTTATGCAGGTGCCGCGATTTTCGGCAAGAACTTCAAGGGGCTCGACCCCGCCGTGCCGGCGGCCGGCTCGTTGATCTCAGGCGCGGTCATTCTCTTGCCGGTGAGCCTCATCGTCGATCGACCATGGGAGCTTGATCCCTCCCTGGCATCGATGCTGGCGCTGCTGGCCCTCTCCGCCTTTTCGACCGCTCTCGCCTTTGTGATCTATTTCCGTCTCGTCCAGACGCTGGGTTCGGTCGGAACCACCTCGCAAGCCTATCTCAGAGTGCCGATCGGCGTTGCGATCGGCATCGTCTTCCTTGGCGAGAGGCTGAGCCCGACGGCCTGGATCGGACTCGTCTGCGTCATATCAGGTGTCGCTGCCATGACCATCCCCGCAAGAAGCGGCACAACGCAGGCGCGAAGCGCGTAAAGTGGATGAAATGACAATTGGCGGTTTGCCTTGCCCGGCAAGGTGCCCGCTGCACGTTAATCGAGTGCCGCTGATGGTGATTCGGCGCCCTATTGACTTTTGGGCACGCTGTGGCTAGAAGCCCGCCGCAATCGATGCCGCGAACGGCGTCTGGAGTTATCCCCGGCATCAGAAGGGCACCAAGGACCCGCAGGCATAAGCCGATCTTGCTTGAGATTGTGCGAAGTGCTTGGATGAACCTGAGGCTTGGCGTAAACTGATACCCGCAAACGACCATAAGAAGGGAAACTCCATGAGTGTGCGTGTATCCGGGAAACATATGGAAATTGGTGAATCCTTCCGTCAAAAGATCGAGGACCAAATTGGTATGGCCATCACGAAATACTTCGACGGGGGATATTCCGGCCAGGTGACCGTGGAAAAGGCGAGTTCTCGCTACTCGGCGGATTGCAAGCTGCATCTCGACAGCGGGGTGGTACTGCATGCAGCCGGCGAGGCGACTGACCCGCAATTGGCTTTCGACGCCGCTTCCCAGCGGATCGAGAAACGGCTGCGGCGTTACAAGCGCAAGCTGAAGGACCATCACGCCGGAAACCATCTGAATGGTTTTGCAGAGGTCTCCTACACGGTTATGGATTCCGTTCCTGATCACGATGATGAAATCGCCGACGATTTCGCTCCGGCGATCGTCGCTGAAAGCACGAAGCAGCTGAAGACCATGTCGGTCGCCACCGCCGTGATGGCGCTCGACATGACTGACGAGCCGCTTCTCCTGTTCCGCAGCCCCGGCAAGGAACATCTGAACATCGTTTACCGTCGGCACGACGGAAATATTGGCTGGATCGATTCAGCCAGTATCAAAGGCTGAGATCAGGGTGGTGAGCGGCGGTATTGCCGCCGCTCCTTGCATTTGATCCCGGCGACAGAAGGAAAAAGAAATGGCATTGGCAGATTTGCTCCATCAGGATGCGATCATTCCCGCCCTCAGAGTAAATTCCAAGAAACAGTTGCTTCAGGAATTGGCTGCAAGAGCCGCCAGGATCACGGGGCTTTCCGAGCGCGAGATCTTCGACGTCATCCTGCAGCGCGAACGCTTGGGCTCGACCGGCGTCGGCAACGGCATCGCCATTCCCCACGGCAAGCTGGGAAACATCCATTCGATCGTCGGCATCTTCGCCCGACTGGAACAGCCGGTCGATTTCGAGGCGCTGGACGACCAGCCGGTCGATCTCGTGTTCCTGCTGCTTGCGCCGGAGGGCGCGGGCGCCGATCATCTCAAGGCACTGTCGCGGATCGCCCGCGTACTGCGCGATCACGATCTGGTCGCCAAGCTCCGTGCCACCGAGTCCGCCTCGGCGATCTACGCCTTCCTCAACGAAGAGCAGACGTCGAACGCCGCCTGACGCTGTATTATCCCCGAATGTGAAAAGGCGCCTGATATCCCAGGCGCCTTTTGCGTTACGAGGGGCTGAACGATCAGAACTCTTCCCAGCTGTCCTGCGCCACGGCAGCGGATCCGCGCGACGGGGCAACGGGGCGGCGGACCGCCGGGGCGCTCGCGCGAGGCGAAAGGGCTGAAGTCGCCGGTGCCCGCATCCTTTGCGCGACTGAGGCAAGGGCCGCGGCTTTGCCCGAACCCGAGACGTTGAAGCGCGTGGCGAGCGCCTTCAGCGTTTGTGCCTCGTCGTTGAGCGCGACGCTGGCAGCGGTCGCTTCCTCTACCATGGCCGCATTCTGCTGCGTCACCTGATCCATCTGGTTCATGGCCTGATTGATTTCCTTCAGGCCGACAGCCTGTTCGCTGGCCGATGCCGAGATCTGCCGGATGAGGTCGTTGATGCCCATCACCTGTTCGGCGATCTTGTGCAGCGTGCCGCCGGCGCGCCCGACGAGATCGACGCCCTCCTTGACCTGGACGGCTGAGCTGTTGATCAGCGTCTTGATCTCCTTGGCGGCATTGGCCGAGCGCTGTGCGAGTTCACGCACCTCCTGGGCGACGACGGCAAAACCCTTGCCGGCTTCCCCGGCACGGGCCGCCTCGACGCCAGCGTTCAGGGCGAGCAGGTTGGTCTGGAAGGCGATCTCGTCGATGACGCCGATTATCCGCGAAACCTCCGTCGAGGACTGTTCGATCCCTTGCATCGAGGCGATCGCCTTCTGCACCACTTCGCCGGACTTTTCGGCATCCTGGCAGGCGAGGTTGACGTTGTCGGCCGCCGTGCGCGCATTCTCGGCGCTGGAATCGACCTGCGCAGTGAGTTCGTTGAGCGCGGCCGCCGTCTCTTCCAGGCTGGCTGCCTGCTGCTCGGTGCGCTTGGCGAGGTCGGAAGCGCTGTTGCTGATTTCACCGGTGCCGGAGCCGATACTGGCGACGCTGAGGTTCATCGTGTTGATGGTCTCTTCGAGGCTCGCGAGCGCGGCGTTGAAATCCTGCTTCAGCTTGCCGTATTCGCCGGGGAACTCGTCGGTGATGCGGTGGCTGAGATTGCCCTGTGACAGCTCGGAAAGGCCGGCGCCGACGATCGAGACGATATGGCGCTGCAGTGACACCGATTCCTGGCGCTCCGATTCCGAGCGGCTGCGCTCGGCCTCGGCCGCCTGTCTCTGGTCTGCGGCCTCGTCTTCGAGGCGGCGGCTGTCGGCGAGGGTGAAGCGGAAGCCTTCGAGCGCCTTGGCGACCGAACCGACTTCGTCGCTGCGGTCCTGGGCGGCGACTGGTTCGCCATACTGGCCGTCGCTCAGCGCCTTGACGCTGGCGACCAGCCCGCCGAGCGGCCGCTGCACGAAAGAGCGGACGGCGAAATAGAGCGCCAGCATCACCGCACCAAGCACGATCAGCCCGTTGATGATCATCATGTAGGTCTGGTCCCGCACCGGCGCGTTGATCGCCGTGTGCGGCACGTCGACGAGCACGACCCAGGTGGCGTTGACGCCGGGAACCGAGAACGGATAGACGACGCGATCGAAGGGATCGAGGCCGTCATAGGTGAGGTTCCTGACGAGGCCGGGCTGTTTGCTCGACAGCGCCGACTTGACGATGTGGGCGCCCTCGCCGTCATATTCCTTGGTCATCAGGTCGGGGATCGGCGCGACGATCCAGTTGCCGGCCTGCGACAGCAGCGTGACGCGGCCCGAACCGAAAGGATGCAGCGCCTGCAGCTTGTCGGTCAACGACTTCAGCGAAATGTCGACGCCGCCGACGCCGATCATCTTACCAGCAGACATGACCGGATAGGCGATCGAGGTCAGCAGCGTCGGCACGTCGGTTCCTTCGGCCATATAGGGCGTGGTGATCGCGCCCTTGCCGCTGTCGGCGGCAAGCTTCCACCATGCGGCGGTATAATCATTGTCGAAGGTCGAATATTGAATGCCGCCGTCCTTGGTCTTCGACCAGTAAGGCGTGAAGGCGCCGTTCTTGTTGGTGCCTTCGTCATTATTGTTGGCGATCTCGGTGCTCTTGCCGTCAAGCGCGCCGAGCTGCTCGCAGAACCAGCTGCCGAAGGCGAAGGCGTTCTGCTCGAGA
This sequence comes from Rhizobium aouanii, assembly GCF_037002925.1. Taxonomy (NCBI): domain Bacteria; kingdom Pseudomonadati; phylum Pseudomonadota; class Alphaproteobacteria; order Hyphomicrobiales; family Rhizobiaceae; genus Rhizobium; species Rhizobium aouanii. Next base: position 370,324 of record NZ_JBAMYD010000002.1, read on the forward strand.
TTGGCCTTCAGCACGTTGATCATGCCCTTGCGATCGAGCGACTTGCCTTCATGGCCGCGGCCGATGACGCCCGACATGGTGCGCGCGGCGCTGGCGAGTTCGCCGACATTGGCGGCGATTTCATTGGCGATCGATTTTGCCTCCAGGTTGGCCTGATCCATCGTCAGCGTCTGGACGCGATCCCGGGTCTGGCCGATGAGGAAAAAGTTCGAAACGATGAGAACAAGCGCGATGGCGATGCCAGTGATGACGATGAGTTTCGCCGCAAGCGATTTCATGCGAAAAATGAACATAAGGGTCCTCGGGCAAGGATGCGCCGAACGGGCATTCTCCGGCGCAGGAGCAAAGGCTCGCCCCGTCATGGAGCAGCCGCCGACAGCGCCGCGCGTCTTTTCAGACGCGCAAAGGACGCTGTAGCACTTTGAATCGCTGCATAATTTTATCCTTAAATCGATTCCGATTTAAGGAATTATGCAGTGGACGGCCGGATTCCAGAAAGTGGGAGGCGCCGGCGGCCATGAGGAACATCGCCGGAAATCTCTTAAATTTGAATGAAAACTCTATCGATCGGAGCCAGGAAAATCGCCGGAACGCCCTGAATTACAGGGCGTTCCGGCGGCCGTTTCGCAAAGAGACGCGCCTATATCCTGTCTGCGACTTCCTCGCTCAAGGGGATCGACGGTTGTGCCCCGGCCTTGAGGCAGGCGAGCGAACCCGCAACCGCCGCACGGCGCAGCGCCGAGACAAAATCGAGGCCGTCGTCGAGGCTGGCGGCGAAATAGCCGCAGAAAGCGTCTCCGGCGCCGACCGTATCGACAGGTTCGATCTTGAGCCCCTGCGCCCTTGAAATCGCCCCGTCGCGAATGGCGATGACCCCGTCAGCGCCGAGCGTTACGATCAGCGTCTGGCCGGTCTCCGCATGGAGGTGCATAAGGGCGGCCTCGCGCGCCTGGGCGTCCATGCTCTCCTGCCCGGCGAGCCGTTCGAACTCGGTCTCGTTGGCGATGACGATATCGGCGAGCCGGCCGAGACGCGGCGCATCGGGGATCAGTGGCGCGAGGTTGAGAATGCTGGTGACGCCCTTGGCGCGGGCGGCCGACAGCGCGCGTTCGACGGCAGCAGCCGGCACTTCGAGCTGCAGCATCAGGATATCGCCTTCGTTCATGCGGCCGATCGCCGTCTCGGCATCGGCAGGCGTGACCTGGCCGTTGGCGCCGGGAACGACGGCAATCATGTTTTCGCCGTCGCCGCCGACAAGGATCAGCGCCGTGCCTGTGGGGCCGTCGACATGTTTGATCAGAGAAAGGTCGGTACCTGCATCATCGAGCAGGGCCAGTGCCTCCGCAGCGAAGGCATCCTTGCCGACGGCGCCAGCCATATGCACGTAGCGGCCGGCGCGGCGCGCTGCCAGCGCCTGGTTGGCGCCCTTGCCGCCGGCGGCCGTGGCAAAGCCGTTGCCGGCCACCGTCTCGCCGGGCTTCGGCAGGCGCTCGGTCGTGGCGATGAGATCCATGTTGATGGACCCGAAAACTGTGATCATGAATGTGTCCCGTCTTCTGGAGCATGCGGGCGAAATCATGCTCCTACTGTTTCATGCGGGCGCGACACTGCCCGAACCGGTCACTCCTCGTCAACCACCCGCAGCTTCAGAAGACCGGTGCGGCTTACCACCGATTTGGCCGCGGCTTCGCTGTCGCGGGCGGGCTTGGCATCGCCGCCACCCGCCTCGAATTCCAGCGCTTCGATCCTGGCGCCGCGCTTGGTGAGCTTGTCGGCTGACGTGACCACCATGTCGATATCCTTCTGCGCCATGGCGAAATGGCCTTGCAGCTTGCGCACCCGCTCGTCGAGGCGGCTGAGATCGTCCATCAGGATCGCCACCTCGCCCTGGATCAGATGCGCCTGCGCCCGCATGCGCTGATCCTTGAGCACGGCCTGGATGACCTGGATCGACAGCATCAGCAGCGACGGCGAGACGATGACGATGCGGGCGCGGTGCGCCTTCTGCACCACCGGCTCGAAATGCTCGTGGATCTCGGCGAAGATCGATTCGGACGGCACGAAGAGAAAGGCCGTATCCTGGGTTTCCCCCTGGATCAGATATTTCTCGGAAATGTCCCTTATATGGACCTCCATGTCGCGGCGGAATTGCTGACCGGCGATCTTGCCGGTCTCGGGGCTGCCGGCGTCGCGAATCGCGTTCCAGGCTTCGAGCGGAAATTTCGCGTCGATCACCAGCGGCGGCGCGCCGTTCGGCATGCGGATCGTGCAGTCCGGCCGCGAACCGTTGCTGAGCGTCTGCTGGAAGGCGTAGGCGCCCATCGGCAGACCATCGGCGACGATCGTTTCCATCCTGGACTGGCCGAAGGCGCCGCGCGTCTGCTTGTTGGAGAGAATGGCCTGCAGCCCGACGACATCCTTGGCGAGAGTCTGGATATTGTTCTGCGCGGCATCGATGACCGCCAGCCGCTCCTGCAGCCGCTGCAGGTTATCATGCGTCGATTTCGTCTGCTCGGTGATCGTCGTGCTCATGCGCTGCGACATGCCGTCGAGGCGTTGGCTGATCGTTTGGTTGAGTTCGCTCTGCCGCGCGCCGAAGACCTCGGTCATCGCCGCGATGCGGCCCTGCATCTCCGCCTGGATCTTCAAGAGCTCGGCCATCCGCGCTTCGTTTTCCTGAGCACGAAAGCTCGCTTCCTCCGCCTGCTCGCGACGAAGGCTGGCGCCGCGCAGCAGAAGCACGATCACCAGCAGGGCGAGGGCGGCGAGAACGCCACCGACAAGCGCCAGCATGGCCGGGCTGATCGAGGCAAGGGCAAGGGCGAGCGATTCGGAATGGATGGTCATGCCGCAAGCATAACAGAAGAAATGGCGATTTATAGATCAAAACGTGAACAGAATTGACGATCCTCAATATCTTCGCAAGCCGCTGCTCTTCCTCCCTTGGGGAGAAGTCCGAAACATGGGTGCGATCACCCAGCAGAATTCGGACATGGTCGAGCACTCTTCGGCGGAAACGCGCCGCCTCAAGGACGAGGTGGAGACGCTGGTCGAGCTGCTGCGGCGTTTCCGCTCCCGGCCGGAAGACCATTTTGCCGCTGCTGCCCATCAGGCGGCATGAGGTTGAATATGGCAAAATTCCAGACGGGGATGCAAAAAAGCGTATTCCCCGCCTGCCGGATAATTCCATAGTCGGAAAAGATGGGTTATGGGAACGCCATGACCATCAAGCCACTCATCATTCTTCCCGATCCCGTTCTCCGCCAGCTGTCCAAGCCGATCGAGCGGGTGGATTCCGACCTGCAGCGTCTTGCCGACGATATGCTGGAAACCATGTACGACGCGCCGGGCATCGGCCTTGCCGCCATCCAGATCGGCGTGCCGCGCCGCATGCTCGTCATCGACATCGCGCGCGAGGGCGAGGAAAAGCAGCCGCAGGTCTTCATCAATCCTGAGATCATCAAATCCTCCGACGAGCGTTCCGTCTATGAGGAAGGCTGTCTTTCGATTCCGGATTATTATGCCGAGGTCGAGCGCCCGGCTGTCGTCTCGGTCAAATATCTCGACCGCAACGGCAAGGAACAGACCGTGGAAGCCGACGGGCTGCTTGCCACCTGCCTGCAGCACGAGATCGACCACCTGAACGGCGTGCTCTTCATCGATTACATCTCGCGGCTGAAGCGGGAGATGGTGATCAAGAAATTCACCAAGGCGGCGAAGTCCAAGGCGCTCTGACGTTGCGTTGAAAATTCACCGGCGATCCACTATGATATCACTGATATCATGATGGAGGTGCCGAATGGGTGATTTTCTGATCAGAAATATTTCCGAAGCAATGAAGCGAGACATTGCGGAATCGGCGCAGCGGAGCGGCAACAGCCTTTCTGACGAGGCTAAGGAGCTTTTGCGGGAAGCGCTGAAAAGAAAAGCAGAAGCAAAGCCCGCGACTTTGTCGGCATACGAAGCAATACGCGCCGCTTTCGTCAGCGAAAACGCAGTCGACGATGAATTTGCTGCAATCATGGACGAAATCGAGGCCGCGCGGAAAAAGGATTTCGGCCGGCCGTTCGAGGATTTCGAATGATCGTTCTCGATACGAATGTGATTTCCGAGTTCGCCAGGCCATTGCCGAATGAAAAGGTGAAGGCCTGGATATTGCAGCAGGATGGCTCGAGAATCTGGCTTTGCACGGTTGGCTTGATGGAGCAGATTTACGGAGCCGAAAGGGTTTTCTTGAAGACAGGATCGGACCGCTTCTTTCGCGCGATCGAGAATTTGGTGAAAGGCCAGTTTCGCGATCGTATCGCCGGCTGGGATTTGGAAACGGCCATGGCAACCGGTCGCTTGCGGGCGAAACGCGAAAGCATGGGGCGGCCGATTTCGGTCCAGGATGCTATGATTGCGGCCATCTGCCTTGCCAACGGCGCGACGCTTGCGACCCGCAATATCCGAGATTTCGAGGGGCTTGATCTCAAGCTCGTAAACCCGTTTGAAGACGGTTGATCCTCAATTGGCGAGATAAAATGTCTCTTCGCATCATCTTCATGGGAACCCCGGCGTTCTCGGTTCCGACCCTGCGCCTGCTCGTCGATGCCGGCCACAGGATCGTTGCGGTCTATACGCAGCCGCCGCGGCCGGGCGGGCGGCGCGGGCTCGATCTGCAGAAATCGCCGGTGCATCAGGCGGCCGAACTGCTCGGCCTGCCGGTCTTCACCCCAGTCAATTTCAAAGACCCCGGGGAGCGCGAGAGGTTTCGGGACCTGAATGCCGATGTCGGCGTCGTCGTTGCCTACGGACTGTTGCTGCCGGAAGCGATTTTGAACGGCACCCGCGATGGCTGCTACAACGGTCATGCCTCGCTGCTGCCGCGCTGGCGCGGTGCTGCTCCGATCCAGCGGGCGATCATGGCCGGCGACACAAAGACCGGCATGATGGTGATGAAGATGGACAAGGGTCTGGATACCGGCGCCGTGGCACTCATTCGCGAGGTCGAGATCGGCCCGAACATGACGGCTGGCGAACTGCACGACCGGCTGATGCTGGTCGGTGCCAAGGCGATGGCGGAGGCCATGGTGAAACTCGAAATGAACGACCTGCCGCTGACGCCGCAGCCGGAAGACGGCGTGCTCTATGCCGCCAAGATCGACAAGGCCGAGACGCGCATCGATTTTTCCAGGGATGCCGGGGATGTGCACAATCACATCCGCGGCCTGGCGCCGTTTCCGGGGGCCTGGTTCGAGCTCGAGACCGGTGGCAAGCCGGAGCGGGTGAAGGTGTTGGCGTCCGAACTGGCTGAGGGGCAGGGTGCTGCCGGGCAATTGCTGACGGATGATCTCGTGGTCGCCTGCGGCTCGGGCGCGGTGCGGTTGATCAGGCTGCAGAAGGCCGGCGGCAAGCCGCTGGCGGCGGCCGATTTCCTCAGGGGCACGCAGCTTGCGGCCGGCACGAGGCTGTCCTGATGCCGCGTTTCCGCATGACCGTCGAATATGACGGCGGCCCCTATGTCGGCTGGCAGCGGCAGGAGAACGGCCCTTCGGTGCAGGGCGCGATCGAGGCGGCAATGCTGTCGCTAACCGGTGAGACGGTATCGGTTCGCGGCGCCGGACGCACCGATTCCGGCGTACATGCCATGGGGCAGGTGATCCATGCCGATCTTTCGAAGGAGTGGTCGTCCTACCAGCTGCAGAATGCCTTGAACGCGCATCTGAGGCTTGCCGGCGAGCGTGTCTCCATACTCGACGTCGAGGCGGCTCCCGAATTCTTCGATGCCCGCTTTTCGGCGCTGCGGCGCCATTACCTCTATCGCATCGTCAGCCGCCGCGCACCGCTGGCGCTCGAAGCCGGCAAGGCCTGGTGGGTGCCGAAGGTGCTCGACCACGAGGTCATGCATGCCGCCGCCCAGAGGCTGGTCGGCCGGCACGATTTCTCCACCTTCCGCGCCGCCCATTGCCAGGCAAACAGTCCGGTGCGCACGCTCGACCGGCTGGATGTGACGCGCAGCGGCGAGCTGATCGAGATCCGCGCCACGGCGCAGAGTTTTCTTCACAACCAGATCCGCTCCTTCGCCGGTACGCTGAAGCTCGCCGGCGAAGGCAAATGGACGCCTGAGGATGTCGAGGCGGCACTGGAGGCGCGCGACCGCAAGGCCTGCGGTCCGGTGGCGCCACCGGACGGGCTCTATTTCATGCAGGTGGATTATCCCGACGTGATCCCCGACCGCCGCAGGCCTGTCATCGATGCCGATACCGATGACGGGGATGCAGACGATCCTTCGTAAGCTTGATCAGACGGGATAGATGCCGAGGAAGTGCTGCAGATATTCCGAAAGGATCATCGATGGCACGAGCAGCACCAGTGTCAGCGCCCCGGTCATCAGCGCATGGCCATGGCAGATCATCCGCAGGATGCGCGCCAGCACGAAGACCTGCGCCAGCATGAAGGCAAGCAGCAGCAGCGAGACGAGGCCGACGGAGCCGGGCAGGAAGAACACCAGCGCCAGCAGCAGCCCGTTGATATAGGAGAGCGGCACGCCGAGCCAGTTGATGCTGACGACGACGGGCGCGAAACGCTCGCCCATACGGAAGGCAAGCAGCAGCAGCCCGGCAAAGATCAGCGGCACGAACCAGTTGGCGACCTCGACGAGGCCGAGCCTGAAATAGAAGGCAAAGTCGACATCGGCTTCCGGCGGCATCGACCGCAGGAAGGCCTGTCGCCACCAGAGCCAGGAAATACCCATCGGCGGCAGGCACCAGAGCATCGCCCAGAACGAGCGGTTGACGCCGCGCTCCGACATGTCGAGGTAGCGGAAGCCGCGCGGATCCAGCCGGATCAGCAGCCAGAGGCCGGCCAGATAATATTGAACCTCCCTAAAGCCCGGCATTGGCGAACCAGCGGGCGATGAAGGTTTCGTAGATCGCCGTCAGCGTCTCCAGATCGGCGACAGCGACGCGTTCATCGATCATGTGCATCGTCTGGCCGACGAGCCCGAACTCGACGACCGGGCAATAATCCTTGATGAAGCGCGCATCCGATGTGCCGCCGGTGGTCGAAAGCCGCGGCGACTGGCCGGCAACGCTTTCGACGGCTGAAGACAGCGAGGCGATCAGCGCATTGTTGCGCGTCAGGAAGACATGGCTCGGCCGGTCGGCCCAGACGATATCATAGGCCACCGGTTCGCGGCCCGGCCGCAGCGCGCCGTTGCCTGCGGCGGCGTCGAGACGGCGCAGGATTTCGGCACGCAACGTTTCGACGGTCCAGCTATCGTTGAAGCGGATGTTGAAGCTTGCCGATGCCTTGGCCGGGATGACGTTGGTCGCCGGATTGCCGACGTCGACCGTGGTCACTTCGAGGTTCGACGGCTGGAAATCACCGGTGCCGCCGTCAAACGGCGGGTCCATCAGCGCCTGCGTCAGCTGCAGCATGCCGCGCACCGGATTGTCGGCAAGATGCGGATAGGCGGCATGGCCCTGCACGCCGTGAACAGTGATTCTGCCCGACAGCGAGCCGCGCCGGCCGATCTTGATCATGTCGCCGAGCCTGTCCGGATTGGTCGGCTCGCCGACAAGGCAGGCATCCCAGCGCTCGCCGCGCTCGGCCGCCCATTGCAGCAGCTTGATCGTGCCGTTGATCGCCGGGCCTTCTTCGTCGCCGGTGATGAGGAAGGAGATCGAGCCGTTGGGCGGCCCGTTTTTCTCGATATGGCGGGCGACGGCGGCAACGAAACAGGCAATACCGCCCTTCATATCGACGGCGCCGCGGCCAAAAAGCTCGCCCTTCGAAATCTGGGCGGCAAAGGGTGGATGCGTCCAGGCGGCTTCGTCGCCGACCGGCACGACATCGGTATGGCCGGCAAACATCAGATGCGGGCCGTCCTTGCCGAGGCGGGCATAGAGGTTTTCGATGTCGGGCGTTCCCTCTTCGCTCGCCTTCACCCTGTCGACCGAAAAGCCGAGCGGCGCAAGCATCGCCTCCAGCGCCGTGAGCGCGCCGCCTTCGGCGGGCGTCACGGACGGGCAGCGAATCAGCGTTTGGAGATTGGCGACGGGGTCGGTAGCGGTCATGGCGGTCGAACTATCCGGCGGGAATGGCAAAGACATGGCAAGGCGGGGCCGCCTCGCGTAAAAAGACGCCGTCTGTTTACCGGATCAACGTCCCGGTGTCATCAATCTCTGAGCAGCTCGTTGATGCCGGTCTTCGAGCGGGTCTTTTCATCGACGCGCTTGACGATGACGGCGCAGTAGAGATGCGGCGCCGGCTGGCCGTTGCCCATCGTCGCATTACCCGACGGCATCGAGCCGGCGACGACGACGGAATAGGGCGGCACTTCGCCGTAGCTCACCTCGCCGGTGGCGCGGTCGACGATCTTGGTCGACTTGCCGATAAAGACGCCCATGCCAAGCACCGAGCCTTCGCGGATGATGCAGCCTTCGACCACCTCGGAACGGGCGCCGATGAAGCAATTGTCCTCGATGATCGTCGGGCCGGCCTGCATCGGTTCCAACACGCCGCCAATGCCGACGCCGCCGGAGAGATGCACATGCTTGCCGATCTGCGCGCAGGAGCCGACCGTCGCCCAGGTATCGACCATGGTGCCTTCGCCGACATAGGCGCCGAGATTGACAAAGGAGGGCATCAGGATCGCGTTCGGTGCGATGTAAGCCGAGCGGCGCACGACGCAGTTCGGCACGGCGCGGAAGCCGGCGGCGCGGAAGTGGTTCTCGCCCCAGTTTTCGAATTTCGAAGGAACCTTGTCCCACCAGGTGGAATTGCCCGAGCCGCCCTTCACCACGTCCATGTCGTTGAGGCGGAAGGACAGCAGCACGGCCTTCTTCAGCCACTGATTGACCGACCAGGCGCCGTCGGCGGAACGTTCGGCGACACGGGCCTTGCCGGCATCGAGCAGATCGAGCGCTGCTTCGACCGCATCGCGAACCTCGCCCTTCGTCGACGTGTTCACATTGTCGCGATTGTCAAAGGCGGCTTCGATGATCTTTTCGAGGGATGCGAGGTCGGTGGCGCTCATGAGAATTCCTTAAACTTCGATCTTTATCGTGGAGACGGCGGGGTCTCCGGAATGCGGTTGGCGGGTTTCCCCCTGCTCTACAGCATGAAGCCGTAGAACGGAATGATTTTTCCAACAAGATCATATCTGGATTCAAGGCGTTATAGCGACATATCCGGCTTCGTGGCCGGCAATACTGAAAGGATTTCGACATGGCGAAGGGACGAAACGGCGGTTCGCGGCGCAAGGATGGCGTATGGGACCCGTTGAAGAGTAGTTCGACCGATAAGCAGCGCGCCGAGGCCGTGCCGAAGACGCCGCAGACGCTGTCGCCTGCCTATCGCCTTGCCTATGTCGACGAAGATTTCCTCTGCCGCGAGGAGTTGCGGCCGATCCGCCTGCAGCTGGAGTTGCTGAAGACGGAAATGATGCTGACTGAACGCGGCATCAAGTCGACCGTCGTCATGTTCGGCGGCGCGCGCATTCCCGCCCCTGGCCAGAGCGCCTGGGCCGCCCGCAACGATATCCAGCGCGTCAACCTGGAGGCGGCCTCCGTCTATTATGACGAGGCGCGCAAATTTGCCCGGCTCTGCTCGAAATATTCTGCCACCTTCAATTTCCACGAATATGTCATCGTCACCGGCGGCGGCCCCGGCGTGATGGAGGCCGGCAATCGCGGCGCGGCCGACGAGGGCGCCCCTTCGATCGGCCTCAACATCGTGCTGCCGCACGAGCAGGCGCCGAACGCCTATGTGACGCCGGAACTCAGCTTCAACTTCCACTACTTCGCCATCCGCAAGATGCACTTCATGGTGCGCGCCAAGGCGATAGCGGTCTTTCCCGGCGGCTTCGGCACGCTCGACGAATTCTTCGAATGCCTGACGTTGATCCAGACCGGCCGCATGGAGCGCCTGCCGCTGATCCTCTTCGGGAAGGCGTTCTGGCGCAGCATCATCAATTTCGAGGCATTGGCCGAATTCGGCACGATCGCACCCGACGACGTCAAGCTGATCAGCTTCGTCGACACGGCCGAAGCGGCATGGAAGATCGTCCAGGATTTCTACGAGCACCGCGAATAGACGCGCCAGAGGCACGAAACTGCGGAGCCTTTCCCCGCCGAGGCAAGATAACAAGATAAGTTGTCGCGCGGCCTTACAGGAGCGGCCGGTCCGGCATGTCGTCGATCGAGATGACACCGTCTTTGTTGCGGTCCATCCGGGTAAACAGCTTGTCGAAGGCGGCTGTGGCTTCCTGTTTGGAAATCTGGCCGTTCTCGTCGGTGTCGACCCGGCGCATCATCATCGAGGCGCGCATGAAGTTGCCGCCATGGCGCATCCAGCGATGTCCGTCATGGCCGTCGTGACCATCGCGCGGCGACCGTCCCTGGTCGTTATTGTCTGCCGTCTCGGCTGCGGCATTCGCATCCTTGTTTTCGTCGGCATCCTGCTTGCGCTGATCTTTCATCGCCTGCATCTGCGTTTGCCGGTACGCGCGGATTTCGCCCGGTGTCAGCGAACCGTCCTTGTTGGTGTCGATCGCAGCAAAGATCTTGTCGAGGCCGGCGGTCGCCTCGTCCTTGGAGACCTGTCCGTCCTTGTTCGCGTCGAACTGCTTGAGCATGCGGACATAGGTGGTCTCGCGGAAGGCATCAGAGCGCGGACCGGGCCGGCCCATGCCAGGATGCTGGCGCGGCCCGTCGCCGGGTGCGGCAAAGCCTGCCCCGGCGGCTGCGCCGAAGATGAGGGTGGAGGAAAGTGCTGCCAGTATCAGCTTGTTGCGGAACATCGTGTTTGCCTTTCGTAAGGTGTCGCCTCACGAAAGAAGTTATGGCAGCAGGCCCGAAAGACCCAGTTAAACATCGGTAAGCTGAATGAAAACTTCGTAATGCTTCAGCCGGTAATCTTGCCGAGGCCGATAATCCTGCGGAGAAAAGCAGCGAGATCGTCGGTGACGAAATCGATATGATCCTCCTCGCCGCTGGTCTTTTCCCACCATTCGACGACCGTCTCTTCCAGATTGCGCGGCACCAGCAGCACGGTCTGCATGCCGAGCGCCTTCGGCACCGTCAGGTTGCGCGGCAGATCCTCGAACATCGCCGCCTTGGTGGTTTCGACGCGCTTCAGCGCCGTGAACTTGTCGTAGGTCGCCTGCGCCGGCTTCGGCACGTAATCGGCAGCGACGATATCGAAGATGTCGTCGAAATGCTCGAGAATGCCGAGCGCCTCCGCCGTCATTTCGGCATGTTTGACGCTGCCATTGGTGAAGATGAACTTGCGCCCCGGCAGCGCCTTGATCGCCTCGCCGAGTTCCGGCTGCGGCGTCAGCGCCGTGTAATCGATCGCATGCGCCTTTTCGAGGAAATCGTTCGGGTCGATGCCGTGATGGATCATCAGGCCCTGCAGCGTCGTGCCATGCTCGAGGTAATATTGCTTCTGCAGCTTGCGCGCCTCTTCCCGCTCCATCTGCAGGAGTGCCGCGACATAGGCGGTCATGTTCTTGTCGATCTGCGCGAAGAGATTGACATGATGCGGATAGAGCGTGTTGTCGAGGTCGAAGACCCAGTCGGTGATGTGCTGGAAATCGGCTCTATCGGGCGTGCGATCGATCTTGGTCATGGCGGTCTTATGGCACGGCTTATCCGCCAAGGAAATCGGCAAGAAAGAATAGACGCCCGATTTTCGGCGGACGGCGCAGGCATGGAATGCTAGAAAGCGGTCATGCTTTTCGAACGCCCCGATGACGATACGCTCTATGATGCCCTGATCGCGCGCAGCGCCGATTATGAGGGCCAAGCCTATGTCTGCGTCAAGACGACAGGCATCTTCTGCCGCCTCACCTGCCCGGCGCGCAAGCCGAAGCGGGAAAATACGCTCTTCTTCGACACGATCGCCGCCTGCATGCATTCCGGCTTCCGCCCGTGCCAACGCTGCAGACCGCTGGAGCAGCCGGGCAGGGAGCCGATCGTCGACGAGCTGCTTGCAGCGCTCGACCGCGAGCCGCAACTGCGCTGGACCGAGGACGAGCTCGTGCGCCGCGGCCACGATCCCTCGACCGTGCGCCGCGCCTTCAAACGTCGGCTCGGCATGACCTTCCACGATATCGTCCGCTATATCAGGTTGGGCGAGGCGGCCCGGCAACTGGCCGATGGCGCGCGCGTCATCGATGCGCAGCTCGATGCGGGATATGACTCCTCAAGCGGTTTCCGGACGGCTTTCCAGCGGCTTGTCGGCAAGGCGCCGGCGTTGTCGCAGAACCGCGAACTGCTCTTTGCCAACTGGTTCGACACGCCGCTGGGGCCGATGATCGCCGTCGCCGACCAGACGTATCTGCATCTTCTCGAATTCCACGACCGTAAGGCGCTGCCGACCGAGCTCGAGGCGTTGCAGAAGCGCGTCCGCTCGTCGGTCGCGATCGGCCGCACGCCGGCGATCGACCAGATCGCGGCGGAGATCCGGGATTATTTCGAAGGGCGGCTCACCGTCTTCAAGACGCCGTTGGCGCTCGGCGGCACGCCTTTCGAAAAACATGTCTGGGCTAAGCTCATGGAAATTCCCGCCGGCCAGACGCGCGCCTATGGCGATCTCGCAAGGGAAATGGAAAGGCCGGAAGTCGTGCGTGCCGTCGGTCGCGCCAACGGCGCCAACCAGCTTGCCATCATCGTTCCCTGCCATCGCATCCTCGGCGCGGATGGTTCGTTGACCGGCTATGGCGGCGGGCTCTGGCGCAAGCAATGGCTGCTGCGGCATGAAGAGAAGATCAGAGCACAAGCACCTAACGTGGAGGAGACTGCATGAACCAGAACGAAAAGGCCCGGGCATTCGGCGCACTGCACCGCAAGGGCGACCCGGTTGTTCTCTACAATATCTGGGATGCCGGCACGGCCAAGGCGGTCGCCGATGCCGGCGCCAAGGCGCTTGCGACAGGAAGCTGGTCGGTCGCCGCTGCCCATGGCTATGCCGACGGCGAGAAGTTGCCGATGTCGGTGCTGGTGGAGACGGCGAAATCCATCACCGCTGTCGTCGACCTGCCGCTTTCAGTCGATTTCGAAGGCGCCTATTCGGCTGAGGCTGAGGGTGCCGCCGCCAATGTCGCCAAGCTGGTGGAGGCCGGCGCCGTCGGCATCAATTTCGAGGATCAGGTGGTCGGCGGTGGCGGGCTCTATCCTATCGAGAGGCAGGCGGCCCGCATCAGCGCCATTCGCGCCATGGCCGAAGGGAAGGGCGTCCCCTTCTTCATCAACGCCCGCACCGATCTCTTCCTGGCCGAGAGCGATCTTTCCAAACATGCCGGTCTGGTGGACGAGGCGATCGAGCGCGGCAAGGCCTATGCGGCCGCCGGTGGCAGCGGCTTTTTCGTGCCTGGTTTGATCGATCCTGCCTTGATCGAGAAGATTTGTGCGGCATCGCCGCTGCCGGTCAACATTATGATGCGGACAGGCGCTCCGGACGTGAAGACGCTGGCAAAACTCGGCGTCGGCCGTGTCAGTTATGGTCCGGGGCCTTACCGATCGATGATGGAAAAGTTGAAACAGGAGGCAGCGGCGATTTATAGCCTGCTCTGAGATCGAATGCCCGAGGGCCGCAGATCTGGCGCGAAAGGCTGCGGCCCGGAATGCAATTCCGTTCCGCTCAGGACCGGAAGCGCAGATTCCGCCGGCTGAGCTGGCTGACCGAGGTGCAGCCCATCAGCTTCATGCCGCGCTCGATCTCGGTGCGCATCGTCTCCAGCGCCCGTTCGACGCCGGGTTGTCCGGCAGCAGCAAGCGGGAAGAGATAGTAGCGCCCGAGCCCGACGGCCTTCGCCCCCAGCGACAATGCTTTGAGAACATGCGTTCCCCGCTGCACGCCGCCATCCATCATCACGTCTATCCGGTCGCCGACGGCGTCGACGATCTCGGCCAGCTGGTCGAATGCGCTGCGCGAGCCGTCGAGTTGGCGCCCGCCATGATTGGAAAGCACGATACCGCTGCAGCCGATCTCGGCCGCGCGCTTGGCGTCTTCGACCGACATGATGCCCTTAAGGCAGAATGGCCCGCCCCATTCGCGCACCATCTCCGCCACGTCATCCCAGGACATCGAGGGGTCCAGCATCTCGGTAAAGTATCGGCTGATCGACAGCGCGCCGCCATCCATCTTGACGTGGTTTTCAAGCTGCGGCAGACGGAAGCGCTCGTGCGTCAGCCAGTCGATCGCCCAGGAAGGCTTGATCGCGAACTGGGTCATGCCGGCAAGATTGAGCTTGAAGGGAATGGCAAAGCCCGTGCGCTTGTCGCGCTCGCGGTTGCCGCCGGTGATGCTGTCGACCGTCAGCATCATCGCCTGCACGCCGGCGTTTTTCGCTCGCACCATCATCTCGCGGTTGAGGCCGCGGTCCTTGTGGAAATAGAACTGATAGACCTGCGGCCCGTTGCTGATCTGTCTGGCTTCCTCCAGGCTGATCGTACCGAGCGAGGAGACGCCGAACATCGTCCCGTGTTTTGCAGCCGCGGCCGCGACCGCCCGCTCTCCCTGGTGGTGAAAAAGGCGCTGTAACGCCGTCGGTGAGCAATAGACCGGCATTGCGAGCTTCTGCCCCATGACGGTCACCGACATGTCGACCTCGGCCACACCGCGCAATACGTCAGGCACCAGATCGCAGGCCTCGAAGGCCGCGGTATTGCGCCGGTACGTCACCTCGTCATCGGCACCGCCGTCTATATAGTCGAAGATCGGCCCGGGAAGACGCCGTTTGGCCATGCGCCGGAAATCGTGAAAATTATAGCAGTCTGTCAGGCGCATTTCTGTCCTCGATACCCTGTTCCCGTGTGCAGAAGATCCGCCCTTCGCAAGTGAAGAGCGCAGCCTCGATCAGGGAACGATCAGCGTTCCGATACCATGCTCGGTGAAGATCTCGAGCAGGACGGAATGGGCGGTCTTGCCGTTCAGGATGACGACACCCTGCACGCCGGCCTTGATCGCATCGATGCAGGTCTCGACCTTCGGGATCATGCCGCCGGAGATCGTGCCGTCGGCGATCAGCGCATGCGCTTCAGCGACGGAAAGCTCCTTGATGAGCTGGCCGTTCTTGTCGAGCACGCCGGCCACATCGGTCAGGAATAGCAGTCGGGTGGCGTTCAGCGCACCGGCAATGGCGCCGGCGAAAGTATCGGCATTGATATTATAGGTGGCGCCGTCGCGGCCGGGCGCCACGGGTGCGATGACCGGGATCATTTCGGAGCGGGCGAGCAGATCGAGCAGCGTCCGGTCGACCTCGACCACTTCGCCGACGAAGCCGAGATCGAGCACGCGCTCGATGTTCGAATCCGGATCCTTGATGGTCTTGCGCGCCTTTTCGGCGAAGACCATGTTGCCGTCCTTGCCGCAAAGGCCGATCGCCCATTCGCCGGTCTGGTTGATGAGCGCGACGATTTCCTTGTTGATCGAGCCGGCGAGCACCATCTCGACGATCTCGACCGTCTTCTGGTCGGTGACGCGAAGCCCGCCCTCGAATTTCGATTCGATGCCCATCTTGCTTAGCATGGCGCCGATCTGCGGGCCGCCGCCGTGAACGACGATCGGGTTGACGCCCGATTGCTTCAAGAGCGCGATGTCGCTGGCAAAGGCCTTGCCCAGCTCGGGATTGCCCATGGCGTGGCCGCCATATTTCACGACAATCGTCTTGTTCTCGTAACGCTGCATGAAGGGCAGTGCCTTGGCCAGAAGCCGCGCCTGCATTTCGCTTTCGGTTTCGTTCATGGGAACCCCGCAGAATTGTTCGCGGCCTTTTATCGCAAGTTTCTGGCAGAGGGAATAATCCAGAGGGCAATAGTTTTTCGTATCTGTCGCGGAGCCGGACGCCGTTACGGTCTGGCGCACGCAAGCTTGAGATGAGGAACGGCATGCAAGGCGATGAGATCGCAGACCTGATCGGCCGCGTCGCACTCGGCGATCGCAGGGCTTTCGTGGCCCTCTACAATCAGACCGGACCGAAACTTTTCTCGATCTGCCTGCGTATCTTGAAGGATCGCACGGAAGCCGAAGAAGCTCTGCAGGAAGTCTATATCAGCATCTGGCAACGCGCTCACAGCTTCTCCGTCGCCTCGGGTTCGTCCTCGGCATGGTTGGCGGCGATTGCCCGCAACCGGTCGATCGATGCGCTGCGGGCGCGCAGGCCCGTCGCCGACGAATTGGACACGGTCTACGATCTTGCCGATGCCGGACCCGACCCGGAAATGCAGACGGTGACAAAGGATGAAGGAAGGCGGATTGACACCTGCATGGAAGAGTTGGAAGCTGATCGTGCGGTCGCGGTGAAACGGGCTTATGTCGAAGGGCTGAGCTATCAGGAACTGGCCGATCAGTTTGGTGTTCCGCTGAATACGATGCGGACCTGGCTCAGGCGCAGCCTCTTGAAACTGAGAGAGTGCATGGAACGATGACATCGCCCGACAAAAGCAAGGGAGACCGCTCCCGCGACGAGGTTCTCGCCGGCGAATATGTGCTTGGCGTCCTGTCGTTGCAGGATCGCCGGGTGGTGGAAGAGCGCATGCGCCACGACCGCCCCTTCGCTGCGATCGTCAGCCGCTGGGAAACCAATCTCTCTGCCTTCAACGACGAGTACGAAGGCGTTGCTCCGAACCGGGAAACCTTCAAGCAGATCGAAGCGCGGCTGTTCGGCGATGGCCAGAAGCCCCCCTCCTTTTCGCAGGGGCTCTGGAATTCCGCCGTTTTCTGGCGCTCGCTGAGCTTCGCCTGCATCGTCGTCGCCGCCAGCGCCGTCATCTTCGCCTCCGGAGTGGTGCCGGAGCCGCAGGGGCCTGCACCACTGGTAGCCTCGCTTTCGGGCCAGAACAGCACCATCAATCTTCTTGCCTCCTACGAGCTTCAGAGCGGCCGGCTGAAGATCGTGCCGGTCGCCGCCGGCAAGCCGGAGGAGAAGTCGCTGGAACTTTGGCTGGTCCCGGGCAGCGGCATGACGAGATCGCTCGGCGTCTTCCAGCCGGGCGAAAGCGGTGAACTTGTCATTCCCGCCGAACTGCGCAGTATGTTAGCCGATGGCGCAACGCTTGCCGTCAGTCTCGAACCCTTCGGCGGTTCGCCGACCGGCCAGGCGACTGGTCCGGTGATTGCAAGCGGTCCCCTGCGCCGGCCATAATCGCGCCGGCGGTAAAATATGTCTCCTCTCTGAAACTCTTGGCGCGGCCTTCCGTACTTCGAAATGTCCGGACGACGCTGAGGCATAAAGCCGGCGGACGGTTTCCGGTGAGGAGAAAATCATGATCAAGTCCGTATTGCGCGGCTTCGCGCTTGCCGCCGCCATGTCAGCAGTCGCCTTCGCCGCCGCGAAGAACCCGACGGTCGGCGGTGCGGCGATGTTCGATAGCAGGAACATCATCGAGAACGCCGTGAACTCCAAGGACCACACGACGCTGGTCGCAGCTGTCAAGGCAGCAGGCCTCGTCGGCACGCTCGAGGGCAAGGGTCCCTTCACCGTCTTTGCGCCGACCAACGAAGCTTTCGCCGCCCTGCCGAAGGGCACCGTCGATACGCTGCTGAAACCGGAAAACAAGGCAACGCTCACCAAGGTTCTGACCTGCCACGTCGTTGCCGCCGACGCGATGGCCAAGACCGTTGCCAAGATGATCAAGGATGACGGTGGCGAGCACGACATCAAGACCGTCGGCGGCTGCGTGCTGAAAGCCAAGGAAAGCATGGGCAAGATCACTCTGATCGACGAAAACGGCGGCGTCTCCCATGTGACGATCGCCGACGTCAAGCAGTCGAACGGCGTCATCCATGTCGTCGACAAGGTGCTGCTGCCGAAGATGTAAGCCCACTCGTATCGGCAGACGCATTGGGGCGCTCTTCGGGCGCCCCAAACACATATCGATGAGGTGGCTAGCGCATAACCCCGAAAATCGGAATTTCGGAAAGGATTACGCGCAGATTCAAAGCGATAGAGCGTCCTTAGCGCGTCTGAAAAACGCGCGGCGCTCTATGGGGCCGCTTCCGCTCTCGGGAAGACGAGGGAGACACTCATCCCGGTGTCGGGGGACGAGCTGACTTCAACCTCGGCGCGGGCATTCTGCTTCAGCGACTGTACGATCATCGCGCTCAACTTTCCCGGCTGCGGCCAAGTCACGTTTTGGGGAAGACCGACCCCGTTATCAGCAACGGTGATCCTGCACCCGGTATCGCCGACCACACAGCGGAGCATGATCTCGCCGCCATCACTCCCCAAGAAGGCATGCTTCAGCGTATTGGTGAGAAGTTCGTTGATGACGAGCCCGGCCGGCATGGCGACATCGACCGAAACCGGCCAGGTATCGACCTTCATGTCAAGCCGGATCCCCTCCACGGCATGGGCCGCCATCACCGAGGCGGCAATCTGGCTGACATAGGTGCCAAGATCGACCGTGGCGCCTTTCTCTTCGTCCGACAGCGAGCGATAGAGCAGAGCCAGGGCTTCAATCCGCCCGGCAAGCCGTGCAAACCTCTCGCTTTCCTCATTCTGCTGAGCATTGCGCGCCTCCATTCGGATGAGCGCTGTGATCATCTGAAGATTGTTCTTCACGCGATGCTGAAGTTCCCGCAGAAGGACATCTTTCTCCGTCAGCAGTTCGCTGAAACTCTCAGCGGCCGTCGCCTCATTGCGGGCAGCAAAGGCCACCAGTCGGAAAAGCGGCGTGTCGTCATCGTCGACGATCGTATTCGACCAGACATCGATAATGACGGTGCTCTCGGGTTCGGCGGCGAGCGAGAAGGCGCCAATGTACTCCTCCGCAGAGGTCACCGCGGCTGTGAGCGGCACCTCTCCGGAAACGGCGATAGAATTCAATTCAATGTCCGGCCAGGGCTTTCCCTGAACCTGGGTTGCCCCGAGCGCTGTCAGCCGTTCGAATTCGAGATTGACGTAGATCAGCGGCTCGTTGCCACCGAGTTCGGAGACGGCCACCGCGAATGGGACATGATCGAGGAAATGTCGAAACCGGCTATCATCAAGGGCTTCGGCAAGGTGAGGCAGGTTGCCCACACCTTCGGGCGAAAGGGGCTGGTCTTTGGTGTCAGTCATCAACGATCACTCAAGGGGGCGACTTTTCTTGCACGGGCGCGATTTGACGGTTGCTTGAAAAACCGGGAGGAGGCAAGCGCAATCGGTGCTGATCAACCTCCGCGATCGGTTTCGTGATCGCAGCGAAGATCTGTCGGCGTCTTCTGGAGTGCTGCAAAACGGCGCGGAACAGCCACTCAGAGCCAAACTCTTCGCGCTTTAGGTCTTTTTTCTGCCTAGTCTTGCGCGACATTTTTAAGCTCTGTCATACGTAAATGACGTCAGCAGGGTCGTGACGAAATTGCTCGCCCTTTCCTTGACTAGCACTTCCGTCCATTCATCGGTCCCGCGCAGCCGCAAATCCGTGTAGATACTATCGACGGCCGCTTCTTCGATACGCTTGATATGGGTCTTGAACGAAGCTTCGCCGCCGCCGTGATACATATCTCTGATCACCATGCGCAGGATTTCCTGAATGGCGATCTGCCAAGCCGTATTGATCGATTGAATTTCGTTCGCAGTCTCTGCCATCGACGCTTCCTTGGTGCAAGTGAATGCCAGCACGCCTTCGGCCATGCTGCAACGCGTGATCTGCAAGCCCGTCATTTCAGACGCGTTTAAATCTCGAGCCTTGCCGATCCTTGTGCGATCTCAGCGGGCTCTGGCGCGTTTCGCAATGAGGGCAGAGGTTGCCGACACCCGGCTACTATGTTCCCTCGCAAGCCGGGCCTCCCGAAGCCGCAACGTCTTTGCCTGTTGCGATTGGGCGTCGGATTCGAGCTCTTCGGCCGCCTGGTTCTTCGCGAAGAACTGGGTCTGGACGTTGCCGAAGGCAATCTCCGCCCGCTGGCGAGACTTGCTGTATGTTTCTGTCATGTTGGCTCCGATATAGATGGGCTCGACACGCGAGCGAAAACAAAAAAGGCCAGGCAAATCGCCTGGCCTTGGATTGATAGCGTGCTTCCGGCAGTGCCAGTACATCCGTGGTCAAAGGGAAGCAGATATCGATTTAAGCGTTCTGGAGATTGCAAGCGGACATCTTGCCCGACTTGTTGTCACGCTCAAGCTCGTAGCCGATTTTCTGGCCTTCGACGATTTCGCGCATTCCAGCACGCTCGACGGCAGAGATGTGGACGAAGGCGTCAGCGCCGCCGTCATCAGGCTGAATGAAGCCGAAGCCCTTGGTGGAATTGAACCATTTAACTGTGCCAGTGGTCATGATGATGAACCCTTTCATAGCAATATTGAAGAACCGCAACGCCAAGGCGATGCGGATGGTGATAGCGATTTTTGAAAGGAAGTTCGTTCAGGGCGCGGTGCCAATCGCGCGATAACCAAGCCAGCAAGCAAAATTCGATGGTCGCTATCTAGCTCATCAAGCCTGCGACGTCAACCGTTAGTTTTCTGTTGGTGCGCGCATCAACGCTGGGATGTCTCGGCGACCTTTACACCAAACATGGCTTCGCGTCCCGGTGCTCAGGCCTTCCTACTTCCAACGGGCGATGCCGAGGGTTTCGGCGATCGCCTGGCGCAGATCGTCCAGCCCATCGCCCTTTTCGGACGAGGTGGACAGCACGCCCGGATAGGCGGCCGGGCGCTTGCGGATCTTTTCCACCGTTTCGGCAATGAGCTTCGGCACACCCGCCGCCTTGATCTTGTCGGTCTTGGTCAGCACGATCTGGTAGGAGACGGCGGCTTTGTCGAGCAGATCAAGCACATCGTCGTCGTTCTTCTTGATGCCGTGGCGGCTGTCGATCAGCACATAGACGCGCTTCAGCGTCGCGCGGCCGCGCAGATAATCGAAAACCAGCTTGGTCCACTTGTCGACCTGTTCCTTCGGCGCCTGCGCATAACCATAGCCGGGCATGTCGACGATCGCCGTCGGCGGCAGGTCGCCTCCTTCGCCGGAATAGCCGTCCGGAACGAAGTAATTGAGTTCCTGCGTGCGCCCAGGCGTGTTCGAGGTGCGCGCCAACCCCTTCTGGCCGACCAGCGCATTGATCAGCGAGGACTTTCCGACATTCGAGCGCCCGGCGAAGGCAACTTCCAGCGGCCCTTCCGGCGGCAGAAAATTCAGTGATGGCACGCCGCGGATGAAAATCCATGGGTGGCCGAAGAGCGGCTTTTCGATGTCGGACATGCGGGTTCTGCAATCTCTGGGTTCGGTCTTTTACCGGGCTTCGTGGTTTTGTGGGCGGATGTCAAGCTTTGACGGGCGCCTGCGCGGCATGCCTTGTTTCCTTCGTCCGCCGCTCGGAAATGAAAAGCCCCGCCGGAGCGGGGCTTGGCAAGCGTCATTTCGACGGTACTTCTTTTCGTCGGAACAGGCCCTTCAGATTGTCGAAGAGTTCGACCTTGACGCCGTGGCGCTTCATGATCAACCCCTGCTGGGCCACCGAGAGCGTGTTGTTCCAGGCCCAGTAGATGACCAGGCCGGCCGGGAAGCTTGCCAGCATGAACATGAACACCAGCGGCATCCAGTTGAAGATCATCGCCTGTGTCGGATCGGGCGGCGTCGGGTTCATGCGCATCTGCACGAACATGGTGATGCCCATGATCAGCGGCCAGACGCCGAGGTGCAACAGCGCCGGTCCCTCGAAAGGCAGCAGGCCGAACAGATTGACGATCGTCGTCGGATCGGGCGCCGAAAGGTCCTTGATCCAGCCGAAGAAGGGTGCGTGCCGCATTTCGATGGTGATGTAGATCACCTTGTAGAGCGAAAAGAAGATCGGGATCTGCAGCGCCACCGGCCAGCAGCCGGCGATCGGATTGATCTTCTCTTCCTTGTAGAGCTGCATCATCGCCTGTTGCAGCCCCATGCGGTCGTCGCCGAATTTCGCCTTCAACTCCTCCATCTTCGGCTGCATGCGCTTCATGTTCGCCATCGAAGCGTACTGCTTGCTGGCGAGCGGGAAGAACAGGAGCTTGACGACGATGGTCGTGCACAGGATCGCCACGCCGAAATTGCCGAAGTAGCGGAAGAAGAAGTCCATCAACTTGAACATCGGCTTGGTGATGAAATAGAACCAGCCCCAGTCGATCAGCCGGTCGAACTTCGGGATCGAGTAGCTGGCCTCATAGCCGTCGATAACAGGCACTTCCTTGGCGCCGGCGAAGACGAGGTTCTTGAGCTCGAGCGATTGGCCCGGCGCAACGGTGAAGGCATCATCCTTGTAATCGGCCTGATAGCGCGGCTGGCCATCGGCAAAGTGGGAGAAGCGCGCCTCGTAGGCCGCACTTTGCGGCGGAACGATCGTCGCCGCCCAATATTTGTCGGTGATGCCAAGCCAGCCGCCGGTGGATTTCGCCGGCTTGACGGCTTCCTCCTCGACGGCGCTATATTTGGTTTCGATCAGGCCGTCGCCGATCACGCCGATGAAGCCTTCATGCAGCACGTAGACGGAGGGCGTCGTCGGCTTGTTGTACCGCGTCACCCGGCCGTAGGAAGACAGCGATGCGGGCGCCTGGCCGGTATTCTCGATCTTGTCGGCGACGGTGAACATGTAGCGTTCGTCGATGGAAATGGTGCGGGTGAAGGTCAGGCCCTTGTCATTGGTGTAGGAGAGCGTCACCGGCGTCTTTTCGGTGAGCTTGGCGCCCTCGGGCGCGGTCCAGAGCGTCGCTGCACCGGGAACGGCGCCTGTCGCGTCGCTGCCGATATAGCCGAGTTCGGTGAAATAGCCGTCCTTGGTCTCGGCCGGGCTGAACAGCGTGATGATCGGGCTCGAGTCGTCGACGGTCTCGTGATAGCCCTTGAGCTTCAGATCGTCGAGACGGGCGCCGGCAAGGTTGATAGAGCCGGAAAGTGCCGGCGTATCGATGACGACGCGCGGGGTCTTTGCCAGCGCCTGCTCGAGCGTCGCTGTCGCGGCTGCCTGGCCGGAAGGGGCCGTACCGCTCGGCTGGGCCGGCGTCTGACCGCCGGCTGTCGGCTGCTGCACCTGCTCGGTCTGTTGCTGCGCCTTCTGGGCTTCCTGCGCCTTGCGCTGGGCCTCGATGCGCGGATTCATATAGAGAAACTGCCAGCCGAGGACGATCAGCACCGAGAGAGCGATCGCAATGAAATAATTGCGGTTGTTTTCCATCATACGTTCCTGGGGCGTCCGTCTCCGGAGCGCCGGTGTTTCGGCCTGGTTTCCACGCGGGATTTCAGTTCCGCGGCCAATTCATGGAAGGACGCGTCAAGCACGTCCCTGCGCGCGACAACCACATAGTCGTGTCCGGGCTGCATTGCAAACCCCGCATGAAGCCGCACCGCCTCTTTCAGGCGGCGGCGCATACGGTTCCGTTCGACCGCGTTGCCATGTTTTTTGGTGACTGTAAAACCGACGCGTGCCTGGCTGTCGGGTTCCTTCCGGTCGAGGACTTCGAGAAGGAAGAGGCCGCCCCGGCGTTTTTCGCCCTCGCGCACGGCAAGAAACTGCGGGCGGCTCTTCAGCCGCCCGACAGTGTGTTTCTTTTCACTGGTCGTCATTCGCCCGCCATCTCTTACCGGGCAACCCGGCTTACGCCGACAGACGATTGCGGCCCTGCGCGCGGCGGGCTGCGATGACCTTGCGGCCACCCTTCGTGGACATGCGGGCACGGAAACCGTGGCGACGCTTGCGAACAAGCTTGGATGGTTGGTAGGTACGCTTCATTTATTTTAAACACCGCGGAGTGCGGCCCTTCTTGAATTTGCATAATGCAAGGAGCGTTGTTTTTCGAACGGGCGGGCCATGAAAGGCTTGCGTGACCGGACGTGCGCGGGCTTATAAGGATGAAGCCCATAAAAGTCAATTATGCCGGATCATTTCACTATGTACTGCCGGCTGCGAAAGTAAATTCGCACTTTTGGTGTTAAGGAATACGAGTTGCCCTGAACGGTTGTAGTTTTGCGCCGCGGCGAAGAGAACGCCCCGGTTTTCAAGCGTTTACGCCTCCCCAATACATTCTGAATGGATAATTTCCGAAGCCATAATCGTAAATTCTAGAAATCTAACTTTAATCAATTTCGCCGATATTCAGCGCATCGACTGGGAATTTGCTTTCCAGGCAGTGGCGTAGCTAGGAGGCATTGCATTGAAGATCCGTGGCAAAATTAATCTGCTGGTTTGCGTGATGGGCGCAGTGGCACTTCTGATCGGCGCAACGGCATTGTCCGCCATGCACGAATACAGTCGCAACCTTACGGCCTACGAGCATGCCGCCGCCCGCGCCTATGCCGGCGAACGCCTCAATCGTTTCGTCACGGCGGTGGTCATGGAATCGCGCGGCATCTATGCCGCCAAAACGATCAAGGATACGCCGAACTTCGCCAAGGGCTTGCTGGCCGGGCTCGATGAGATCGACAAGGTCATCTCGGGCTGGGCGCCGCTCGTTCCCGAGAGCCAGAAGGCCGATTTTGCCAAGCTCGTCGCCCGCGCCGCGGAATTCCGCACCTTCCGCACGGAAACGGCCCGCCTCGGCACGGAAGTCGGCCCCGAAGCCGCCGGCCAACAAGGCAACAACGATGCCAACCGCGCCAACCGCAAGGCGTTCCAGGCGGAAATCGACGCCGTCGTCGCCACCGACAAGGCAGCGCTGGAGACCGTGAATGCCGAGATCGAGAGCTTCCGCTCCTGGGTGCTGATGCTCGTGCTCAGCATTACCGGCATCGGCATCGCGGTCGGCATCGGCATGGGCTTCTATATCGGCACCAGCCATCTCAGCCGCCCGATCAAGCGCGTCACCCATGCCATCAAGGAAGTCGCCGACGGCAATTTCGACGCCGAGGTGCCCTTTGCCGGTCGTCCGGACGAAATCGGCGAGATGGCCGCAGCGGTTGCAGTCTTCAAGGCGAACGGCCTCGCCGTCAAGCGCCTGAACGCCCAGGAGGCGGCGATGCGCGCCAAGAGCGACGACCTGCAGTCGAGCATGTCCGTCGTCGTGGCGGCGGCTGCGGCCGGCGATTTCGGCCACCGCATCAGCAAGGACTACGAGGACGACAACCTCAACCAGTTCGCCGGCAACATCAATACGCTGCTGGCGAGCGTCGATGCCGGCATCGGCGAGACCCGCCGCGTCATCGCAAGCCTTGCCGAAGGCGACCTCACCCAGACGATGAGCGGCAACTTCCAGGGCGCCTTCGCCGAGCTGCAGCAGAACGTCAACAATACCTTCGTCACCCTGCAGGCGACGATGCGCGAAGTGCGCGAGACGACGGAAGCGATGAACGGCAACACCGCCGAGCTGCGCAATGCCAGCGACGACCTGTCGAAGCGCACCGAACAGCAGGCGGCCGCCCTCGAAGAGACCTCGGCGGCACTCGATGAGATCACCGCCGTCGTCCAGAATTCCACCGAGCGGGCGCATGAGGCCACCATCATGGTGTCCGAAGCCAAGGAGAATGCCGGCCGCTCCGGCGTCGTCGTGCGCAATGCCGTCGAGGCCATGGGCCGCATCGAACAGGCCTCACGCGAAATCAGCCAGATCATCAACGTCATCGATGAGATTGCCTTCCAGACCAACTTGCTTGCGCTGAATGCCGGCGTCGAGGCGGCCCGCGCCGGTGATGCCGGAAAGGGCTTCGCGGTAGTGGCGCAGGAAGTGCGCGAACTCGCCCAGCGTTCGGCAACGGCTGCCAAGGACATCAAGGCGCTGATCACCAAATCCGGCAACGAGGTGCAGGTTGGCGTCAAGCTCGTCCAGGCGACCGGCGAGGCGCTGGCCGAAATCGGCACCCGCGTCATCGCCATCAACGACCATATCCATTCGATCGCCACCGCTGCGACCGAACAGTCGACCGGCCTCAAGGAAGTCAATACCGCCGTCAACCAGATGGATCAGGTGACCCAGCAGAATGCTGCGATGGTTGAAGAAACCTCCGCCGCCACGCACAGGCTTTCGGCCGAAGCCGGTGGCCTGGTGCGCCTCATTGCCCGCTTCAAGCTGTCGGATGATGCGCCGACACCTGTGGCGCTCGTCCGCAACGAGCCGCAAAGGCCGGTCGCTTCGCCCGCCCGCCGGGCGATCGCCAAGGTCGCCCGCGCCTTCGGCGGCAATGCAGCCCCGGCCGAACAGAGCTGGGAAGAGTTTTGATCCTTCCTGATCGCACGACATTCTAACGCCGCCTCCGGGCGGCGTTATTTTTTCTGCCCGGTCCGCGCCGGGCAAAGACCCCGCCCCAAACCCCTCCCCACAAGGGGGAGGGGCTTAACCTGTCGCACTGGCGCTTCCCACTTCATCGTTTCATCCGCGGAAAGGCTGGTATTTGCTGCGCGGGCGCCGCAAATTAGTCCCTCCCCCTTGTGGGGAGGGGTTGGGGAGGGGCCTTCCTCCTCTCGGGCGCGTTTCCTTGTGGCGACGTGACGCTGCTCGCAAAGATTTGAAAGCGGAGCATCTTGGTCTAATATAGAGCTCAACGGTAGGGGCGGCTGAAGTGCTGCCGATCGGGCGAGACGAGAATGCCGATGAGAGACCAGGGCGACAATCCTTCGGCGGAAATCCCCGCGGCCGGCGAGGCCGTAAGGGCGCCGTGCCCGCCTGCCCGCCTGTTCGGCGGCCTCTCCGGCAAGCTACTCTGGCTCACCGTCTTCTTTATCATGCTCGCCGAAATCCTGATCTTCTTTCCCTCGGTTGCCAGCATGCGGTTGCGCTGGCTGCAGGACAGGCTGAACACCGCCGCTGCTGCCGCCATCGTCATCGATGGGCTGCAGCCCGTCGAACTGCCGCGCGCGCTGCAGAAGGAGACGCTGGAGGCGACCGGCACCAAGGCGATCGTGCTGCGCAAGGAGGGCACCTCGCGGCTCTTGGCGACAACCGATATGCCGGCCTCCGTCGATGAAGCCTATGATCTCACTGACGTGCCGCCGGTGACGGCGATACGCGACGCGCTCGACACATTGATCTTCGGCGGCAGCAGGATAATTCGGGTCTATGGCCCCGTCGGCGAGACCAACACCGGCGTCGAGGTGGTGATGAAGGACAGGCCGCTGCGCAGGGCGATGTTCGCCTATTCCCGCAACGTCCTGTTGCTGTCGGTGCTGATCTCGCTGTTCACGGCGACGCTGATCTTCTTTGCGATCAACCGCATCCTCATCGGCCCGATCCGCCGCCTGACCGGCAGCATGCAGCAATTCTCCTCCGATCCCGAGAACCCCGCCCATATCTATATCGGCGACGGCGGCCGCGACGAACTGGCGGTCGCCGGCCGCAACCTCACCTCGATGCAGATGGAACTGCAAAAGACGCTGAAGCAGCAGAAGAACCTTGCCGCTCTCGGCCTCGCCGTCTCCAAGATCAATCACGACATGCGCAATATCCTGGCCTCGGCGCAGCTGATGTCGGACCGGCTGGTCGATGTCGACGACCCGATGGTGAAAAGCTTTGCCCCGAAACTCTTGCGTACCATCGACCGCGCCGTCGGTTACACCACCGAGGTGCTGTCCTACGGCAAGGCGAGCGAATCCGCGCCCCGCCGCCGCCATATCCGCCTGTTGGAACTCACCCATGACGTCAAGGACATGCTGGCGATCGATCCGCAAAGCGGCATCGAATTCGCAGAGCAGATCGGCGCCGAGCTTGAGGTCGATGCCGATGGCGAGCAGCTTTTCCGCGTCATCCACAATCTCTGCCGCAACGCGCTGCAGGCGCTGACGTCGCCGGGTGAGGGCGGCCCGGGCTCCGTCAGGCGGATCACCGTTTCCGCCCAGCGCGTCGGCAGCGTCGTCAGCATCACCGTGGATGATACCGGCCCCGGCATGCCGCTGAAGGCGCGCCAGAACCTCTTTGCCGCTTTCCGCGGCTCGGCCCGCTCCGGCGGCACCGGCCTCGGCCTCACCATCGCCCGCGAGCTGGTGCTCGCCCATGGCGGCACGATCGCGCTGGTGGAAAAACCGACGGTCGGCACGCAGTTCCGCATCGAGATCCCCGATCGCCCGGTTTCGCTGGAGGATTACCGCAGCCGGACGCATATTGAAAAGTGACGGGATTTGGCAAGGTGCGGCTGCGGGCAGACAAAGACGCGATTTTTTCAGAAATGCTCTTGCATTGTCCCGAAGGACGTTTTAGAGGATCGCCACGCAAGCGGCACCGCCGCATTTTGCACGCACCCGTAGCTCAGCTGGATAGAGCACCAGACTACGAATCTGGGGGTCAGGAGTTCGAATCTCTTCGGGTGCGCCATTTCCATCAAAACTCGGTACTGCCGCAGCCGCTCCGCTCATGACGAGACGCTCCAGAACGTCCCGCCTTCCGTGGATGCGGATTTCATCGACTTCGACCTGATCGATTACGGAGCGAAGATAGGCGCGGCGGAAAGATATCGCCCTTGCGTCGACTTCTTCCGCATGAGGCGGGGCGAACGCGTGGACCTTCTCCTCAGTCAGGCGCGTGTCGGGGCGCAACTCGGCGAGCGCTCGCTCCAGCGCGGCCTTGCAATCGCGCTCGTCCTTCAGCGAAGCGATGCGGCCCTTTGAGAACCGTCAGCCGGCCTCACAAAAAGCATCTTACAGAGTGACGATCGCTTGCGCGAGAAAAGCGGGTTCTGGAATATACCCCAAAGCAGGGCTGCCGTGTATTGCTGTCGCCCTCATCGGTCGCCAATTGACGGACCGTCTCAATATTCACGCATTTATGAGCTGTATTGATTACCGCTTCCCGAATTGCAGGACTAGTCTGAATGATCGCTGTACACTAATTGTTAGCATGTCGGCCGTGTGCCAAGCCACTCCGTTGGGAGACTGAAATGCAACGCAGGCTCGCGGCAATCATGGCCGCTGACATCGTCGACTATAGCCGGCTGATGGCTGAGGATGAGTCTTCCACCTATGCGGAGCTGCGCACCGTTTTTGACCACCTGATCGACCCCACTGTCGCCCGCCATGGCGGAACCACCTTCAAAACGACGGGTGACGGCTTCCTTGCGATGTTCCCGAGCGTCAACGCAGCCGTTGATGCGGCACTTGCCATCCAGCAAGGTTTTGACGACGGGCCTTTCAAGCTGCGTATCGGCATCAACCTCGGTGATGTCATCGAGGATAATGGCGATGTCTATGGGGATGGGGTGAACGTCGCGGCCCGGCTTGAGGCCATGACCGAGCCCGGCCAGATATTCGTCAGCGGCGCTGTGGTGATGGCCGCCGAGCGCAACCGCGGCGATCTGTTCGCCCGAGTCGGCCGCCGGCGCGCCAAGAATATTCCCGAGCTGCTTGAAGTATACCGCGTAAGGCGGGCGGGCTCTCCCTGGTCGATCTGGCGGCAGGTGCCACATGTCCTGCGCTGCAGCGCGGCGCGCTGGTCCTATGGCATTGCTGCCATCGCTCTCATTCTCATCGGCACCCAGATTTCACCTCTTCCGCTGGCCGCGATGGTGAGCGGCATCCCGGCTGCACTCTCTCTGGACCAGACCCGTGGAGACCCCAGACCCTCGATTGCCGTCATGCCGTTCGCTACCATGAGCGGCAGCGATAACCAGCCTTATTTTGCAGACGGTCTGACCGAGGACGTCACCACGGCGCTCGCTCGTAATCCCGAGCTTCAGGTCATCGCTCGCGATTCCACCTATGCCGTGCGCGGTCAGGAGACGGATGTGCGTAAGCTCGCGGCAAAGCTTGGCGTCGACTACGTGGTTGAAGGCAGCGCGCGCCGGGAAGGCGACCAGCTCCGCGTTTCGGCACAGCTCATCGATGTAGGCACGGGCGCGCACTTATGGTCGCGCAGCTTCGACAAGAAGGTTGCTGACGTTTTCACCGTCCAGAGCGAGCTCACCACGGAAATCGTCGCGCAACTCGCGCCCTATATCGGCCGAAGCGAAGCGGCAGCGGCGGCGCTGCGGCCGACGGATAGTCTGCAGGCCTATGATCTCGTCTTGCAGGCCCGCGACCGTTACCGGCACGGCGCCGCTGACCATAACGCTATTCTCGCCGCCCGTGGCCTGTATCAGCGCGCCCTCGAAATGGACCCGGCTTATGCCGCGGCCCGCGCAGGCCTTGCGTTGACCTACATCGGCGAAGTGGCGCAAAGGCCCGGCAGTCAGGCCGCCGCGCCCGAACTGGATTTGGGTCTCAGTGAGGCGCGGCAGGCCGTGCGGCTCGATCCCAATCTCGGTTTTGGATATCAGGTAATCAGTTTCGGACTTGCGCTGCAGGCGGACTATTCCGGCGGACTTCAGGCGGCGCAGCGTGCGGTCGAACTGAACCCCAACGATCCCGACAGTATGATTGCGCTGGCCAAAGCGCAGGTCCGGTTCGGAGACTATCCGGACGCTGTCGCCAACGCGGAGCGGGCGCGCCGACTGCACCCCATGGCACCGGAATACTATGCCTACGTGCATGGTCAGGCGCTTTATGCCGATGGCCGCCGCGAAGAGGCGGCCACGGTCATCAGCGAGTGTCTTGTCAGGGCGCCCCGCGATGAGAATTGCCTTCTCATCCAGGCCGCGTTGCAGGGTGGAAGCGGAGAGCTTGAAAAGGCGCAGGCTACCATGGCGAGCCTTGTTGAAGCCCACCCGGCATTCTCGCTGGAAGCGGAAAGGGCTTATCGCCGTTTTGGCGACAAGCCCTTGATGGAAGAGTTCCTGCAGGACCTGGCAAGAGCCAAAGCCCCGGAGACGGCTTGACGTTCCTATGAGCGTCGCGGTTTTAGAACGATCGTGGACTGAAGGCGACGATGATCTCTGGGTCGCTGATCTGGACGCCGGCACGGTAGTGCCTCTTCCGTCTCCCAAGTCGGGCGGGCTGAAAGCGGTGACCGACCTTCGCGCGACCAGGTCAATTGTGACGAAGGGCGTCAATCTGGCCGTGGTCGTCAAGTCAGCGGAGGCAGCATTGTTGGGCCATCATGATGGCTGATCGCGTATAATCTCTGCGTCATCACGCTGGATGACGGGCCGAGAGATGACCGCTCGCCGTCCAGCGCCAAATAGGCGCCGCACGGGTCGTGGCCTTATTCCTTAATCGGGATCCCGGCTTCGATCGCAGCGTCGATGAACGCCTGTCGCGCCTCTTCCCGGTTTCGTTTTCCCGACATGACATCGGCGCAAACCGCGCAGGCTCTATCCAGGGCAGGCCCCTCTTCGGTTGGCCAATCTTCGACCAGTGCCCATGTCGCGGCCTGGGTCGTCTGGATCACTACCCACTGATCCGGGCCTTCAAGGGCGAGCGTTACCGGCTTCTTCCAAATGGTTTGCATGATCTCGGGATCTCCGCTGCGTGCTCTCTGCCGTTGCAGCCTGCACACATAGGGCGATTCATCCGGTGTGGCGAGGCGCAGGATGAGCGAGATGCTTTTCTCGAGCAGTGAACTGCTGGGATGTGCCTTTCGAAAAGGGTTTCGTGCCGCCGTTTTGCGCGCTTATGCGACGCCGCTTAGAATTGCTGAACGAATTCGCACGCCGGCAAGGTTTTACCGGGAAGAGCGTCTCCCTGGCGCGCAACGATAGAGACTTTCCCAGGCCCGGCTATTCCGGGTTCCGGCTGCAGATCTGCAGGAAATTCAAGCGAATAGCCCCTGGTGGACGTGCCCGACAGGTCCGAGGTCTCCGGCTTCAAACCGTATTTCGCGGCCAGATCGTCGGCGCGCTCGCCTTCGATCAAGACGCCAACAGCGTTGCTAGCAAAGAAAATCTCGGTCGACTTAAAGCCGTCGCGGCCTATCTGGTTCGGGAGTTTGTAGATCGCCGCGCCCAAGGATGATGTGTCCGGCTTGGCCAGAGCTTCCACGACATCATAGATCTTCATTGCCGATGTCATCGTATAGGGTGGCTTGCAAAGGGCTGCGTCAAAGAACTTGTCATCGGCCGAATCGGCAAGAACCTGTCCGGCCTGAAATGTCGCAAAAGCGACGCACGCAGAGAAGGCGGCGTAGCGAATGAATTTGGCGTTGTGCATGAAACATTCCCGAGAAAGTGGCTGTCGTGGATTCGCGTGTTTTGCGAATGCCTAGGGAATTCGAAGTAGTTATGCTACCTGAAGTTTAATCTCTCAGCTCCACTCTTCTCTTCCGTCTGGCCGCACTGATGGATAGGATGAGTGGTATCGGACGCCGAGACGGAGATATCACAGGCCGATCCGAGGGCAGGAAAGTCATGATCGCAGCCTATATCGATGAAATCATCATGTTTTGCGCCGGCCTATGGATGACATCCGTCGGCTTTGGTTATCTGCCATATCCAGGCCAGCCGGCCAGCCGGCCGCCATTGGTTCGCCATTTCAAGTGGATGGGTCCCTTGCTGCTGGCGATCGCCATCGTTCTGGCCGCCGCCTCATAAGCCGCGTGTTCACGCTGGGGTGAAGCAATGACCAATATGTTGGCCTGCCCGTCTTGCAGATTGGACAAAACAGAATCGATCGTCCACCGCGGTTCGTACATTCTTCGCTGCGCCGCCTGCGGCGAAACGATTGTCGCCACATCATTCATGGCGATGCATGACTTGGAGCATGAGTGTTCGGCCTTTATCGACCCGGGTCCGGAAAACACCCTCCGCCAGAGACGCTCGTTGCGCGTGGACCGCTCCGGCAGATCGCAACGGCAATCAGCGCTGCGGCGAGTGACGGAACGCTGATACGTCTGATCCCCGAAGCAAAGGATTGAAGTCCCGCGTCGGTTCACCCGTTTATTTGCCGTCAGCGACCGACCCCAGCGGTTGAGATGAAGGGCAGCTCACCAGGGGGAATGCGGACTACACAGCTGGCGCCCTCATGGGCGTAACCGGACGAGAATCTTGGCCCCAGGAACCTTCAACTGTTCGGCCAGCGCTTCCAAATCTCTCCTATCCGTTCCCGCCAGAACGATGCGACCATCCATGATCGGCTCCCTCATCCAGGGTTCCATGACGACCTTGTCGTTGATCAGCATCTGCGTTTGTCGGCCCAATGCCGCCTGCGTGAAATCGCGGAATGTGGCGGCGCTTTCCGGGGTGAGCACGATATTCAGGCCATGGTCGTGGGACACGGGGGACAGGCTTACCTCCGCACTCTTCACCTCAAGCGAGACGGGCGCGATCTCCGTGGCAGCGTCATCGCCCGTCGCAACGGTCGTATCCTGCGATGCCGCTGGCGGGGCAGGCGGTGTCGAAAGCTCATCCAGGATGCCCGGCCCGGCCTTGGCCGATGGCAGCGGCTCGATATGCAAATCGGGCGTCTGCAGGTCTTTTGCCGTCAGCACGGCGGGGAGCGGCAGGCTGGCCGGCATGTCCTCGCGTTGGATGTGGGTATATGTGCGCAACGTCGTCCCTCCTGCCTCAACGGTGACGATCTCCGACGCTTCGAGCGTCGAGCCATCGTTCAGGGACACCACGAGCTCGACGCTTCGGCTCTTGCTGGCGCGTTTGAGGGAAGCCAGCTGATCGGCCGTGAGGTCCTTTGCCCGCTCGGCAAAGCCGGTCATCAAATTTTCGATCGCCGGCTGCTGCGACTGGCTGAACGCTGCGGCGTCGGCTTCCTCCGACAGGGAAAAGGTTGCCGTGCGTGCGGTTGCGTCAGTGGATTCCAGGGTCCAGGTCGATGTCACCGGAACACTGACGCCGTCATAATCTTCGTCCCGCAAGGCCGCCGAGGCCTGACCAATCTCCATGGTCTCTGCGTGATTGGATTGTCCCGTGGCGAGCAGCTGCGCCTCCGGCACCAAGGCGGCAACGATCTGAAGAGGGTTTGCCTCGATGTTGTTGATGATCTCATGGAGCCCGTTTTGCGGTGCCGCGGGAACTCCACCCGATTCATTGGCCGCCATCGCCCGCATGCGCGCCACGATCTGATCGACACCGGAGAGATCGCGCGGGTTGCCGTTCAGGTCGGTTTCGAGTTCGAGCGTAGCGGTGCCATAGGCTGTGAGGGAATTCCGATAGAGCTGGTTCATCTGGTAGCTGTCGGGAAGGCCAGCCATGCCTTTCGGCAAATCGGCGCTGAGGGACCAGCGGACCCGCATGCTGTCTTCATCCCGCGACAGGACCGCCATAGCCTGGCGAAACGCGCCGCGCACCGTCATGGCCGAGGCGCCTGGCTTGTCGAACCAGAACGACATATCGGTCTCGGTCGCTTTTTGAACGCGGTAGCTGCGCTCGACGCCGGTCGCTGGCGCATAGCCCGGGATCGTGACGCCGCCGGCGGACCATGCCGGAGTGGAGAGTGTGAGGCACAGGCAAAACCAGACAAATCTCTTCCAGTGCGGTGATGTCATGCGGGCGGGGCCTCTGAACATTGAAGGTTGTGGGGCGCCGTCCGGCTGCCGGGCCGCGAGCTTATTGGCTGATGAAGAGGATGGGTAGTCCCGTTGCCGCAATAATCGTTTTGCGCGAAACTGCTTCAGGTTTTCAAGATTGAGATCGGGAGATCAAGCCTCAGCGTCTTTCTTCGGCTAAAGTGTCTCTCCCCCCTCGGATTCTCTTTTCCACGACGCGCCGTTGCAAATGAGATAGGAGCATTCGTCCTTATTGCCCTCGTCCCATCCCGGCCAGCAGATCACAACGCGATGGAATTTGGCGTTGCAAAGCCCGTGGTTTGCCAGCGCACGCGGATCATTCAAGAAATACGGACTTATGGCTTTGTCGCGGGTCCATTCAGGCACCGCCTTCCAATCAGCGGCGCCACCCTCATCGCTCAAGGGGGCGACCTGGCAGGACTTCCAGTTGGACAGCACGATGGTCTGATCGCAGGGAAAGGCTTGGACGGCGCTTGCCAATAAGATCGAAAACAATGCCAACAATCGCCTGATGCAAACGACCACGCTCTTCCCCGCCATACCGCTTATTCGCATCGCGCTTCTACCCCCGAGATTCATTGCAGCGATCCTAGCAGAAGGGACTGGATAATAGAAGATCACAACTAAGAATATTTTCCTAGTTCATGGATCGTTCTTGCGCTAGGTTTGCCGCCATTGCAACCACGGACTGTTAGATGCTGAGCAAATTTTTTCTCAAGGATGAGGTGATGGCGCGGACGAGCTTTGGCCGTCACGCGCTGCAAGAACGGAGTTTTCGCAACAGGCTCGGGAGGGCGGGCGGATACCGACCGACAACACGGGCGAGAGGCTGATGGCGGAATTCAACCCTCGTGACAAAAGCCGAACCAGTGCCGGAAAGACGCGGGCGATGGTGCGCAAGCATACCGCTCCGCCGGGCGCGGCGGATGACGGCAGTCTTCGCTGGCAATGGTTCACCATTCAGTTGCTGGAATCCCCGGCCTTCACGACCTTGAGTGCGAATGCCTGCCGCGCCTTCTTCCGCATCGTCATCGAGCACACGGCCCACGCCGCCTTGGAAAACGGCAAGCTGATCGTGACCCCATCCTCAGTTCGTGTCCTACGGCGTGACCGGCGAATATGTGGCCGATGCGATCGATGAGCTCGAATATAAGGGGCTGATAAAAGTTCGCCGCGGCCGGGCGGGCAGCGGCGTCGCGCATCCCAACCGGTTCACGCTGACTTTTGTCGGTGACCATGAAGGTGCGCCACCGACGGATGAGTGGAAACTGTGCACGGCGGAAAGGTGCCGGAAATGGTCCGAGACCGACCGCAAGATTGCCGCCGACAAACGCGGTCGCGTCGGCAGGAAGAAAAAAGTCCCACTTCGGAATCCCGAAATCCCCCCCGCTTCGGGATTCCGAAATTCGTCGCGCTTCGTGAGATGCCGACATGAGGAAACATTGAATGATTTCAATGCCGCAACCAATTTCGGGATTCCGAAGTGCTATATAGATCTTGGTGGGGGAGTGCCCGGCATGAACCAAGGAAGCATTGCCTGGGACACATCCAGCCGCCGTCAGAACATTGTGTAGCCAGGCGTCAGTGTGGCGAGCGGGTCGTAGCGCTGCTTGGCGTCATGGAGCAGCGACCATCTCGGCCCGAAATGATCCTTCCAGTCGTTCTGCGACATGGGAAACGCACTCACCGGATAGAGGACGCCGCCCGCGTCGCGAAGGCGCTCGTAAAGCGCGCGGTTGCTGATGACCATGTGTTCCGCCTTGGCCGCATCCTTCGATGCCGGAATGCGAATGAGATTGAACGGGAAGGCGATGCTTTCATCCGGCATCCGGACAAGGGGCGTGCACAACGCTTTTGTCGTCATCGGATAATAGGTAATCCGTCCGAAAGGACCGACATCCGAGTTGTTGAGCTCGGCCAGAATGTCGCCGGCAAGTTGCTCGGCGTTGGAGCCGCGCAGGAATGTCAGCAGCCACGGGTGAGGATGAAACCATTGGCCATTCGAACGGAGCAGGCTTTCCAGGCGCGCAAAGGCGCTGAGATCCTCGATATAGGTCAGATCGGAAATCACCGCCGCGCTGCGCTGATCCGACAAGCCTGCGAGCACGGCATCATCGTCGGGAGCCGCCTGGCCGTCGTATTGGACGGCGCCCTCGAGCTGATATCGCCAGGCGCCGGCGCCGTCGGGTAGAATGGCGCCCTGCAGTTGATCGAAACGGCCGTCGGTGAGCACCGTCCGCTGATCGGCCGTCAAGGAGCGCAAGTCGGCGTAAAACAGGTTGAACCGCCGAACCCGTTCCGGGGCTCGCACCAGACGCAAGGTGGCCCGCGTGATGATGCCGCATTGGCCGAGCCCCGCACGGATGGCGTCGAAAAGATCCGGATTTGAGCTTGGGGAACATGTGAGGTGACGACCGTCACCGGTCACGACATCGAGGGCGAGAACATTGTCGGTCTGCATGCCGTGTCGGAACGTCGTCGGGCCTATGCCGCCGACAGCAAGCGTGCCGCCCACGGAGAGTTCGAGATAGTTTGTGAGCACCGGCGGCGTCAGCCCGTGCGGCAAGGTCGCGTCGAGAACGGCGCTCCATGTCGCGCCGGCATCGACACTGATGCGATCCGGCTGGACATCATGGATCGTGCACATCGCTGTCATGTCGAGCACGACGCCGCCCTCCGCCATCGCCCGGCCGAAGACCGAATGGCCCTGTCCACGGGCCGCGACCTTCAAGCCCCGGCTTTCTGCCCACCGCATCAGCTCAGCGATATCAGCCGCCGACGCCGGTCTGAGAACGGCCTGCGGTTTCCTGTGAATGAGGTGGCCGAAATCCTCTGCCGCTGCGGTGACGGCATCGCCGGCGATGGACGGAGCCTCTCCCGCCCTCGCAGCCGCCGCCAGACCGGTGGCCTTTGCCGCCAGCGCTGCGGTCGCGGTGAGGCCTGCACGCAGCAGTGTCCGTTTGTTCGTGGTCATGATGCGCTCCTCTCTTGGATGACAGGCAAAAAGCGCGTCGGCACCAACCTTCCATTCCATATCGGGTGACCGCCAGCCGAGACAACCGGCTGTGATTGACATAGACTCTTCCGAAGATCGGGAGAGTTTCGATGGACCGGTTGGATGATCTTGCAGCCTTCGTGGCGATTATCGAGAAGGGCAGCCAGACGGCCGCTGCCCGCGACTTGCGCCGGTCGCTGCAATCGATCAACCGGTCGCTGACGGCGCTCGAGCGCGGCGTGGGGATCGCCTTGATAAACCGCACGACGCGCCAGTCGACCCCCACCGAAGCCGGGCTTGCCTTCTATCGCCGCGTCAAGCCGGCCCTGATCGAGATCAACGATGCCAAACGCGAAGCCGCCGACAAGCGCGCCGAACCCTCAGGCCTGTTGCGCGTCGGAGTCCCGGTCCTGTTCGCGCCCGCCTTCGTAGCGCCGGTGGTTTGCGATTTCCTGGAGCGTTATCCTGCGGTCGAAGTGGAGCTCAAGGTCTCGGATCGCCAGGTCGATCTGCTCGAGCAGGGACTGGATCTCGCCGTGCGTATCCGGGAGATGCCAGACTCCACGCTCAAGGCCAGACGCATCGGCGAAGCGCAGACTTCTAATGCATGTCGCTCAAAAGTCTGCAGCGGTCATCCAATAAAGAGACTTAATGCGAAGATACCGATCTGCTTTGGCCACGGCACTTGGCCACGATCAGAAACTCCGTCTCCCGACCCCCGATCTTCCCGGCCGAAGTCGTGCGAAGCAGAAGACCGAAAGCTTCATAGAGCCAATAAAGCGGGGGAATTCTATCCTTGAGCGCATGCACCTGCGTCGACACATATTCGCCGACGAAGACGACATCCATGCCGAGGTCTTTCAATGTCCCGGCAATCTCCGAATGGGATGCCTCTGCGGCGTGCTCGACGCGGAATGGGGCATAACCCGGCTTTCCGGCGTTTTTCTGCCTGAGAACGTAGCGATAGAACAAGACGTGTGTCCACCAGGGTGTCAGATCGGTGAAGATCCCTTTGGCTGAATTCAGGATCGGACCCTTGACGAACACCAGACCACCGGGAGACAGGGTATCATGGGCTCTCAACAAGGCCGAGCGCGGGCTTTCCAGATGCTCGAGAACGTCCCAGAAGACGCAGGCGTCGAAGTGACGATCTCCGTAGTCGATGGTTTGAGCATCGCCGAGGATTCTTTCGGCGGCGTCCTGGTTCTTTTCGAGTTGCTCTTTGGAGATGTCGACAACGGTATATCGCGCTCCTTTCAAGGGGATATGCGTGCGAGAGCCGCCTCCGACCTCAAGGATATTTGTATCAGTCTTGCTGGAGAATGCTGATTGTGCGTGCGAGAGCGCGTCGTTTACCCACGGCGAAGCCATAATCTTTCCCTCCCGAAAGATTAGCGTTTACGACTATAAGTAAACATTAATATAATATTTTAGCAATATTTCAACGTGACTAGTCAAGTGGCGCGTCCAGCCGGAATGGCAGGCAAGCCCCTCAGCCTAGTTTCGCGCAACCTTCCTGATGTATCCGCAGGTCTGATGATCTTTAAGGCGCTTCAGCCGGAGGAATGCATGGCGGTGGGAATTTTTCGGGCTCTGGCTGCCCTGGCGATGATGACGGCCCTTGGCGGCTGCATCGACCATGCCAATGATCCCGTGCTCCTGGCGGTCGGCGTGCCGGTCAATCCGCCGGTCGTTGCGCACGGCCTTTGCATGACCGATGGCAACGCCATGTATGACGAGGCGAGAAAGCAGTATCAGCTGCGCGCCCAGCTGACCGGCTATGCCGGGGCCGATGAGTTGGAAGCCGAAACCACGGCGCGCGCCGCCGCCCATCGCCAATATGTCGCCTGCCTCTCTGGGCAGGGCTACCGGACATTATACGCGAATTGAGAACAGAGAATTCACGTTTCGTCACCAGCGCCGTTTGAGCTCTTTCCTGATCGCGACTTTTCACGTTTTCGGCGATTTAGTCACGCCGGATCGCCTGCAATCACGAGTTTTGGAATTGCGGTCGAGTCGCGGAACTCCGCTCGTCCGAAAGGCATTTTCTTAAGATAAATCCATAAGGAGGGTTTATCATGAAGATGTTCAGGCTTGCCCCATCCACCGCCGCGCTCGGCGTCCTTCTCGCCCTCACGTCGATCATCCCCGCGCAGGCAGCATCCGTTCAGACGGCTCGGCCGCCTGCTGTCTCGGATGTAAAAATGGTGCAATATAAACCACATGCCGGGTCCTGGCATGGCTATCAGGGCTTTCGCACGGAGCGCCCCGGCACCCGCCGCCATTCCGATGGTTACTGGTATCCGCTTGCCGCCTTCGGCGTTGAGGCCAATACCACGGGCTCCGTCGTCCGCCAGCCGGTGAACAGGCCGGCAGCTCCGAAAATGTGCAACCCTACGTTTTCCGGATCGATCGGTCCCGGCAGCATGCCTTGCGATAACGGCTATTGAGCCGGCAAATGAAAGAGGCGGCGATGAGCCGCCTTTTTCTTGATCGAGCCGCCGCTCACATATCCGTGACCTCTGCTTTGGCACCGTAGTATGTGACAGATCGCCTTCCTAACTCCGGGGCGTAAACTCCACGAATCCTCCCAAGGAGACGATTATGACCACGACTTTCAAGAACGGCCTGATGGCCGCTGCCTTCGGCGCAATCCTCGGCCTTTCGGCCTTCTCGGCCATGGCAGATCCCCTCCAGTCGAGCGCGACAGAGCAAGGTGCAGCCGAGCGTCCGGTTGCCCAACAACAAACAACGGTTGAGCATGACAGGCGCACCACCGGTTCGATCGGTGAGCGCGGCTCGGAAACTTCAGGTCGGATGACGCCTTACATGATGAGCCCGAAGAAGCCCCTCAAGATGGATTGCAAGCTCGGCTTCAACCCGGGGAGCGGCTCCAGCTGCAATTACTGACGAGACGCCCGGCCGTTCGCCATCGCGATCGGCCCGTCTGAGCTGAAGGGCGGCCTCCGAGCCGCCCTCAGTTTGTTGGCAAACCTTGCTCTTCCCTCGGCGCCATCCTCGGCCTTGCTAGCCGGATGCGGCATGTCCTTCCCCAATTGTCGTTCGTACAATGTTGCATTGAATGCAAAAATGCAATAAGTACAAAATCACGCAAACTGTTGACGGTGGTGTTGCGAAAAGCCGCAGCGACGAGCGATTGACGCCTCTGCCTTGGAATTGCCATGCTCGCCGCGATGGTCGCATTTCATAATCAATCGAATTTCAGACGGGTGGGATAGTCATGACTGCAAAGGCCGCATGCTCCGATTTCCTGCATTTTTTTCGCTCCTGGGTCAGCAACCCGCTTCGGGTCGCGGCCATCGCGCCGTCGGGGGATTCGCTTGCCAGGATCATGACCAGTGAAATTGCCGCACTCGACGGGCCGATCATCGAGCTCGGCCCGGGAACCGGCGTCTTCACCCGGGCGCTGCTGGCGCGCGGGGTCAGCGAAGAGGATCTGACCCTGATCGAGTACGGTCCGGAATTCATCACCTCGCTGCAGGCGCGCTTCCCAACGGCGCGTGTATTGCAGATGGATGCCGCCCATCTCGCCCATGCCGATATTTTCGAGGGTGAACCGGTCGGCGCGGTTGTCAGCGGTCTGCCGCTTTTGTCCATGTCGCCGCGCAAGATCGCCTCGATCCTGGCCGGCGCCTTCGCCTATATGCGGCCGGGCGGCGCCGTCTACCAGTTTACCTATGGTCCGCGCTGCCCGGTGCCGCGGCCGATCCTCGACCGTCTCGGCCTGAAGGCGGTGCGCATCGGCGGCACGGTGCGCAACCTGCCGCCGGCCTCCGTCTATCGGATTTCGCGCCGCAAGCCGCTGGAACTGTCGCGCGAGCGCTTCAGTTATCGTGAGCGCTCGGCTGACATCGATGATGTCGCCGCCTTTTCCAACGAAACCGGCGGCTGAACGATGATGCCGGGACGGAATGGCTGAGAACAAGCGGACGGAGACGACCGAAGGCCGGCGGGAACGCAAGCGGCGGCAGACGCGCGAGCGCATCGAGCAGGCGGCGATGACCCTCTTTCTGCAGCGCGGCTTCGACGCCACGACGATCGAGGACATCACCGAGGCGGCCGATGTCTCCAAACGCAGTTTCTTCGATTATTTCCCCTCCAAGGAAGAGGTGGTTTTCGCCTGGCAGGATTCCTTCGCCGATCGCCTGATGGCGGCAATCGCGGCAAGGCCGGCGCCAGAATCCTCCGTCGTGACGGTTGAGGCGGCAATCACCGCAACCGTCATCGCCTCGGTTGACGAGCCTGGCCTGGCGCTTGGCGAACTCATCCACCGCACGCCGGTGCTGAAGGCCCGCGACCAGCTGAAATACGCCAAGCTCGAACAGAAGCTCGCTGAGGCGCTGCTTCTGCGCAAGGGAGGTGATCCGCTTGAGCGGCCCCGCATGCGCGTTCTTGCGGCCATCGTCATCGGCGCGCTGCGCGTCGGGGCTGAGCTCTGGCAGCAGCGCCCGCCAAGTACTTCGCCGCAGGATTTCGCCCGGGAGATTTTCACCGACCTTTGGAAGATGCTGGCGGAATTCGGCGACGAGGCAAAGACCAGGCGTTGACGCGGGGCCGCCTGCGCCTCCGTGTGCACTTCCGACGAGATCAGCTCGATGCCGATGTTTCCGCTCCATCCTGTGATCAGGCCCTGTTATCGGAACCGGGCCGTCCTATATCTGCAAGCGTTGTAGCGGCCACATTCTGATGATCCCCGCGATAGGCAGATCTTCACCATGCCGGGCACCGCTTTCGATCAGGGCAGACATTCGCGCTCGAAGGCATCTCCGAAAGCCTCGGCATCCGTGCCGCGGCTGTTGAACCGCCTCCGACCGTTCCACCGATTTCAATATTTGATTGATAAGAGAGGAAAGACCATGTCCAGTCACAACGCAGCCCAATACAACGCAGCAAAGTCAGGCACCTTCAAGATCGGCGGCGATATCGAGATCAACCGTCTCGGTTTCGGCGCCATGCGCGTCACCGGCAAGGGCATCTGGGGCGAGCCTTCCGATCATGCCGAATCCATCCGCACGCTGAAGCGCTTGCCGGAACTCGGCGTCAACTTCATCGATACGGCCGATTCCTACGGCCCCGATGTCTCCGAATGGCTGATCAAGGAAGCGCTGCATCCCTATGGCGGCAAGTCTGTCATCGCCACCAAGGGCGGCCTGACCCGCCACGGCCCCGATATCTGGCTGCCCGTCGGACGTCCGGAATATCTGATCCAGCAAGTGCATAAGAGCCTGCGCAATCTCGGCGTCGAGCAGATCGATCTCTGGCAGCTGCATCGGATCGATCCGAAAGTGCCGGCCAAGGAACAATTCGATGCGATCAAATCGCTGCTCGATACCGGCCTCATCCGCCATGCGGGTCTGAGCGAAGTATCCGTTGCCGACATCGAGGCCGCCTCGAAGCATTTCAAGGTCGCGACCGTCCAGAACCGCTACAATCTCGTCGACCGCACCAGCGAGGACGTGCTCGATTATTGCGCCAAGCACAATATCGGCTTCATCCCGTGGTATCCGCTCGCCGCCGGCGATCTCGCCAAGCCGGGCTCGCTGCTCGATACGATCGCCAAAAAGCACAATGCAGCACCCAGCCAGATCGCGCTCGCCTGGGTGCTGAAGCGCAGCCCGGTCATGCTGCCGATCCCCGGCACCTCCAAGGTCAAGCATCTCGAGGAAAATGTCGCCGCCGTCGAGATCACTCTCTCGAACGAAGAATTCTCCGCCCTCGACGCCGAGGGCAGCAAGGTCTTCAAGGCTGCTTGATGGGCTTGTCCCACGGCTTTCTGGTTTGCGCTAGTAGCTGCCCCTCACCCTAACCCTCTCCCCGTTCTGACGGGGAGAGGGGACGTGCCCTGCGAGAGCTAATGGGGATCGAGAGGTAGCGGCATATCCCCTTCGCCCCGTTTACGGGGAGAAGGTGCCGGCAGGCGGATGAGGGGCAAGCCCATCGGCAATCCCCGAGGCCGCAATTTTCGGCATAATTTGACCATCCGGTCAAACTTGCTGCAAAATGAGGCGGCGACCTGTTATTTTGAGGGCAAGCCTTGCATGCAGCGCATTGCTGCATTGCGGTATTTTCGCTGTTCCGAATCAAAAGAATTGGCTATTACTATCTTCGTAAGCAGCGCACTCCTCCTCCCAGCGCTCTTACATCGGACTGACAACACTCCTCCTCCCAGTTGTCAGTCAGGATCAAGAGCCCGGCGCACCTCCTCCCGCGTCGGGCTTTTTTCTTTTTCCCAAGACTCTTTTCTCTCCAGCCCAAAAGGCTTCCACCTCCCGTGGTTTGACTCGGCAAGCCTCGTCGGACTATTTGAACGGGCGCCGCCTGTCCGGTGCGTGAACCGATTGGAGTTGGTCATGATCGGCAAAAGACGCGCCCCGCGCGCGGCCCTGACAGGTCTTCTGGTGGCAATGATGGTGTTTTCCGGCTGCGGCGGCAGGCCGGTCGGTGTCATGCAGGCGGCCGGCACCGTGCCGCCCGGCACCTCCAAGGTCGACCTGCTCGTCGCGACGACGCGCGCCGCCGATGACAATCCCGCCGTGCTTTTCTCCGGCGAGCGCGGCACCGGGCTCGCCGTCAATGCCGTTGACGTCTCGATCCCGCCGGAAGCCAATCGCAAGGTCGGCCAGGTGCAGTGGCCAAGCCGCCTGCCGGCCGATCCGTCGCGCGATTTCGTCACCGTTTCGGTCGATCCGCTGGAAGGCGAGCGGGCCGGCGAGACCTGGCTGAAGACCCATATGGCGAAGAGCCGCCGCGTGCTCGTCTTCGTGCACGGCTTCAACAATCGTTACGAGGATGCCGTCTACCGCTTCGCGCAGATCGTCCA
Organism: Rhizobium aouanii; assembly: GCF_037002925.1. Lineage (NCBI taxonomy): Bacteria > Pseudomonadati > Pseudomonadota > Alphaproteobacteria > Hyphomicrobiales > Rhizobiaceae > Rhizobium > Rhizobium aouanii. The sequence continues at coordinate 414,346 of NZ_JBAMYD010000002.1, forward strand.
TGATTCGCATGCCGACGTCGCCCCTGTCGTCTTCACCTGGCCGTCGCGCGGCAGCATCTTCGATTATAATTACGACAAGGAAAGCACCAACTATTCCCGCGACGCGCTGGAGGAGTTGTTGACCCGCACCGCCGCCAATCCGGCTGTCAGCGACATCACCATCATGGCCCATTCGATGGGCACCTGGCTGACCGTCGAAGCGCTCAGGCAGATGGCGATCCGCAAAGGTCATGTCGCACCGAAGATCAACAATGTCATCCTTGCCTCGCCGGATCTCGATGTCGATGTCTTCGGCCGCCAGTTCGCGAGCCTCGGCAAGGAAAGGCCGCACTTCACCATATTCGTCTCGCAGGACGATCGGGCTCTGGCGCTGTCGCGGCGCATCTCCGGCAATGTCGACCGGCTCGGCCAGATCGATCCCTCCGTCGAGCCCTATCGCAGCAAGCTCGAGGCCGCCGGCATCACCGTGCTCGACCTCACCAAGCTCAAGGGCGGCGACCGGCTGAACCACGGCAAGTTCGCCGAAAGCCCGGAGGTGGTGAAGCTGATCGGCGACCGGCTGATTGCCGGCCAGACGATCACCGATTCCAATGTCGGCCTCGGTGAGGCCGTCGGTGCCGTTGCGATGGGCGCTGCCCAGACCGCCGGAAGTGCCGTCAGCGTCGCCGTCAGCACGCCGATTGCGATCTTCGATCCGCGCACCCGGCGCAACTACGACGCCCAGCTGAAGCGTCTCGGCCAGTCGATGAACAACACCGTCGGTTCGGTCGGCGACAGCGTCGGCGCCGGCCTGCCGGAAAGCCAGTAAAAATTCCACAGAGCAATTCAAGCAAAGCGCACAGCGGTTTAGCGTTTCGGAATTGCGAAAAAACAAAGAGATAGAGAATTTCCGTGATTCGGAGAAAACGGAAATTCTCTAGGCATCGCATGCTAATGTGATATATCAGGTCCACAACGGCAATTCTGTCTGCCGTGCGATGGGTTGATGGCATGGCGGATGAGACGCAGAAGAGGGTGGCCGTCGTCGGCGCAGGCGTGATCGGCGCCTCGATCGCTTTCGAGCTGCAGCGGCGCGGGTTTGAGGTGACGCTGATCGACAAGGGCGAGCCGGGACGCGGCACCTCTTTCGGCAATATGGCAAGTATCGCGCTCGATTTTGCCGCCGGCTCCGGCCCTTCGACCTGGAAGAAGATTCCCGGCTGGCTGCTCGATCCGGAAGGTCCGGTCTGGCTGCGGCCTTCCTATGCCGCCAGGATGTTGCCCTGGTTCCTGCGCTTCCTCGCCGCCGGCCGGCCCTCGCGTCTCCGAGAGATCGAGGATGCCGGCATGAGCCTGTCGCATCGCGCGCTCGGCGATTTCAGGGCGATGCTCGAGGCGATCGGCGCACCCGACTTGATGACCGAGGAGGGCTGTCTAGCGATCTATGAGACGGAGGCGGAATTTGCCGCCGATCGCGGCCATCTCGCCATGATGCAGCGCTACGGCCTCGAATTCGAGGTTTTGAGCAACGGCGCCATCCAATATTACGAACCCACTTTGTCGTCGGCGATCGCCAAAGCCGTGCTGCTCCCCGACAACAAATCGATCCGCGATCCCTATAAGCTGGTGGTCAAACTCGCCGACGCCGCAAAAGCTGCGGGCACGGCCTTCGTTTCCGGCACTGTTCGGAATATCGAGCGCCGGGGCGATGGCACCGCCGTCGTTCTCCTCGAGGATGGCAGGCGCATCGAGGCCGGTTCGGTGGTGCTCGCCGCTGGCGTCCACACCCGCTTCCTCGCCGAAAAGCTCGGCGAGCCGATCCCGCTCGAAACCGAGCGCGGCTATCACACGCAGATCATGAAGCCCGGCATCGCGATGCGCTATTCGGTGATCTGGCCGCATCGCGCCTTCATGGTGACGCCGACGGCGGGTGGTATCCGGGTCGGCGGCAATGTCGAGCTCGCCGGTCTTGATGCCGCGCCGGATTTCCGCCGTCCGCGGGTGCTGGTGCGCCACGCCCAGCGTGCGCTGCCCGATCTCAAGGTCGAGGAGACGACGGAATGGATGGGTCATCGTCCGGCGCTGCCCGATACGATCCCGATCATTTCGCCGTCGTCTAAACTGCCCGGCGTTTTTTATGCGACCGGCCACGGCCATCTCGGCCTGACCTTTTCGGCAACGACAGCGTTGGTGATCGCCGATATGGTGACCGGGCTCAAACCATCCGTCGATATGACCCCGTTCCGCATAGATCGTTATTAGGAGGCCCCGATGTCCGATACCACCAGACCCGTAGCGCTGATCACCGGCGGCGGCCGCGGCATGGGCGAGGCAATCGCCCGCGAGCTTTCCGCGCAGGGCTATCGGCTGGCGCTGATGTCGCCGTCGGAAAGTTGTGAGAAGCTGGCTGCCGAACTTGGCGGCGTCGCCTCGCGTGGCGTGGCCGAAAAGGCCGAGGATCTCAAGGCGATCTTCGACCTGACGATGAAGACCTATGGCCGCATCGACGCCGTCGTCAACCTGAGCGGCCATCCGCCGAAGGGCGACCTGCTCGATATATCGGACGAAAACTGGACGCTCGGTTCCGACATGATGATCCTGTCACTGGTGCGCATGGCGCGGCTGGTGACACCGGTCATGCTGAAACAGGGCAAGGGCGCCTTCGTCAACATCACCACCTTCGCCGCCTACGAGCCGACGCTGGTCTTCCCGGTTTCCTGCACCTACCGCGCCGCTGCCGGCGCCTTCACCAAGCTCTATTCCGATCGTTATGCGGCCGACAATATCCGCATGAACTGCATCCTGCCGGGTTATATCGATAGCCTGAACCACAAGCCCGAGACCGCCGATAAAGTGCCGATGAAGCGCATCGGCCATGTGGAGGAGATCGCCAAGACCGCGGCCTTCCTGCTGTCCGATGGCGCGGGTTACATCACCGGCCAGAATATCCGCGTCGATGGCGGCGTCACCCGTCACGTCTGATCTGGAGTTTTCGATATGAGATGGAAGCGCACGATCCAGCTGCTGGATGTCCACGCCGAAGGCGAGATCGGTCGCGTCGCGATCGGCGGCGTGCCGAAGATCCCCGGCGATACCATCGCCGCCCAGCTGCACTGGCTGAACACCGATCCGAAGGGTGACGAACTGCGCCGCTTCCTTTGCCTGGAACCGCGCGGTGCGCCGATCGGCTCGGTCAACTTGTTGCTGCCGGCACGGCACCCGGAGGCCGACGCCGCCTTCATCATCCTGCAGCCCGACCAGGCGCATGCGAGTTCCGGCTCGAACTCGATCTGCGTCACCACGGCGCTTCTCGAGTCCGGCATCGTCGAGATGAAGGAGCCGGAGACGATCGTCACACTCGAAACAGCCGCCGGCCTTGTCAAGGCGACGGCGACCTGCCGCGACGGGCGCTGCGAAAAGGTCCGGCTGACCATGGTGCCCTCCTTCGTGCATGAGCTCGATGTCGCAATCGACACGCCGCATTGGGGAAAGATCAAGGCCGATATCAGCTATGGCGGCATCTTCTATGCGCTTGTTGATGTCGGCCAGATCGGTCTGACGATCGAGAAGGCCAATGCCGCCGGCCTCGTCCAGGCCGGCATGATCCTCAAGGAGCTGATCAACCGCGACATCAAGGTCGTTCATCCCGAAATCCCGGCGATCTCGGGCGTCGCCTATGTCATGTTCCGCGATACGGAAGCCGATGGCACGGTGCGCACCTGCACCACCATGTGGCCGGGCCGGGCCGACCGCTCTCCCTGCGGCACCGGCAACTCCGCCAATCTCGCGACCCTCTATGCCCGCGGCAAGGCCAAGGTCGGCGACACCTTCACCTCGAAATCGATCATCGGCTCCGAATTCGAAGTCGGCCTCCAGGCGGTGACCGAGGTGGCCGGCCGCCCCGCCGTCATCCCCACCATCACCGGCCGCGGCTTCACCTTCGGCCTGACCCAGGTGGCGCTCGACCCCTTTGACCCGCATCCGAACGGTTTTGCGCTGACGGATGTCTGGGGGCCGGCGGCGGGAGAGATTTGAACGTTCAGGGCATGATGCCGGAAAGTGCGAGCGGTTTCCGGACGGTTGGCGCGAATGGCTGCCCCTCACCCTAACCCTCTCCCCGTAAAAACGGGGAGAGGGGACGTGCCTTGCGAGAGGCGGGAGAGGAACCGAGAGGGCGCGGCATATCCCCTTCGCCCCGCTTGCGGGGAGAAGGTGGCGGCAGCCGGATGAGGGGCAGCTACACGCTCCAGCGATCCTACCAAGCTTCCGCGACCGACTGACCAAAGGTGACACATGAGCATCCGCGTAACGATATTCGAAACGCGATCAACCTTGCCTGCGTTCAGCAGCCCCGGTTCGAGTGTCCCAACCCAGCATGGCCAACTCGGCGACGGCCTCCAGTTCGCTGCGGGTTGCTCCGTCGCGGGCCAGGATCGACATGCCGTTCTGAACGGTCTGGACGAAGCGGGCAAGCGCGTGGACGTCGGTCGAGGCTGGAATTTCGCCTTCTGATATCGCCTGGTTCAGGCGCGCCTTTAAGCGGTCGAGCGTGATGGCGCGGGCGGTTCGCACGAGTTCGCCGAGTTCCACGTGGCCTTCGCTACCGACCGAGGAAAGTGTCACCATGCAGCCGCGGGGAATATCCGCGACACAGCCGGTCAGGGCAGCGGCCGAATCCATCAGCAACGACATCACCGCTTCACGCGCCGTGCCCGCGGAAAAGAAGCCTGCCCAGACAAACGCCTCGTTGTTGTCGCGATAGTGGCGCAGCGCCTCGGCGTAGAGCGCCTCCTTCGAGCCGAATGCCGCGTAAAGACTCGGCGATCCGATCCCCATCGCCTCGGTGAGGTCGGCGATCGAGGTCGCCTCGAAGCCCTTGATCCAGAACAGCCGGGTCGCCTGCGCCAAGGCTGCTTCCCGATCGAACGCCCGCGGCCGCCCGCGACTGCGGGCGGGGGTTTCATCGACGTTCGACCTCTCATCCGATTTTTGCATCGATCATTATATAAACCCATTGACACCCCATCGCAACGTGCCTAGCTATTTATGTGTCGATCACTACAGAAAGAGAAAATCATGACAGAACTGGCTGGAAAGCGTGCCCTCGTCACCGGTGGCTCGCGTGGCATTGGTGCCGCCATCGCATTGGCGCTTGCCGACAAGGGCGCCGATGTCGCCATCACCTATGAGCGTTCGGCCGACCGCGCCGCCGAAGTCGTCCGGGCGATCGAGGGCAAGGGCCGCAAGGCGCTTGCCATCCAGGCCGACAGCGCCGATCCGGCGGCAGTGAAGCGTTCGGTCGACGAGGCGGCCCAGGCACTTGGCGGTCTCGATATTCTCGTCAACAATGCCGCAATCGCGCTTTACGGCGCGATCGCCGACGTCAGCGTCGAGCAGATCGATGCGCTGCTGGATGTCAATGTGCGGTCGCCTCTGCTCGCTTCGCAGGCCGCCATTCCCTATCTGCAGGCGGGAGGCCGCGTCATCACGATCGGCTCTGTCGGTGCCGAACGCATCGTCGGTGACACCGGCACGGTCTATTTCATGACAAAATCCGCGCTCCACTCGTTTACCCGCGGCCTCGCGCGGGAACTCGGATCTCGCGATATCACCGTAAACCTGGTCCAGCCGGGTTCGACCGACACCGATATGAATCCCGCCAATGGCGATTTCGCCGACTTCCAGCGTGCCCTGATTCCACTTGGCCGTTACGGCGAGCCGGAAGACGTGGCTGCTGCTGTGGCTTTCCTCGCGAGCCCCGCTGCAAGGCACATCACCGGAACCATTCTCACGGTGGATGGCGGCTTGAATACCTGAATCGGGATATGTAGCCTCCGGCGCCTGCAAAGAGGGGGCGAGATGTCGGTCCCTCTTTTCGCCCGGATGGGGAGCGCTGGGCGTGGGCATCAGCCAGACGGGGTGACGGCCGGGAGCGTATCGGCGAGCCTGTGGCCGGGCGTGGAGGTCGCGTGCAATGCGCGCTCCGCGTAGCTGTGCAGCAGCGCGGGATCGTCGATCACATGTGCAGGAACGGCGTAGTAGCGGCGAACCGTCACCTCCCGGCCGGCAGCGCGGTAGCTGAACGGTTCTGAGCCATCTGCCTCGAACTCCGCGCGCATCGCTGCGTCGACGCGGAGATACAGCGTGCCCTTCATGACGAACCCGAACTGCGCGCCGTTTCGAACCAGGGCGGAGCCGCCGAAGAAGCGCCTGATATCGATGCAGCCGGCTGGGGCGATCTGGCTCGCAAAGTCGAGCGCCAGCTGGCGCGTCGCCTCACTACTCATGGTGCGGCTCCGCCAGAGGATCGAAGAAGCCGGTGATCGCGTCGAGCCGGCCATCGGAAATCACCCCGAAGCTCGTGCCCGTCTGCAAGACCCTCTCGTCTTCCTGGCGCAGTGCCCAGCGCGCCAGCGAACGGTCATTATGGTGGAGGACGCTCAATATCTTGAACCGGCCTCCCGGCATGCTCTCTTTGAAGCCGGCCATGTAAGCCGAGAGACCGGCGCGCCCGGCGATCGTTCCATTCGGGTCGCAATAGGTCACATCGTCAGCGAGGCAAGCCAGCATTTCCGGCTCACGAGCGGAAGCATCCAGCGACCAGATGGCTGCATATCGATTCCAGAGGGCCTCAGGTGTCATGACATCGTCTCCAATTGATTGAATTCGTCTTCTATCGCCTGCCGCAGGCCGGCCTTGTCGTCGCCGCCGCGAATGAGCACGAGAAGGCCCTGATAGAAGGCCAGAAGGCGGGTGGCTGTCCTGTCCGCCTTGGCGCCATCGGCGTCCCGAACGAAGGTCGATGCCTCGGTCAGCCTTGAGCGGAATGTGGTGCGAAGGAGGCCGAGCGCCGCCTCGACACGGGGATGCCGATCGGCACCACCGCCGAATTCCACCGCCATATTGGTGATCAGGCAGCCGAGGGAGCCATTATCGGGCTCATGCAGGAGTGAAAGGAACAATTCGCGCAAGCCTTGAAGTCCGCTTCCCGGCGGCGCAAACCGCTCGATGCGTCCCTCCAGTACCGTCCGGTTGTAATGTCCGAACGCCGCGTCGAAGAGGCCGGCCTTGTCGCCGAAGGCGTGATAGATGCTTCCGCCTTTGAGCCCGGTCGCCTCCTCGAGGTCCCGGATCGAGGCGCCTTGATAGCCGTGCTTGCGAAAGATGTGCATCGCCCCCTTCAGCACCGCCTCCTCATCGAATTCCCGCGTTCGGCCCATCGTCGCTCCGATTCTTTATCAATTGTTCTAGAATGACTGATAAAGAATAAGAACGCAACGGGCACCCGTGATTTTCGGCGAAAATTCTCGCCTGGACGACCTCGGTCATCCCAAGCGCGTGGGCAGCTGTCACTTAAGGTTTACGATGACGTTTCGGAGGTCGAACGGCCGGTCGGCCAGGTGGACAGCGCTTGTTCGACGACAGCCTCGAGCATCTCGCGGCTGAACCCGGCTTTGGCCTGCACCGCCATGCCATGGGTGAGAGCCATCACAAAGGCTGCAAGGGCATCGGCTTTGGCCGTCTCCGGCAAGTCGCCCTCGGCCTTTGCCCGTTCGAAGCGTTCACGAAGCTGCGCCTGGCCGGCCGCACGGAAATCGATCAACGCTTGCCGCACAGGTTCCGCGTCATCCGATCCCGCCACGGCGCCGTTGATGCCGAGGCATCCCGTATGGTCGGGATAACGCGTATTGAGATCGGCTGCATTGAAGAGGATGTGCGCAGCAACCTGGCGCGCTGTGGGGAGTTGAAGCGCCTCCGGAATATAGTGCAGAAATCGCTCGGAGTACCGATCGAGCGCCAGGCGAAAGAGGGCTTCCTTGTTGCCGAACGCAGAATAGAAGGCAGGCCTCTCTATGCCGGCAGCCTCGGTCAGGTCGGCATAGGAGGCACCCTCGTAGCCCTTGCGCCAGAAGACGCATAAAGCGGCGTCGAGCGCTTTCTCCACATCGAATTCGCGATGGCGTCCCAAAAGGTCAATCCAGCTTTTTTCGTAATGACCGTTATTAAACCGGTTGACAGTCCATGTCAAATTTCATACCGATCGTTATCGTAATAACCATTATGAAATAGATATCGCTCGTCAGGACATGGCGACCGGATCAAGTACCCGAAAGGATTCTCATGTCGAACATACTGAAGGGCAAGGTCGCCCTGGTGACCGGTGGCTCGCGCGGACTCGGCGCGGCGACGGCCGAGGCGCTTGCCGGCCAGGGGGCGGATGTTGCGATCAGCTACGTCACCTCTGCCGAAAAGGCCGAAGCCGTGGTCGAGACGCTGAGGGCGAGGGGCGTGCGGGCTCTGGCGATCCAAAGCGACCAGGCCGACATGGCGGCGGCCAGGCCGCTGGTCGAGAAGGTGGTGGCCTACTTCGGCAAGCTCGATATCCTCGTCAACAATGCGGCGATCGCCGTGCAGGGCAAGACGGTCGACGCCCCCGATCTCGACACCGTCAATCTCGATCGCCAGTGGCAGATCAACGTCATGGGCGCGGTGGCGACCACGCGCGCGGCAGCGCCGGTGCTATCGGATGGCGGCCGGATCATCTTCATCGGCTCGGCTCTCGGCACCCACGTCCCGTTCACCGGCGCTGCCGACTACGCGGGAACCAAGGCGGCGATCATCGGATATGCCAAGGGCGTCGCCCGCGATCTCGGCGGGCGCAATATCACTGCCAACGTCATCCAGCCGGGTGTGATGCCGACCGACATGGCGGCAGAGGTGCTGGGCGACGGTGTCCCCGACGCGCTCATGAACCTGCACGCCATCCGCCGGATCGCAACACTTGAGGAAGTCTCCGCCCTCGTCTGTCATCTGGCGGGGCCAAACGGCGGCTACATCACCGGCGGCGTTATCGACGTGGCCGGTGGCCTGGCGATCTGAACGTCGGAGACCAAGGCGAAACTCTGACTCACGCAATTGAAGGAAAAGAAATGACCGAGAAATTTGGTGCAAAGTCGACCGCCGACGAGGTGCTGTCCGGCGTTGATCTCAAGGGAAAGCGATTTCTCATTACCGGCGCATCGTCTGGTATTGGGCTTGAAACCGCTCGCGCACTGGCGTCCCACGGCGCAAGTGTCGTCGGCGCCGTCAGGGACCTGGCCAAAGCCGAGCGCGCCACGGCCTCGGTGCGTGACGCCGCGTCGCAAGGCGGTGGCAGTCTAGAACTGATCGAGCTCGACCTGGCATCCCTGCAAAGCGTTCGCGCCGGTGCGGACAGGCTGTTGGCAGACGGCCGGCGGTTCGATTCCATCATTGCCAACGCCGGCGTCATGGCCACGCCGTTCGCTCGGACGGCCGACGGCTTCGAACTCCAGTTCGGGACCAACCATCTCGGTCATTTCGCTATGGTCAATCGGATCGACCCGCTGCTTGCCGATAATGGCCGCCTGGTGGTGCTGTCGTCCCAGGCGCATCGCGTCGCCGATGTCGGTCTGGACGATCCGAATTTTGAGCGACAGGCATATGACCCATGGATCGCTTATGGCCGATCGAAGACGGCCACGTCTCTTTTCGCCGCGGAATTCGACAAGCGGCATCGCGATCGCGGCATTCGAGCCGCCTCGGTGATGCCCGGCAATAGCCTCACCGATCTCCCCCGCCATCTCCGGCAGGAAGATTTGCAGCGTCTTTTCGAAACCGTTGGCAAAGCCCGCGCCGAAGCCGGTCTTCCGCCGGCAGAGCTGAAAGACATCCCGCAGGTGGCGGCAACCTCGGTCTGGGCCGCAGTCGTGGCCGACAAGGACGAGATCGGCGGACACTATCTCGAAGATTGCGCCGTTGCGCCGATCAACGACACGCCCAACCCGTTTGCCGATGGCGTCAGGTCCTATGCGCTCGACGCCGACAAAGCCAAGCGGCTCTGGGCGAAAAGTGAGGAATTGATAGAAGCTGCGTCTTAAAGATCATCGTGCACCTACAGCGCCGCGCGTGTTTTCGGGAGCCACAAATCTCGCCGGGGTAGGGGCGCATCCCGGAGCCGATCAACCCGCTAGCATAATATCGCCCAGGCTATAGCAGTGGCTTGCCTGATAGGCGTTCCGACCTCGGTTCATGTGCGTCACATTGAAAGTCCGAATGGCGCGCAAGATGCGGCGCTCCGCGAGGAATTTGCGGATCGAGGCGGAGCCCTGCACGGTGATGCCGAAAATGTCCTCGCCGCGCGGAAAAAAGTAACCGACGTCTTCGGGCGTCGTGACGCAGTCCTCGAGAAAAGCCTCGTCCACATCGCCCTGCGCCGGTGAGTGGTCCGTGGTGAAATGCGAAAGATGCACCAGGAATCGTGCACGCAGGCCCTCGCCATCGGCGTAGAGCGTGAAAAGCTCCATCCAGCTCGCATTGACGCGGACGAGCGGCTTGTCGGAGGTCGAGGGCAGGCACGAAACCGACCAGTAGTGGCGCTCGGTCTTGCGCGGGATGGGTATGCAGGTTTGCCCGTATACCTTGAGAATTTCCAGAACGTCTTTCGCCTGCGGGCGACGAAGCAGCTTCTCGTACCGTGCGACGTACTTGAACCGCTGTTCCAGGGACTCCAAGCGCTCTTCGGCGTCGATCAAATCCGCCTCGCCTTCTATCCAATCGCGCTGCTGCTCAGGATCCAGAAACTTGCGCAGACCGGTGGTGCTGCGACGAGGAGTCGTGCTCATGTGAGATCCCTGTCCTCATCGCTTCACCGGCCTGATCCCGCGCATGTCCATGCAGCCGTTCGACGTCCGCCCCTGGTGTTGAGGGTGCCGTTCGCAGCACTTGGCTTAACGAGCGATTTGGCGGTCGGCCGACAGTACGCCAACGCACCCGACCGCACCATAACATCTACCGAACGAGTGGCGAAAGGCGCCTGGGCGTCCGCCCCTTTGGGTAGATCATACCCCTATGCAGGATGATATTGGCATAGAGCCTGGGCCCGCCGGTCTGGATCACCGCATAGGCGGTCTTCACCGGCCGTCGAAGTCCCGGTCGACGAGCGGCAGGCCTCCTTATGGCAAGGCCTCAGGCTTCTTCGGCGCCGATCCTGAATGGGTTTGCCAACCGGTCGTTTTAAAATTCCGCCTCTCGCAGCAGCTCGTCCAGGCGCGTGGCCCATTCCTTGTTGCCATCCCTGAACGGACCAAGCGCATCGCCGGCAGCTTCGGGAAGGTCGCTCGCAGCCGCAGCAAAGCGGCGGGCCTGCTCACGATGTCCCGCGGCCATATGGCAGCACGCCTGAATGCGCAGAAGCGCCGGCCAGTCAGGCCGCGCCTTTTGCGCCGTACGTCCCGTTTCGAGTGCGCCCTCGACGTCGCCCGAAAAGAACAGTGCAAGCATCAGGAGGCTGAACCAGACCCCATTCTGCGGGTCATGGGGGTTGAGTTCGAGGCCGCGAGCCAGGGGCTGCCGCGCGCCGGCCGCATCCCCCGAAAAGAGACGGGCCATGCCGAAGACGAGATACCCCAAGGCGAAGCTCGAACCGAGTTCGATGGACCGCTCCGCTGCGAGGATCGCCTGGTCAGCCCTGCCTGTGTAAGCCGACACAATCGCCAGCGCATAGTGCGAGTACGGGTTCCGCGCATCGAGATAGATCGCCCGAAGGGCCGCATCCAATCCTTCCTTCCCGTCCGCGGCGGGGTTATCAGTCCAGCCGTAGCCAATGAGGCCCGCATTGACCCGCGCCCGCCAGATCTGCGCCTCTGGAAGCATGGGATCGAGCTCCGCAGCCTCGCGGAAGAATCGCCGTGCGACAAGGTGGGTGGGCTGCGTGACCTTGTGGAAATTGAATGTACCTTGCCTTACAAGGTTCCAGGCAGTGATGTTGCCGGTGTGCGGAGCCATCTGAAGCCCATGACGCAACAGCAGCTCGGGCTCCACCGCCGCTGCGATCCGCTCGGCGATGGCGTCTTGCACTGCAAATACCTCGGCCACCTGAAGGTCGTAATATTCGGACCAGACGGTGGCGCCTTTCACTGCATCGGCGAGGTGCACCGATATCCGGATCTGATCGCGGGTATACCGGATAGCTCCATCCACCAGAAAATCGACGCCGAGTTCGCGCGCGATAGATTGCGGATCCCTCGAGCCATCCTTCCTTGTGAAACTCGCCCCACGTGAGGCGACGCGGAACCATCTGAACCGAACGAGCGCCATGATCAGGTCGTCGGTGATACCGTCGGCCAGATACTGTCTTTCAGCATCACCGCCGAGATTTTCGAATGGCAGTACCGCAATTGCCGGCATCGAACTGGTCTGCGCGTGCCATCCGCTTTCGGCTGCACCGGTCCGGCTCTCCACCGGACCGGAAAATCTGTATCCGACCCGCGGGACCGTGACGATCCATTCGCTGCCGTCTGATGCAGCGCCGAGCAGCTTGCGAAGGGCGGCAATCTGAACGGAAAGATTGCTTTCCTCGACAGTCAGTCCGGGCCAAACCGCATCCATCAGGGCCGACTTGGAGACGACACCTCCCTGTGCCGAAAGCAGAGCGGCAAGAAGGGAAGCACCTCGGGCGCCGATAGCGACAGGCCTATTGTCGCGAAACAGGCATCCGTTCTCGGCAATGAACTCGAAGTGGCCGAAGGCAAGGTGCTGGGTGTTCATGGTCGGGAATGATACGCCGATTTCGCAACTTTTCGGGATTTTTCGGCCCCGCTTCAGGACTTGCGCCGGCTGAACGCGCAGAGTCTGCTCCAGTGCAGCGGCTGAAGTGGTGAGAGCGATGAAGAACGAAGCAACGCAACCGAAAAATCCGGCGAAAAATCCGGATGGATTAACCGCGAAAGTCGTACGCGGGAGCGGCAGCCATGTCGCCGAGCAAGGGTCGGTCTATCGCTCGGGCGTCTCGGCACAAAGCGTCGGATCAAGCATGCTGTGGCTGGGGATGATATCGCTACCGGCAGGCAGGCGAACCAAGGCCCATCGCCATGAGGGACACGAGACGGCCCTTCTGATGACCGCGGGCCAAGAAATCGAGATCTGGTCCGGGCCGGAGCTCGATCGGTGCGAATTGGTCCACGCCGGTGACTATCTGTTCATTCCGGCCGGCGTTCCCCACGTGGCCGTCAATCGCAGCACCGAAAGCGCCGAGTTCCTCGGTGCCCGCAACGACCCCGCAGCCAACGAGAGCGTCGTTCTGATGCCGGAGCTCGACAACATCGTACCTTAACCACACCGGGAGGTGCACCATGGCCATCATCGAACAACATCTGGCCGAAATGGGTCTGGAATTGCCCGAACCTTTGAAAGTTCGCGAGGGGCTCCATATGCCCTTCGCCTGGGTTCGGGTGCGCGGCACCCGCGCTTACATCTCGGGTCACGTGGCGTGCAACCGCGATGGCACATTGGCTGGCCCCCTTGGCAAGGTCGGAGCGGATGTTTCGCCAGAGCAGGGTTACGCGTCAGCCCGGCTCGTTGCTCTGGCCCATCTCGCCAGTCTCAAACGTGCTGTCGGAGACCTTGATCGGGTCACGGCTTGGCTGCGCGTCTTCGCCATGGTGAATGTTGCTCCGGGTTTCAATGAGACGCCGCTGGTCACAAACGGCTATTCCGATCTGATACTGGAGCTGTACGGCTCTAGCGTTGGCGCCCACGCCCGCTCGTCCATCGGCATGGCCATCCCTTTGAATGCGCCAGTAAACTGTGAAGCGGAAGTCGAAATAGACGGATGACCCGCCGGAACAGGATGATTTAGGCCAGTTTGGCCTAAAATCTGAATCCTGTTCTACGTCAGAGCATGATGTCGCCCGAAAACCGCTCACACTTTTCGGCATCATGCTTTAGTAGACGAAGGGATCAACCTCGGCGTGGGCGTCCGCCTCCTTCGGATAGATCACACCCTTGCGCAGGATGATGTTGGCATAGAGCCTGGGCTCGCCGGTCTGGATCACCGCATGGGCAGTCTTCACTCGTCCGTAGAAATCCTGGCCGATCAGCGGCACCACCTGCCGGTGCGGCTCGTGGCGGGCGCAGCAGTCGATCATCTCCTCATGCACGGGATCGAGCTTGTCGCGCTCGGCCTTGACGGTCGAGCGGAAGATCGCCTCCGCCACGAAATCGTCGATCGGCAGCACACTGAGCACGGCGTTGAGAACCGGGATGAGGCGGTGGCCGTCGAGCCGGATCAGCCGGCGGCCATGTTCGACGCCCGGATAATTGCCGTCGACGATGGCGATCTCGTCGCCGTGGCCCATGGCGCGAAGCGTCAAAAGCAGCTCCGGGCTCAACAGCGGATCAAGTCCTTTCAGCATGGTCTACCTCCTTGAAAAGTACGTTCTGGTCGGTGAGGTAACGCGCGAAGATCGGCAGGCTGGCGCCGCCGATGGCGCGCGCCTGGGCGCCGACCGCGCCCTCGATGATTTCAGGCATGACGACGCCCTGCAGGTCGAGCTTGGCGGCTTCGTCGATGGTTGCCTGCACCACGCGGCTGCGCACCCAGTTGGGAAAGCCGCCGTCGATCACAGCTGCGCTGAAATCGAGGATCGATGCGGCGGCGACGATCGCCTGCGCCAGCGCCTTGGCGCTATCCTGGATCCATGCTTCCATCGGCTCGCCGAAATCCACCCAGTCGTCGGCCGAATACCAGAGCGGCTCCGGATCGATGCCGCGCTCGCGCAGCATGTTTTCGAGCACGAAGATCGAGGCGATTTCGAGCAATTGCTTCGTCTCGCCATTCTTGCCGCGCACCGGCAGCGGCCCGATTGCGCCCGCCGTGCCGGTGCGGCCGGAAAAGATCGCCGAATTCAAGACGATGCCGCCGCCGATGAAAGAGCCGATGAAGAAATAAACGAAATCCGGATAGGACGGCCCAACGCCGAAGACGAGTTCGGCGCCGCAGGCGCTCGTCGCATCGTTCTGCATGAAGACCGGATGGGAGACGCGGGAGGCGATGTCGGCCTGCAGGTCGATCTCCCGCCAGACCTCCATGGCGCCGGCCGGCGCGCCCACCTCTTCGGCCCAGTTCCAGAGCTCGAAGGGGGCGGCAATGCCGAGGCCGGCAATGCGGCCGCGCTGCTTGTCGTCGAGCCGCTCTTCGAGTTCGCGGATGCCCGAGGTGACGAAGGCGAGGATTTCATCCGGCAGCGGATAGGCATAGGTCTTATGCAGCTGCATGCGGATGCGGCCGACGAAATCCATCAGCACCAGGTCGGCGCTGCGCCGGCCCATCTTCAGGCCGAAAGAATAGACGGCGTCGGGATTGAGATGCATCGGGATCGACGGCTGGCCGACACGGCCGCGCACCGGATCCCCGCGCGACAGCAGGCCTTCCTTTTCCAACACCCGCATGATGACGGAGACGGTCTGCGCCGACAGCCCGCTGCGGCGCGCGATATCGGCCTTCGACAGCGCGCCATAGAGACGCACCAGCGACAGCACGAGCCGCTCGTTATAGGCTCGCACCCTGACCTGGTTTGCACCGCCGGCCGGATTCAGAATTGGTGGCGGGACCGGTATGTTTGCCGGTCCATCCAAGGACGACATGGCCGCTCCTCCCGATTGTTGGCCTATGCCCTAATTCGATGGAGCATGCCACATCGGATTAATAATTCAATTGGATTTATTTATTGACAAGGCGATTTCTTTTCGCTCTTAATTGCCGTCGTCAAGGGCACGGGACCGCTGGAGGCATTGCGATCCACGGCAAAGTGTCGTTCTTTAAATTCCGGCCCCGCACGGGCGGCGCCGGCAAACTCTGGGAGGAGTTCCATGAAGAAATCTGTTCTCGCTTTCGGCGCGCTCGCGCTTGGTGTCACCTTTTCCGCTCCTGTCATGGCGGCTGACGTGGCTGCCTGCCTCATCACCAAGACCGACACCAACCCCTTCTTCGTCAAGATGAAGGAAGGTGCGACCGCCAAGGCCAAGGAACTCGGCGTCTCGCTGAAGTCCTATGCCGGCAAGGTCGACGGTGACAGCGAAAGCCAGGTGGCCGCGATCGAAAGCTGCATTGCCGACGGCGCAAAGGGCATCCTGATTGCCGCTTCCGACACCAAGGGCATCGTGTCTTCGGTCAAGAAGGCGCGTGAAGCCGGCCTGCTGGTCATCGCTCTCGACACGCCGCTCGAACCGGCCGATGCCGCCGACGCCACCTTCGCCACCGACAACCTGCTCGCCGGCAAGCTGATCGGCCAGTGGGCCAAGGAAACGATGGGCGACAAGGCCAAGGATGCCAAGGTCGGCTTCCTCGACCTGACCCCGTCGCAGCCGACGGTCGACGTTCTACGCGACCAGGGCTTTATGATGGGCTTTGGCATCGATCCGAAGGACCCGAACAAGATCGGCGACGAGGACGATGCTCGTATCGTCGGTCATGACGTGACCAATGGCAATGAAGAAGGCGGCCGCAAGGCCATGGAAAACCTTCTGCAGAAGGATCCGAGCATCAACGTCATCCACACGATCAACGAGCCGGCCG
Source organism: Rhizobium aouanii (assembly GCF_037002925.1). Taxonomy (NCBI): domain Bacteria; kingdom Pseudomonadati; phylum Pseudomonadota; class Alphaproteobacteria; order Hyphomicrobiales; family Rhizobiaceae; genus Rhizobium; species Rhizobium aouanii. The sequence goes on from NZ_JBAMYD010000002.1 coordinate 430,700, forward strand.
CTGTCGGCGCCTATCAGGCGCTGAAGGCCGTCGGCATGGAAAAGAACGTGCTGATCGTCTCGGTCGACGGCGGTTGCCCGGGCGTGAAGTCGGTCAAGGAAGGCGTCATCGGCGCCACCTCGCAGCAATATCCGCTGATGATGGCTGCCCTTGGCGTCGAGGCGATCAAGAAGTTCGCCGACAATGGTGAAAAGCCGAAGCCGACCGAAGGCAAGTCCTTCTACGACACCGGCGTCTCGCTCGTCACCGACAAGCCGGTTTCCGGCGTCAAGTCGATCGACACCAAGGAAGGCACGGACAAGTGCTGGGGCTGAGCCCTGATTATTGAAGCAGATCGGCCGGGGCTTGATCCCCGGCCGTTTTCGACGGACGATGTGCCGTCGCCTCACGAACCGGCTAATCAAAGACCGGATGGATATCGGTGACGGCCCCCGCGCGAGTTCGGCGCGCGGATGCGGAGGAGGAACCATGACCGGAACACAGGAATTTGAACGTGTCCTCGACGGCAGCGACAAGAGCGTTGCCTCCTTCGAGCACGAGAATGTCTCGCTGATCAAGCGCGCGCAGCATTTTCTCCACTCGACGCCGGCCGCCGTGCCGCTGATCGTGCTGGTGCTGGCGATCATCATCTTCGGGTTCACCATCGGCGGACGGTTCTTCTCGTCCTACACGCTGACGCTGATCCTGCAGCAGATCGCCATCGTCGGTATTCTCGGCGCCGCCCAGACGCTGGTCATCCTGACCGCCGGCATCGATCTTTCGATCGGCGTCATCATGGTGATCTCGGCGGTTATCATGGGCAATGTCGCCATCACTTACGGCATACCGACGCCGATTGCAGTGGTCGCCGGGCTTGTCGTCGGCGGCCTTTGCGGATTGCTGAACGGCTTCCTCGTCGCCTACATGAAGCTGCCGCCCTTCATCGTCACGCTCGGCACCTGGAACATCGTCATGGCGACGAATTTCATCTATTCCGCCAATGAGACGATCCGCGATACCGACGTCGACGAAAAGGCGCCGCTGCTGCATCTTTTCGCCGTGAGCTTCAAGCTCGGCAGCGCCGTGCTGACCCTCGGCGTCATCGCCATGGTGCTGCTCGTCCTGGTGCTCTGGTATGTCCTCAATCACACCGCCTGGGGCCGGCATGTCTATGCCGTCGGCGACGATCCGGAGGCGGCCAAGCTCTCCGGCATTCAGACCAAGAAGGTGCTGCTGACCGTGTACGCCATATCGGGCGTCATTGCCGGCTTGGCCGCCTGGGTCTCGATCGGCCGCAACGGCTCGATCTCGCCGTCCTCTGCCGTCACCGATTTTAACCTCCAGGCGATCACCGCGACGGTGATCGGCGGCATCTCGCTGTTCGGCGGCCGCGGCTCCATTCTCGGCACGCTCTTCGGTGCCATGATCGTCGGCGTCGTCTCGATGGGCCTCAACATGCTCGGCGCCGACCCGCAATGGAAAGTCCTTTTGACAGGCGTGCTGATCATCGCCGCCGTCGCCATCGATCAGTGGATCAGAAAGGTTTCGGTGTAATCATGGATCGCGAACCCCTTCTCACCGCCCGCGGTCTCGTCAAGCGTTATGGCCGCGTGACCGCGCTCGACAATGCCGATTTCGACCTCTATCCGGGGGAAATCCTCGCCGTCATCGGCGATAACGGCGCCGGCAAATCCTCGCTCATCAAGGCGATATCGGGCGCCGTCACCCCGGACGAGGGGGTGATCACGCTGGAAGGCCGGCAGGTGCAGTTCCGCTCGCCGATGGAAGCGCGCGAGGCCGGCATCGAGACCGTCTATCAGAATCTCGCTTTGTCGCCGGCGCTGTCGATTGCCGACAACATGTTCCTCGGCCGCGAGATCCGCAAACCGGGCGTGCTCGGTTCGATGTTCCGCATGCTCGACCGGCCGGCCATGGAAAAGCTGGCGCGCAACAAGCTCACCGAACTCGGCCTGATGACCATCCAGAACATCAACCAGGCGGTGGAAACGCTCTCCGGCGGTCAGCGCCAGGGTGTCGCGGTCGCCCGTGCCGCCGCCTTCGGCTCGAAGGTCATCATCATGGACGAACCGACGGCAGCGCTTGGCGTCAAGGAAAGCCGCCGCGTGCTGGAGCTGATCCTCGACGTGCGCGCCCGCGGCCTGCCGATCGTGCTGATCTCCCACAACATGCCGCATGTCTTCGAAGTGGCCGACCGGATCCACATTCACCGCCTCGGCCGGCGGCTGACGGTGATCGATCCGAAGGAATACACCATGTCCGACGCCGTCGCCTTCATGACCGGCGCCAAGGCGGTGCCGACGGAGCCCGTCGCCGCATGAACGCACGCATCGATGAAATCGCCGGCGAGGTGCTTGATCGCGCCGGCCATTCCAGGCGTTTCCTGGTTGCCATCGCCGGACCGCCGGGTGCCGGCAAATCGACCATGGCCGACAATCTGGCGGAAGCGCTGAAGGCCAGGGGCGAAAGTGCCGAAGTTCTGCCGATGGATGGTTTCCACATGGACAACGCCATCCTGATCGAACGCGGCCTGCTGGCGCGCAAGGGGATCCCCGAGACCTTCGATGTCCGCGGTTTCCTCGATATCATCCGCGCCGTCCGGCTGGCCGATCAGGAGGTTCTGGTGCCGGTCTTCGACCGCTCGCGCGAACTCGCCATTGCGTCTGCCCGGCCTGTTTCCCCCGATCACCGCTTCATCATCGTCGAGGGCAATTATCTGCTCTTTTCGCTCGGCAAATGGGCCGAACTCGAAGGCATCTTCGACTTTTCGATCATGCTGGCGCCGCCGATCGAGGTGCTCGAGGAGCGGCTCTGGGCGCGCTGGCGCGGTTACAACCTGACCGAGGAGGCCGCCAACGCCAAGGTCTACGGCAATGACCTGCCGAACGGCCGGCTGATCCTCGAAAACCGCCGCCCGGCCGATGTGACGCTGGAGATCGCGCTGGCGTGATGCGGCAGCGATTGTTTTCATGTAAAAGATAGTGCTATCGAGGCCGCAGACGCATCGCTTCGGAGGCCTGCCATGCAATCGATCACCATCCGCCGTCCTGATGACTGGCACCTGCATCTGCGCGACGGCGCCATGCTGGAGGGCGTGATCGCCGACACGAGCCGCACCTTCGCCCGCGCCATCATCATGCCCAATCTCGTGCCGCCGGTCGTCACGTCAGCTGACGCCAAGGCCTATCGTGAGCGCATCCTCAAGGCCTTGCCGGACGGCCATCGTTTCCAGCCGCTGATGACGCTTTATCTGACCGAACATACCAGTCCCGATGACGTGGAGGAGGGGAAGAACAGCGGCCTCATCACCGCCGTCAAGCTTTATCCCGCCGGCGCCACGACCAATTCGCATGGCGGCGTCCGCGACATGGAAAAGGCGATGCCGGTGCTGGAGCGCATGGCAAAGATCGGCCTGCCGCTCTGCGTCCATGGCGAGGTGACGACGCCTGACGTCGATATTTTCGACCGCGAGGCCGTCTTCATCGAAACCGTGCTCGATCCGCTGCGGCAGCGCCTGCCGGAGCTGAAGGTGACGATGGAGCATGTGACGACATCGGATGGCGTCGATTACATCAAGGCGGCCAAGGGCAATCTCGCCGGCTCGATCACCACCCACCATCTGATCATCAACCGCAACGCCATCCTCGTCGGCGGCATCCGGCCGCATTATTACTGCCTGCCCGTCGCCAAGCGTGAAAACCATCGGCTGGCCTTGCGCGCCGCCGCCACCAGCGGCGATCCGCGCTTCTTCCTCGGCACGGATTCCGCCCCGCATATCGACCCGCTGAAGGAATGCGCCTGCGGCTGCGCCGGCATCTACACCTCGGTCAATACGATGAGCTGCCTCGCCCATGTCTTCGAACAGGAGGGCGCGCTGGAGCGGCTCGAAGCCTTCGTGTCGCTGAACGGACCCGCCTGGTACGGGCTTCAGCCGAACGAAGACCGCATCACCCTGTCACGGCAGGCCGACCCGATCATCTTTCCCGCCAGGATAGAAACCGGCGCAGGCCCGGTGACGGTGTTCGATCCGATGTTTCCCCTGCATTGGCAGGTGGTTCAGCAGACGTAAGCTCGCAGAATTCAATTTTAAATAGATTTTTTATCCTAAATCTCGGCGTAACGTTAAACGCGTAACATTTGTATTGTGCGGTGCATCATTTGTTAACGGATGCATAAGACATTCCTCAGCACCGACCCCATGAGCTGCCGAGATCATCCGGCGCGGCTGCAGTCGCGGAGGCTGAAAAGCATGATGCTTGACTATAACTCCCTCTTGCTGGCGCTCGGCGTTTCCGCGGCCTGCCTTGCGGTGACGCTGATGGGCAGCTGGCTTGTCCGCCGGGCGGAAACCGTGCTGCTCACCGCCACCGTCGGCCTGGTCCTGGTCGTCAGCGGCATTTTTGTCTACAGCGCCTATGTGACGACACCTGAGAAGTGGTTCGGCGTCGGCAACTTCGTGCTGTTTCATGCCGGTTTCGCCACCATATGGGGTGCGGGCAGACAGTTCCTCACTGGCCACCTGTCCATACGAGCCATTGCGGTCCGCGCGCTCGCGGCGATGGTCTTCTCCATTGTGCCAATGCTGTCAGGCTATGACGGGCTGGCCTTCATCGCCGACAACCTCGCCATCGCTTTGCTGCTCTTCGCCACCGCTCGGCAATACTGGCTCGCCCGGGCGGAAGCGCCGGCGCCGATCCTCGGCATTACCGCGCTCTATACGCTGACGGCGATCTCTTTCGTGCTTTGCGCCGCCGTGCTGATAGCAGACGGTAAGCTGGTGCTGGGTCACGCCCCCAGCAACTGGGCCGAAGATCTGAGCCTTGCCGTCTGCATCGCCGGCATGACCGGGATCGGCGCGCTGTCGCTGGCGCTGCATCAATGGCGGCTTGCGGCCCGCCACCGTCTCGATGCAATCACCGATCCGCTGACCGGCCTGCTCAACCGCCGCGCCCTTTTCGACCAATACGGCACGCGCCCGATGGGAACCACCACCGCCGTCATCGTCTTCGATATCGACCATTTCAAATCCGTCAACGATCGCTTCGGCCATGCCGCCGGCGACCGCGTGCTCAATGTCTTCGCCGGCGAACTTTCGGCCCATTGCCGCACCGGCGACACCGCTGCCCGGCTCGGCGGCGAGGAATTCGTGCTGGTGCTGAAGGAGATCATGCCCGGCCGGGCGGAACTGACAGCCGAGCGCATCCGCCGGGCGTTCGAGGCGCGCGAGATCCATATCGACGACGAGGTGCTGACCTGCACGGTCAGCGTCGGCGTCGCCCCCGGCCGGTCGAAGAGCTTGGATTTCGACACCATGCTGAGTGCCGCCGACAAGGCACTCTATGTCGCCAAGCGCGCCGGCCGCAACCGGGTCGAGCTTGCCAGCTACCTCAAGGCGGTTCCCGTCGAGGCAACGCGCACCGCGTCTTGATTCCTGACCGACCCTCTCATATTGTCGCCCTCGGCCGGATGCGGCCAGCCGCCCCGCGACGCTTCGGCGTTATTGTGAATGCATCCAGACAACATCCTTCACATCCCTTGCCGTTTGGCGATCGATGGCGAACGGGTCAGCAGACGCGGGCACTGATCTTCCTGTTTGCCGCCAACGGAAGGATGACATCATGCGCGATTTTCGCGATGCCAAGCTCATGGCAAAGACATTGCGGCAGACCCTTGCCGACCGCGACATTTCTCTCACCCACAGCGAGACGCTCGAAATCGTCGCCCGGCAGTTCGGGCTCGATCAATGGAATATTCTCTCGGCAAAGATAGAAGAGGCGGGCACCTCCCGCTCCGCGATCGGCATCGAGCCGCCGATGCCGATCTTCCGCATCTTCTCGGTCGAAAAGGCCATGGAATTCTATCGCGGCTTCCTGGGCTTCCATCTCGATTGGGAGCACCGCTTCGGCGAAAACTTCCCGCTCTATTGCCAGGTCTCGCGCGACGGCATGGCGCTGCATCTGAGCGAACATTCCGGCGACGCCAGCCCCGGCGCCAAGGCCTTCGTCCGCGTCGCCAATATCAGGGCCTATCACGCCGAACTCTCAGGCAAGGACTACCGCTACATGAAGCCCGGCGTCGAGGAAGCGCCGTGGGGGCTGGAGATGACCGTCACCGACCCCTTCAGCAACCGCATCGCCTTTTGCGAACAGACATAGTCGGTCGACTCCTCTTTCGCCACGCGTCGGCCAAGGGGAGACCCAAGGCGCTGCCACATGTCTCCTCTCCCCGCTGGGGAGAAGAGGGAAACCGCGGCACCCTCCAACGTACCTCATCCTGAGGTGCGCAGCCCGCAGGGCGAAGCCTCGAAGGACACGCCAGAACGCTGCTTCTTGCATAGATCCGACGCGGGAACGCCCGCCTCGTCCTTCGAGGCCCCTTGCGGGGCACCTCAGGATGAGGCTCTCTTGAATGCCGGCGCCCCGGGGGCGGTTGGCGTAGGACGGCGCCATGAGGTCGCGTGGACATGCCTGCCGAGAGGAACAAAATGAAATACCTTCCAGCCCTCGTCTTAACGCTTCTGTCGATTTTTTCGGATGGTTATTCTATGAAAGGTACTGGAAGTTCCGAGATTGCATATCGCAAGCCCTATCCAGTTGCCTCACTCCCGACGGTGACAACCTGACGCAAGGCGGTTCTCTCTGGGCTGGTTTCGCGGGATTGTTCTTGTTGCTCGCCGTGATCTCCGCCTGGCGCGCTTTCCGGAGCCGGAGCCGGAGCCGGAGCCGGTGACCGAGGCGGAGGCGAGGCTGCGGCGCCCTCCAATCTACCTCATCCAGAGGTGCGGTTCGCAGGATCGCCTCGAAGGACACGCCGCAACGCTGCTCCTTGAATGCCTCCACTTGCTTCTCAAACGATCATCAGCGCCCGCACGAAGGCGACGGAGGCGAGCAGCGACGCGATCGTTCTTACATGGTTCCACCACGTCCAGTCCCTGACATAGGTGTTCCAGAGCTGAACCGCTTCCGGGCCGTTGCCGCCGACCTTTGCCAGCGAATCGTTCATCGGCACGTTGAAGATGATGGTCGAGAGGAAGGAGGCGAAAATGTAGAGGGCTGCACCCGCCAGCATCAGAGCAGAGGCCCCGCCGCGCCAGTCGATCAGGGCGAGCACGGCGATGACGAGGCAGAGGATCGCCGTCGGCACGAAGAGGCCCATGAAGGGCGAGCGGACGATCGTCACGTTGATCGAGTTCATCGCCGCGATGCCTTGTTCCGCCGGAATCCGCGAGAAGGCGGTCATGATGAAGGTCGAGAAGGCGAAAAAGATGCCGGCGACGAGACCGCTGCCGATCGCCGCCGCCACAAGGGAGAGGGTGAGAAAGATCTGCATGGTCAGACGCTCCATATTCCGGTTGCCGCGGTCCGGCGGGCATATTCGCTGAAATCGGTGGCGGGGCGGCCAAGAATTTCGGCGACACCGCCCGTGGTGCCGGAGTTGCGCCCATCGAGCACCTGGCCGAAAAGCTCCTCCAGAAGATCGATCAGGCCCTGCGGCAGGCCGGCGGCCGCAAGCCCGCCAGTGAAATCCGCCATCGACACCTGGTCGTATTCGATCGGCCGCCCGGAGGCTGCGGCGATTTCGGCGACCGCCTTGCGGAATGTCAGCGCTCGCGGGCCGGTCAGTTCGTAAATCTTGTTGCGGTGGCGCGGATCGGTCAAGGCGGCGACCGCGGCATCGGCGATGTCGTCGGCATCGATGAAAGGTTCTGCGATCTCGCCCGCCGGCAATTGCAGCCGGCCGCTCAGGATCTGCTCCAGGAAGGCACCCTCGCTGAAATTCTGGCAGAACCAGGAGGCGCGCAGGATGGTGGTGTTTATGCCGGACGCCTTGAGCGCCGCTTCGCTCCGCTGCGCGCCCTCTTCGCCGCGGCCGGAGAGCAGCACGATATGCTCAAGGCCGCATTCCCTGGCGACCTTGGCGAGCGCTTCGATCGCTTCCGCCGCCCAGGCGACGGCAAGGTCCGGCTGGAAGGCGACATAGGCGCTCGATGCCCCCTCAAGCGCGCCGCGCCAGGTCGACCTGTCCTCCCAGTCGAAGGGCCGTGCGCTGGAGCGCGATGCCGCGCGGGCAGCGAGGCCCCGCGCTTCCAGGCGCTTGATGATGCGGCCGCCGGTCTTTCCCGATCCACCGACGAGGACGATTTCGGAAGTCTGCATGTCAAAACTCCTCCCAAACTTTAGAAACAAGAGAAACTCTCTTATTTGCAAAATGAGATAATCTCTCTTATTTTGTTTGTCAACGTGGAAAAGGAGAGAGCATGTCGGAACAGCCGGTCGCAACGCGCAGACGCCAACAGGAGTCTACCGGCCAGCTGCGCCGCATTCCCAGCCAGCAGCGCGGCCGCGAGCGCTTCGAAAAGATCCTCGCCGTTGCATCGCAGTTGATCGAGAGCCATGGCAGCGACGGCCTGAAGATGAGCGAGATTGTCGAGAAAGCCGGTCTCTCCTTCGGCGCCCTCTACCAGTATTTCCCGGACAAGACCTCGATCATCCGCACATTGGCCGAGCGCTTCAATGAAGAGGGCCGGCGGTGCGTCGAAGAGGAACTGGCGAAGGTGGCCGACGCTGCGGCCCTGCAGGGCGCGCTTGCCACTATCGTCGACGAATATTACGCCTTCTTCCGCCGCGAGCCTGTCATGCGCGACATCTGGCATGCGACCCATACCGACAAGCTGCTGCAACAGGTCGATGCCGAGGACATGGAATTCCATGCCCAGGCATTTCTCGCGGTGCTTATCCGCCTATGGCCGGATCGCGACCGCAAGGAGCTGCTCGCCATCGCCCGGCTGACGATGCAGCTGCTTGCCGCCGCCGTGCGTTATGCCGTTTCGCTGGATGCGGAGGAGGGCGCCCAGGCAGTCGCTCTGTTCAAGAAGATGCAGATCGTTGATATCGGCCGCCTGCTGCAGCAATAGCCCGCCTTTCGTCTGGAAACGGCGCGCTCTTGCTGCTATTCCCGCAAGGATCCAAGCCGAAGGAGAGCCGCATGATCCAGACCACATTTCCCGACCGCGCCGTGATGGCCGAATTGCTGGCCAAGATGCTCTGGGAAATAAAGGCGGTGCATTTCAATGCCGCTCAGCCCTATAAACTCTCCTCCGGCATGGCGAGCCCGGTTTATATCGATTGCCGCAAGCTGCTCTCCTTCCCGCGCATCCGCTCAACGGTGATGGATTTCGCCGCCAGCACCCTGCTGCGCGATGCCGGCTTCGAGCAGTTCGATTGCATCGCCGGCGGCGAGACCGCCGGCATTCCCTTCGCCGCCCTGCTGGCCGATCGCCTCGGCCTGCCGATGATCTATGTCCGCAAGCAACCGAAAGGCCATGGCCGCAATGCCCAGATCGAAGGCAATATGCCGGAAGGGTCGAGGGTGCTGGTCATTGAAGACCTGACGACAGCAGGCGGCAGCATGTTCAAGTTCATCGATGCCATCCGTGCCGCCGGCGGCATCGTCGATCACGGCATCGCGCTGTTCTTCTACGGCATTTTTGGCGAACAGCGCTTTTCCGACGGCAAGGTCAGGCTGCATCACATCGCCACTTGGCGTAATGTTCTGGCCGTCGCCAGGGAGCAGAAGCTCTTCGACGATAAGACGCTATCGGAAGTCGAGGCCTTCCTCGATGCGCCGCTGGTGTGGTCGGGAAGAAATGGCGGGGTTAGTGAGCTTTCGCTCTAGCTAGTTGACAAAAGCTCGCTTAATCGGTTGATGAACATATCAGTGCTGTTGGGAGGAATTCGATGATTTTGTGCTGCGGCGAAGCCTTGATCGACATGCTGCCGAGGGACACGACGCTGGGCGAAAAAGGCTTTGCGCCCTATGCCGGCGGCGCGATCTTCAACACCGCCATCGCGCTCGGCCGCCTCGGCATTCCCACGGCCTTCTTCACCGGCATCGCCGATGACATGATGGGCGAAATCCTGCTGGAGACGCTGAAGGCGAGCAATGTCGATTACAGCCCATGCGCCATCACGCCGCGTCCCTCGACGATCGCCTTCGTCAAGCTGGTCAACGGTCAGGCCACCTATGCCTTCTATGACGAAGGCACGGCCGGCCGGATGATCACCACGGCCGACCTGCCGGATCTCGGCGATGATTGCGAAGCGCTGCACTTCGGCGCGATCAGCCTGATCCCGAGCCCCTGCGGCGAAACTTACGAAGCCTTGCTCGACCGCGAAGCCGCTCACCGCGTCATCTCGCTCGATCCGAATATCCGTCCCGGTTTCATCAAGGACAAGCCGTCGCACATGGCCCGCATCAAGCGCATGGCTGCGAAATCCGACATCGTCAAGTTTTCCGACGAAGATCTCGACTGGTTCGGCCTGCAGGGCGACCATGATGCGCTCGCCGCCCATTGGCTGAACCACGGCGCCAAGCTCGTCGTCATCACCAAGGGCGCGGAAGGCGCTTCCGGTTATACCAGGGAACGCAAGGTGACGGTGCCGAGCGAACGCGTCACCGTCGTCGACACGGTCGGCGCCGGCGATACATTCGACGCCGGCATCCTGGCGTCGCTGAAGATGGACAATCTGCTGACCAAGCGCCAAGTCGCTTCGCTGGATGAGCAGGCGCTGCGCAACGCCCTGACCCTCGGCGCCAAAGCCGCCGCCGTCACCGTCTCCCGCGCCGGCGCCAACCCGCCCTGGGCGCGCGAGATCGGGCTTTAAGACTCGAGCAAGCCTCCGCCCCTCATCCGCCTGCCGGCACCTTCTCCCCGTAAACACGGGGCGAAGGGGATGTGCCGCGCCCTCTCCGTTCCCCTTGACGTCCCGTATGGCACGTCCCCTCTCCCCGTTCTTCACGGGGAGAGGGTTAGGGTGAGGGGCAAATCTCGAACGCTTATTTCGCGGGCTTCGCCGGCACCAATCCGCCCCGGGTGCGCGCCTGGCTTTCCTTCTTGATCGGCCGACCGACCGGGCAGACTTCCTGCACGAAGCCGTTGAGCGTGTTGACGAGATTGTTCTCGATCAGGGAATAGTGGACGAACTGGCCCTGTTTCTCCCGTCTGATCAGACCCGCAGCTTCGAGAATGGAAAGATGCTGCGAAACGGCTGGCTTGGACATGCTGAAGCGGTCAGCGATTTCGCCAGCGGTCAGACCCGATGCCGAGAGATAGGCGAGGATTTTCCGGCGCGGCGCACTGGAAAGCGCGTGGAATACCCGCTGGGCGGCGCTGACGGAGCGGCCTTCTACGGCGTCATCGAAAGTCTCTTCGTCCAAGTCCGGTCTCCGTGCCTGCGGCATTATCAATTAAGCAATTAATGTATTGCTTAATTGATTCCGTTCATGCAAAGTAATTAGGTAATTGCTTAATTAATGAATCGGTGGGCGATATTCAAGTGGAATATGCGCCCGATGGGAAGGAGTTTGCCATGAGCAGTATTTCCACTGGACGCATGATCGACAATGGGAGCGATCCGGTGAAGGGCAGAGTGGTCTGGATGCCCGCAAAGTCGATCTGGATCACCGCCATGACCTTGATTGCCGTCATTGGCGGCCCGCTGACCTTCACCTGGAGCGCCTTTGCCGTCTTTATCCTCTTGACCGCCATCACGATCTGCCTTGGTCATTCGGTCGGCATGCACCGGCTGCTGATCCATCGCTCATTCAGCACTCATATCTGGATCGAGCACTTTCTCGTCTATCTCGGCACGCTGGTCGGCATGGCCGGCCCCTTCGGCATGATCTACGCGCACGACATTCGCGACTGGGCGCAACGGCAGCGAGACTGCCATGACCTCTATGCCCATCGGCGGTCTTTCTTCATCGATGCCTTCTGGCAGATGCATTGCATCGTGGCGCTGGACCATCCGCCGCGTTTCGTCCCCGAGGAGCGCGAGCGGCGCGACCGCTTCTATCGTTTCCTGGAGGCGACATGGATGGCGCAGCAGATTCCCTTGGGACTCGCGCTTTTTGCGCTCGGCGGACTGCCATGGGTGGTCTGGGGTGTTGCCGTGCGGATATCGGTGTCGCTGACCGGACACTGGCTGGTTGGTCATTTCGCGCATCGGAGCGGCCATCAGGGCTGGAGTGTCGATGATGTCGCTGTACAGGGCTATAACCTGCCGCGTTTCGGGCTGGTGACCTTTGGCGAGAGCTTCCATGGCAACCATCACGCCTTTCCGGATTCGGCGCGGCTCGGCATCGAGCCGGGGCAGCTGGATCTCGGTTGGTATTTCATCCGGCTGCTGGCAAGGCTCGGTCTGGCTTCGTCAATCAAGCTCCCACACACGATCGTGCAAAGGCGAGGGTTGAGACGCGTCAACGCAACTGAAACGGCGGGTGACGGTCATCCGCCGCATCACGCAACAGGTCACGCGGAATCTCGCCCGTGAATGCCTCCTCCTTGCGGCAACGTCTCGATTCCCTCTTCTTCCTCGGGTCCGAAGGACGGGTCGACGTCGATCGATCAGGAGACTATCCGGGGTCACGCTCCGAGCGAAGCTCGGGAGCGGGCACCAGATCCCGCAAGAAGTTTTTGCACCAAAGTGAGACGTCGTGAGACAGCAGATGCTCCATCATCATGCTCCAGCGGTCGCGGCGCTCCTCCAGCGACATGGAGAGGCCCCGGGCGATGGCATTGGCAGTGCCTTCGACATCGTAAGGATTGACCAGCAGCGCACCCTTCAACTCGCGAGCCGTGCCGGCGAAGCGCGATAGCACCAATACGCCTGGGCGATCGGGATCCTGAGCGGCGACATATTCCTTGGCGACGAGGTTCATGCCGTCGCGCAACGGCGTGACCAGCCCGATCGTCGCCAGCCGGTAGAGGCCGGCAAGCACGTTGCGGCTGATCGATCGGTTGACATAGCGGATCGGCACCCAATCGACCGTTCCGATGGCGCCGTTGACGCGGCCTGCCTGTTCGGCGACCATCTTCTGCATATGCTCGTATTCGGGAACTTCCGATCGCGACTTCGGCGTGACCTGCAAATAGGTGACCTTGTTCTGGTAGCCAGGATTGCTGATGAGGAAGCGTTCGAACGCTTCCAGCCGCTGAATGATGCCCTTTGAATAATCGAGGCGGTCGACCCCGATGATCATGTCCCGGCCTTCAATGCTGCGCCTGGTCTTCTGTACCATGATATTGTTTGCGGCCCTCTCGGCGAATTCGGCGAAGCCCGCGGTTTCGATCCCGATCGGATAGGCACCGGCCTTGAATATCCGCCCATGGGAATCAAACAATCCATTTCCAAGGTCGTCGCCAATTCCCTCCCTTTTGAGATACCCGGCAAAGTTCTGGAGGTCGTAATCGGTCTGGAAGCCGACGAGATCGTAATGCGAGAGCCCGCGCATGATTTCCTCATGGACGGGCATCGTGACCAGAATGTCGGCCGGCGGCCAGGGAATGTGCAGGAAGAAGCCGATCCGGTTCTTCAGCCCCATTTGGCGCAGTTCGGCCGCCAGCGGAATGAGGTGGTAATCATGAACCCAGATGATGTCGTCCGGCTCGATCATCGGCGCCAACCTGTGTGCGAAGAAGCGGTTGACGCGGAAATAGCCGGCCATTTCCTTCCGGCCATATTCGGCGAGGTCCAGTCGATAGTGGCAGATGGGCCAGAGAACGCGGTTTGCGAAGCCGCGATAATATTCCTCGACGTCGGTGTCGGTGAGATCGGTCAGCGCATAGGTGATGTTGCCCTTCTGCAGTTGCGACAGCGGGCCAGGTTCCCTGTCCCCGCTCGATTCTCCCGACCATCCCATCCAAATGCCGCCACGCTCCTGCAGGGCTGCCTGCAGCGCGACGGCCAGACCGCCGGCAGCGGCGCTCCCATCTTTGGCCGGCATGGGAACACGATTGGAAACGACGACAAGACGGCTCATGAGCTTCCTTTGGTGAGATGGGCCATAAAAACGCTGTGTGACAAGCGTCTTGAGGCATCTCCTGAACTTGGGCAGGGACCATGCAGTGAAGGCGCCGACATCGACAGAGCCGACCCGGACGCGAGCGGGCCGGTGCAGATGCCAACAAGAACAACGAACGGAGCATTTTCCGCACAGATTTTGCTTGAATCTAGGGCGATTCCAACGAATTGAAAGAATTCATTCTACAATTTTTGATTAGGAGAACGTTCAATCCTGTTTCGCACGACGAAGCCCATTGTGCGGATGCACCAGGCCCGCTGATATCAGTGCATCATTTGCGGCCGCAATGACGATGTTGGCGGCAGTCGGCACTGCGCGCGTGGGATCGGCCTTTGAGATGGGAGCCAGCGTCCGCCCCTCATCCGCCTGCCGGCACCTTCTCCCCGTTCTGACGGGGAGAAGGGAATATGCCGTGACCTCTCCGTTCCTCACTCGCCTCTCTCAGGGCACGTCCCCTCTCCCCGTCAGAACGGGGAGAGGGTTAGGGTGAGGGGCAATCTCGATCGCTTACTTCGCAAGCTTCGCCAGCGCCGCAACCAGGCCCTGCGTCGAGGAGTCGTGCGATGCTGCACTCTCCTTGCCTTCGACGACCGGCAGCAGGCCCGTCGCCAGTTCCTTGCCGAGCTCGACACCCCACTGGTCGAAGGAGTTGATACGGAAGAGCACGCCTTCAACGAAGACGCGGTGTTCGTAAAGCGCGATCAGCCGGCCGAGCGCATAAGGGGTCAGCTTGTCGTAGACGAAGGTGATCGACGGCCGGTTGCCGGTAAAGACGCGGTGCGGCGCGATGAAATCGGCCTTTTTGTCGTCCATGCCCTTGTCGGTCAGCTGCTTCTTGGCTTCTGCGAAAGTGCGCCCCTTCATCAGCGCTTCCGACTGGGCGAGAACGTTGGAGATCAAGAGCTGATGCTGATGCCGCAGCTCCGGCTCGAAGGCGTTGGCGGCGATCATGAACTCGGCCGGGATGATGCTCGTGCCCTGATGGATGAGCTGGTAGAAGGCGTGCTGGCCGTTGGTGCCGGGCTCGCCCCAGACGACCGGGCCGGAATTGCCCTCGACCGGCGTGCCGTCGATGGTGACGCCCTTGCCGTTCGATTCCATGTCGAGCTGCTGCAGATAGGCCGGGAAGCGCGACAGGCGCTGGTCGTAAGGCAGGATGGCGCGCGTGGGATAGCCGAGCACGTTGCGATGGTAGAAGCCGATCAAGCCGAGCAGCATCGGCAGGTTCTCGGTAATCGGCGCCTTACGGAAATGATTGTCGACGGCATGGGCACCGTCGAGGAACTTGCCGAAATTGTCAGGCCCGACGGCGATCATCAGCGGCAGGCCGATCGCCGACCAGATCGAATAACGGCCGCCGACCCAGTCCCAGAAGCCGAAGACGCGGGCGCTGTCGATGCCGAAGGCGGCGACCTTGTCGAGCGCCGTCGAAACGGCGGCGAAGTGGTGCTGCACGGCCGCTTCGCCGAGCGCCTTGGCGATGAAATTGCGCGCCGTCTGCGCATTGGTCATCGTCTCCACGGTGGTGAAGGTCTTCGAGGCAACGATGAACAGCGTCGTTTCCGGCTGCACCAGCTTCAGGATGTCGGCGATATGGGCGCCGTCGATGTTGGAGACGAAATGCGCGCGCGGGCCGTCATGGAAGGGCGCAAGCGCCAGCGTCGCCATCACCGGCCCGAGATCCGAGCCGCCGATGCCGATATTGATGACATCGGTGATCGCCTTGCCGGTGGCGCCCCTCAGCGTGCCGGAGCGGACGTCGTCGGCAAATTTGCCCATGGCGGCAAGCACCGCATTGACGTCGGGCATGACGTCCTTGCCGTCGACCAGAACCGGCGTGTTGGAACGGTTGCGCAGCGCGGTGTGCAGAACGGCGCGATCCTCGGTGAAGTTGATCGCCTTGCCGGAAAACATTTCCTCGCGCTTTGCCTCGACGCCGCCTTCTTCGGCGAGCTTCACCAGGAGCTTGAGGATGTCGTCATTCACCGCCGTCTTGGAAAAATCCATCAGCAGGTCGTCAAGCGAAACGGAAAAGCGCGAAAAGCGCTGCGAATCGGCGGCGAAGGCGGCACGGATATCGGTTGCCTTGGTGGCATCAGCGGTGCTTTTCAGCTGTTCGACGATGGCGTTCATGGGAGGCTCCTTTGGAGGCGGAAAGGTTGCGGAAACTATTCGCTTTCTCACCCGCAAATCAAGTTCAGCCACCTGCCAAAATAGAAAAAGCCACCCGCGGCGAGCGGATGGCCAATTTAGGAAAGGCTCCAAATCGTCAGATTCAGCCGCGCAGGTCCTTGCGCAGGATCTTGCCGACCGGCGACTTCGGCAGCTCGGTGCGGAATTCGATGAAGCGCGGGCGTTTGTAGTTGGTGAGGTTGGCGATGCAATGGGCTTTCACCTCGGCTTCCGTCAGGTTCGGATCCTTCCTGACCACGAAGAGCTTCACAGCCTCGCCCGAATGTCCATCCGGCACGCCGATGGCCGCGGCCTCGAGAATGCCGGCATGCATGGCGGCGACTTCCTCTATCTCGTTCGGATAGACATTGAAGCCTGAGACCAGGATCATGTCCTTCTTGCGGTCGACGATCTTGGTATAGCCGCGTTCGTCCATGAAACCCATGTCGCCCGTGCGGAAGTAGCCGTCATTGGTCATCGCCCGCGCCGTCTCTTCCGGCTTCTGCCAGTAGCCCGCCATCACCTGCGGCCCGCGGATGCAGATCTCGCCGACTTGGCCTGATGGCAGTGAATTGCCCTCCTCGTCGCGGATATCGAGGTCGGTGGAGGGAAGCGGCAGTCCGATCGTGCCGGTGAACTCAGGCGAATCGAAGCGGTTGGCGGTGGCAACAGGCGATGTCTCGGAAAGGCCGTAGCCTTCCGTCACCGCCGTGCCCGTCATCTTCAGCCAGCGTTCGGCGACCGGGCGCTGGACGGCCATGCCGCCGCCGAGCGACATGATCAGCGAGGAGAAGTCGAGCTTGGCGAAATCGGCATTGTTCATCAGCGCGTTGAACAGCGTGTTGAGGCCGGGGAAGATATGCACCTTCGATTTTTCGAATTCCTTGACGAGGCCGGGAATGTCGCGCGGATTGGCGATCAGGATATTATGGGCGCCAAGCGACATGCCCATCAGCGAATTCACCGTCAGCGCGAAGATATGGTAGAGCGGTAGGGCGCAGAGGAAATTCAGCACCTCCGGCTCTTTCTTGCGCTCAAAGGCCGATCGCAGCCAGAGCGACAGCTGCAGCTTGTTGGCGAGCAGGTTTTCATGCGTCAGCACCGCGCCCTTGGCGACGCCCGTCGTGCCGCCGGTATATTGTAGGAAGGCGATATCGCCACTCGCAAGCGTGACCGGCTGGAGCTCTTTTCCCGCACCTTCGCGCAGCACCTGGCCGAAGCTCTTGTGCTGTGGGATCGACCAGGAGGGAACGAGCTTCTTCACCTTGCGCACGACGAAATTGACGATCAGCCCCTTCGGCCCCAGCATTTCCCCGAGCGAGGTGACGACGACATGGCGCAGATCCGTCTTGTTGAGGACCTGCTCCACGGTGCGGGCGAAATTCTCCAGCACGAAGATCGCCTTGGCGCCGGAATCCCGCAACTGGTGTTCGAGTTCGCGCGGCGTATAGAGCGGGTTGACGTTCACGACGACGAGGCCGGCGCGCAGGATGGCGTAGGTCGCGATCGGGTTCTGCAGCACGTTCGGCATCATCACGGCGACGCGGTCGCCCTTCTGAAGGCCGGTGCTTTGCAGCCAGGCGGCGACCTTGCGCGTCTGGCTCTCCAGCTCGCGATAGCGCATCGCCTTGCCCATGCTGGAAAAGGCGGTCCGGTCGGCGTAACGGGCGCAGGACTTTTCGAGCAGTTCTGTAAGCGAGGCATATTCCAGCGGCGGAATCTCTGCCGGAACGATATCGGGATAGGCGGCAAGCCACGGTTTGTCGGGCTTGGCTCCGTTCGGATGGACGGAAATGCTGTTCATCTTTGTCCTCTCTCCCTTGCTGTCACCGCCGGCGCCGAGCCGGCAATCGACCAGAAGCATCCTCCATCTTCCAGTCCGGCAGCTTATGCCATTGCTTGAACGGTTCAAGCCGAATGACGCTATACTAACCTTGACGTAAACGTCAACATTGTGGTGTCGCGCGATCTTGGGAAGAGTGGGAACTTTGCGTTCGCCATGGCGTTGATCCTGCACACTCATCATGAGGAACACCAAGAAGGAGGTGCACAATGTTGAACCAGGATACCGACGCCAATCGCCGCGACCCGAATGTCAAGGATACACCGTCGCTGATCGCCAGCGACCGTGTCGAAGGCACCCGCGTCTATGGCGCCGATGGCAGGCATATCGGCTCGATCGAACGGCTGATCATTGGAAAGCGCGACGGCCGCGTTGCCTATGCCGTGCTGAGCTTCGGCGGCTTCCTGGGCATCGGCGACGATCACTATCCGCTTCCCTGGGAAAAGCTGAACTACGACACCCAGCTGGATGGCTATCGCATCGACCTGACCAAGGAACAGATCGAAGGCGCCCCGAGCTATTCGGACGATGACGACACCTGGTACAACGACAATGGCCGCCGGGTCTATGATTACTACGGCGTGCCGCCCTACTGGATGTAACGTCGTCCGATAGGCCGAGCTGGAAGGGCCCCGCGGATGCGGGGCCTTTTTGGTGTTTGGCGACAAACGTCGTCGCTCGCGCCCCTCATCCGGCTGCCGCCACCTTCTCCCCGTAAACGGGGCGAAGGGACCATGCCGTAAGCTCTCCGTCCCTCGCCAGCCTCTCGCAGGGCACGTCCCCTCTCCCCGTTTTTTACGGGGAGAGGGTTAGGGTGAGGGGCAGCCCATTAGCGCGAACCGACAACAAGATCGTTGGCCGAGCGCAATACGGTGCCGACGACAATGTCACCTGCTTCAATCGCCCTTGCCGTCCTCACAGTAAACACATGGCTCTCGCCCGGCAGCAGCGTCACCAGCATCGTGTCGACGACGGCCTCCGGATCCAGCCGGTCGACCATCAGGCAGAGATCCTTCAGGAAATTCTGCGCCGTTACCTTGACCTCGTACCCGCCATCGATCCCGACGACATCGACCGTCAGCCGCGGTGCTGGTAAGGCAAGCTCGATATCCTCGACGAAATAATGGAAGGCCCGCCTGTCCAGCATCTGCACGACGATCACCTCGTCCTTCGGTAAGTCGGCGGTAACGATATCCTCGGGCAGCGGAAATTCCTTTGCCTCGAAACGGTCGCAGAGCAGGCGCCAGAATTCGAATTCGGCAAGCACGGTGCCGTCGAGCTTCATGCGTTTGCCGCCGATCTTCGCCCGCCAGAACAGCGTTCGTTCATTGACGGCCACCGCCGCAAGTCCGCTGCCGCGCGGCTGGATCGTCAGCAGGCGCGGATCATAGGCCGCCTTCAGCGCGTACCAGAGCGGCTTGCGGCGCCCGGCGGAATCGAGGGCGGCCCAGGAGGTCACCGGCCAGCAATCGTTGAACTGCCAGACCACCGCACCCTTGCAGATATTGCGATGCGAGCGCATGTGCTCGACGCCGAAGCGGATGGCGCGCGCCTGGTTGAGCTGGGTGGCGAAGTGCCAGTCGTCCATCGTCCTCGGCTCGGGCAGATGGCCGGAGAGGCCGCGGATCAGCTTGTCATTGCCCTCCGTCGCCTTCTGATGGTGGAAGACGCCGTTTGATTGCGGCGTCAGCGGCGCGTCGTGCACGCTTTCTTCGATGGTCGCCCAGGCGGCCGGCGCCTGCCAGCCGAATTCGGAGCAGAAGCGCGGGATATAGTTGCGGTAGATCTCGTAGCCGACATCGTTCCACACGTCCCAGATATGTTTGCAGCCATGGCGGTCGGCATTGGGTTCGATCTCCATCGAGCCGGAATAGGGACTACCGGGATAATAGGGCCGGTCCGGATCGAGTTCGGCGCAGAGTTTCGGCAGCAGGTCGAGATAGTAGCCAAGCCCCCAGCTTTCGCCCGCCTTGATGATCGGCCGCCAGCCCCATTCGTCGAAGCCCCAGATGTTTTCGTTATTGCCGTTCCAGAGGACGAGCGAGGCATGCGGCATCAGCCGCACGACATTGTCGCGCACCTCTGCCTCGACCTCGCTTCTGAGCGGCTCTTCCTCGGGATAGGCGGCGCAGGCAAAGAGGAAATCCTGCCAGACCAGCATGCCGGCGCGGTCGCAGGCCTCATAGAACTCGTCGGCCTCGAAGATGCCGCCGCCCCAGACGCGCAGCATGTGAATATTGGCGGCCTTTGCCTCCTCGATCCGCGCGGCATAACGCTTGGCCGTCACCCGCGAGGGAAAACAATCGTCCGGAATCCAGTTCGCCCCGCAGATGAAGAGCGGTACGTCGTTGATGACGAAGGTAAAGGCCGAGCCATGCTCGTCGGCCGAAGTATCGAGCCGCAGCGAACGGAAACCGAGTTCGCGCTGATAGCTGTCGAGCACATCGTCGCTGGCATCGTCGATGAGCCTGACGGCCATCGGGTAGAGCGGCTGCGCGCCGAGATGGTGCGGCCACCAGAGCTGCGGCGAGGGGAGGGCAAGCTCGAAGGAAACGGCGTCTTCGTCAGGCCGAATGGCCACCGTTGTGGTCACGCCGCCGATTTCGGCGACGAGCCTCAACGGCCTCTTGTCGCCATGCCGTGCCAACCGGGCATGCACCTTCACCAGCCCGTCGCCGCCGGCAAGTGTTGCCGACACCCTGGTTTCGGCAAGCCGCGCCCGGTGCCAGCTTTCCAGCCGGACGGGCTTCCAGAGGCCCACTGTTACCAGCGTCGGCCCCCAGTCCCAGCCGAAATTGCAGGCCATCTTGCGCATCAGATTGCCCGGTCCCGGATAGTTGTTGGGGCGGTAACCGTAATGTTTTTCCATTTCCGCGCCATAGGCGTAAGCGGAGCGGAAGGTGACGGTGAGTTCGTTGGCGCCGGCCTTCAGCAGTGCCGAAACATCGAAACGATAGGTGCGGTGCATGTTGAAGGTACGGCCGATCTCTTCGCCGTTGAGCGATATCACCGCAACCGTATCGAGCCCGTCGAAGACCAGTTCCTGCACCCTGCCATCGCCAGGCATCGCCTCGAAGCTGCAGCGATAGGTCCAGTCGGTCTTGCCGATCCAGTCATTGGTGATCTCGTTGACGTCGATATAGGGATCGGGGATCAGCCGGTTGGCGAGGAGGTCGAGATGCACGCAGCCCGGCACCGTCGCGGGTATTGCAGCCGGCAGGCCGGGCATTGCTGTATCGTTACAGGAGAGCGTCCAGCCGGAATTGAGCGCAGTCTTTTCGATCATGGCGGGCTCCTGATGCATGCCGCTTGAAGCTGTGGGATTATCTGTGGTTTGGAACGTATCGGTGGTTCGGCCAGATGCCTCAGAGAAAACGGCCGTGGCGCTGCAGCACCTCGATCTTGTAGCCATCGGGATCGCTGATGAAGAAGAACAGGCCGAAGAGCTTGCCGTCGCGGTTGAGCTCCACCAGTTCACCGGGCTTTAGCCCGAGCTTCGACAGCCGCTCGCGCTCGACCGCCACCTCTTCGACGGAGACGGCGAGATGGCCATAGGCATTGCCCGGATCGTAGGGCGCGGTCCGGCCCTTGTTGACGGTCAGTTCCAGCTCGAAGCCGGTCTCGGCATTGCTCATGTAAATCAGCGTGAAGGTTTCGAAATCGACGCGGTCGGCGACCGAAAGGCCGAATGCCCTCTCGTAGAATTCGACGGAGCGCGCCTCCTCGAGAACGCGGATCATGGAGTGGATCATTTTCGCCAAGTCTGCCTCCCATTGCCCTACCAGCGCCGCAGTCTTGGTACCCGTCCTCTTAGGCCGCGCGCAAGCCGATTCTTCTGGTGATCGCCGCTTCGACGAGGCCCATAGCGTCATAGATCAACACCGCCATCAGGCCGACGATCAGGCCGCCCTGCAGGATGAAGGCGGTATTGTCGGAGATCAGCCCGGCGATAATGACTTCGCCGAGGCCCTTGGCCGCAATCGTCGAGCCGATCGTCGCCGTGCCGATATTGATCACGGTCGCGACCTTCAGCCCCTCGAGGATCAGCGGCAGCGCAAGCGGCAGCTCGACGCGCCACAGCCGCTGCGTGCCGTTCATGCCCATGCCGTCGGCGGCATCGAGAACCTGCGGCGAAACCTGCTTCAAGCCGGCGACGGTGTTTTCGAAGATCGGCAGCAGGCCGTAGAGAAAGAGCGCGATCAACGTCGGCATGGCGCCGAAGCCGGTCGCGGGAACGGCGAGCGCCAGCACCGCGACCGGCGGAAAAGTCTGCCCCGCATTGGCGATGGCGCGCGACAGCGGCAGGAAGTCAGCCCCGCTCTCCCGCGTCACGAAGATGCCGCCGACAACGGCAAGCACGGCGCTGCAAACGATCGAGCCGATCACCAGCTGCAGATGGCCGGCGGCCAGCGAAGCAAGGCTGTTCTGCGTATAGACGGGAGGCGCATTGTTGCTGGTCAGCGGCGTGAGAATGAAGGAAAGCCACTCCGTCCTGAACAGCAGGATGAGCAGCAAAGCCAGCGCCGCCAGGCGGAAGAGATTGGCAACGACGAGCTTCATGCCTTGCGGCCCAGTTCGAGCAGCCGCGTCATCGAGATCGAACCAACGGGTGCCTTTTGCGCATCCTGCACCGCCGCCTCGTCGACCCCCTGCCAGATCATTTCGGCCAATGCATCGCGCAGACTGAGCGATTGCGGCAGGGAATAGGCGAGACCGTTCTTGGCCGGCTCCATGCTTTCCTTCAGCGGCAGCAGCGACATCAGCTTCAGCGCCCGGTCGGAGGTGCCGGTCAATTGCTGCACGAAGGGATCGGCGGGTTCGGTGAGGATCTTTTCCGGCGTCGAGCATTGCAGCAATCTGCCCTCGCTCATCACCGCGATCTGGTTGCCCAGATGGAAGGCCTCATCCATGTCATGGGTGACGAGAATAACCGTCGTGCCGAACTGCTTCTGGATCGCCAGGAGGTCGTCCTGCGCCTTGCCGCGGATGACGGGATCGAGCGCGCCGAAGGGCTCGTCCATCAAAAGCAGCTCCGGTTCGGCCGCCAGCGCCCGGGCCACACCGACGCGCTGCTGCTGGCCGCCGGAGAGCTGATGCGGATATTTGTCGGCAAAGCTTGCCGGATCGAGATTGAAAAGCCCGAGCAGTTCCTCGACGCGTTTGGCAATGCGCGCGGAATTCCAATCAAGGAGCTGCGGCACGGTGGCGATATTCTGCGCCACGGTCCGGTGCGGAAAGAGGCCGTGCCCCTGGATGGCATAGCCGATCTTGCGGCGAAGCTCGGTCACCGGAACGTCCATCACATTCTGTCCGCCGACGAAGATCTCGCCCTCGGTGATCGGCACCAGCCGGTTGATCATCCGCATCAGCGTCGATTTGCCGGAGCCAGACGTGCCGACGATGACGGTAATCTCGCCCTTCTCGACACGCATCGAGACGTTGTCGACGACGGTGGCGGCGCCATAGCGCTTGGTGACGTTCCTGATCTCGATCATGGTCATGCGGCAGATCCCCGGATGCTTTCGATGACCGCATCGAGGATGACGGCCGATGAGAAGGCGAAGAAGACGGTCGGCACGGCGCCGAGCAGGACGAGGTCCATGGCCGTCTGGCCGAGCCCCTGGAAGATGAAGATGCCGAAGCCGCCGCCGCCGATCAGTGCGGCGATCGTCACCATGCCGATCGCCTGCACCAGCACGATGCGGATACCGGTCAGGATAACGGGAAAGGCGAGCGGCATGTCGATGCGGGTCAGGATCTGCCAGCGTGTCAGCCCCATGCCCGCCGCGGCGTCCCGCACCGAGGGATCGACGCCCTGCAGGCCGACGACGGTGTTGGCGACGATCGGCAGCAGCGAATAGAGCACCAGCGCAATCAACGCCGGCGCCGTGCCGATGCCGCGAATGCCGATGGCGGCGGCGAACGGCACATGGGTGGCGAGGTAACCGAGCGGCAGCATCAACAGGCCGAAGAGCGCCAGACTGGGGATCGTTTGGATGAGGCTCAGCCCCTGCAGCACGATGGCGCGAAGCTTCGGCACCCAGAAGCAGAGGATGCCGAGCGGCAGGCCGAGAATAATGGCGATGGCAAGCGAGCCGAACGCCAAGAGCAGATGCGAGATCGCTTCGGTCTCGAACTGCGGGGCCCGTGTCGAAAATTCCTTCATGATCGAAAGGCTGTCGAGCAGGCCGGAGGAGAGCGAGATGAAGAGCAGCGCCGTATAGGCGGCAAGGGCTGCGATCCGCATCCAGGGCGCCAGGCGGATCTTCACCAGCGCATCCGATATGACGAGGCCGATCACCGCAAACAGCACCCAGAAGCCGCCGCCGGGCGTCATGCGCGCCACCGTGCTGCCGGGCGGCGTTGCCGCGGTCGAGACGAGGCCGATCGCAACGATCAGCGCCGCAAGGCAGAGTGTGGCGATGGCAAGCCGCACGATTGCATGGCGCAGGAACAGCGTCGCGAAGGCGGTGAGGATGAGTAGCACCGTCAGGATGATCACGGAGGGCTGGGGAAGAAGCTGCATCAGCAGCATCGGCTTGCCGGCGGCGATGCGGTTCGCCTTCACGTAGATGAAGGGCATCAGTGCTGTCGCCGCGATGCCGCCCGCCACCAGAACCACGCCGAGCCGGTCCAGCTTGCGGACCGCTAAGGTTTCTTCCATGAAATCCCAATCCTGTCTGGCCAACCCTTTCAGCCCAATCCCATCAGCAAAGGGAGGCTCCGCCCGTAATCGGGCGGAGCGGGCAATGACTACTTCAGGAAGCCCTTTTCCTTGAGATAGGCTTCGGCGACCGATTTTGCCGGCTCGCCGTCGACCTGGATCTTGGCGTTGAGCTTGCGCAACTCGTCGGCAGTCAGGCTCTTAAAGATCGGCGACAGCACTTCCTCGATCTTCGGATTGGCCTTCAACACCTCTTCGCGGATGATCGGCGTCGGGGCATAGACCTGCTGCACGTTCTTGTCGTCTTCGAGAACGGTCAGTTCGGCCGCTTCGATCGCGCCGTCGGTGCCGTAGACCATGGCGGTGTTGACGCCGTTCGTCTGGTCGGCGGCCGCCTTGATCGTCGCCGCCGTGTCGCCGCCGGAAAGCACGACCATCTGGTCGGGCTTCAGCTGAAAGCCGTAGGTCGTCTGGAAAGCGGGAAGCGCGCCGGCCGAATTGACGAATTCGGCGGAGGCGGCAAGCTTGGCGGCACCGCCGCCGGCAACCCATTTGCCGAAGTCCGTGAGGCTCTTCAAGTTGTTCGGGCCGGCGACGTCGCTGCGCACGGCGAGCGCCCAGGTGTTGTTGGCAGGCGACGGCGTCAGCCAGACGATCTTGTTGGCATCGTAATCGAGCTTCTTCGCCAGCTCATAGCCCTGGTCGATGTTCTTCCAGGCGGCGTCATCGGCCTTGTTGAAGAAGAAGCCGGCATTGCCTGTATATTCGGGATAGATGTCGATTTCGCCGGCGGTGATCGCCTTTCGCACCACCGGTGTCGCGCCAAGCGCGATGCGGTCCTGCGTCTTGATGCCGTTCGCTTCAAGAGCGAGCGCGATGACGTTGCCGAGCAGCGTGCCTTCCGTGTCGATCTTCGACGAGACGACGACGTCGGCGGCGTGGGCCGCACCCGCTGCGAAGGCGGAGAGCGAAACGGCAAGTGCGAGTTTCTTCAGCATGGAAAGTCCCCTTTTTCAAAAACCGTTGACCTACAGCGCTGCACGTCTTTCGGACGTGCAAGGACGTTGTAGCACTTTGAATTGCTGCATAATTTTATCTTAAATCGATACCGATTTAAGGAATTATGCAGTGGCCCAAGCCCCGGGCGGGAGGCCTGCGCATAGGAAATCCGCCGGCGAAGGCGGTGAGGCCGCCATCATGCCGGAAATGCGTGCGTGATGGAAATAGCGTGCATGCCTGAAAAAGCGATGCAAGCCCCCTCCAGTATTTGCGGTCGCGGCACGATTATGGCGGCGAATGCATCTCCACGCGCGGAAATGCATTCCCTTTTCCAGGGCCGGCGCGATCTGTTTTTGTCCCCTTGCGTGTTTCCACGGTATTCCGGTGCTATTCTGCGGATTTTCCGCCGCCCGGATTTTTTGATGACGAAACGATAGCCCGCCTCTTTGGAAGCAGGGATATCTTTTTTCATGAACACATCATATCGTCCGGTTTTTCCAGCGCTTTCCGGAGGCGGCCGTTTGCACCTTGGTGCCCTGTTCGTTGCAAGCCATGTCCTGACCTCCGGCTCGGTCCGCGAGACCGCGCGGTGTTTCCAGCTGTCGCCCTCGACCGTCTCGACGGCAATCCATAACCTCGAGACCGAACTGGCGATGAAACTGACGGAACGCGCCTCCGGGGAGCTGGCGACGCTGATTGCGAGCGGCAGGGTGCTGGAAGGCCTGGAGCCGATCATGGCTGCGATCGGTGAGCTCGGCCAATGGGCCGGCCACGACGGCGCCGGCGCCGAGATCGACGAGGCCTGGACGTCCCGCATTCCCGTCAAGATCGTCACGATGGAGCGGTTTCTCGAAGTGGCCGATCAGGGCAGCATCAACCGGGCCGCCCGCCGCCTTCGCCTCGGTCAGCCACAGCTTTCGCTTCAGCTTGCCAATCTTGAGAAATTTCTGAGGCATCGCCTGTTCGAGCGCCAGGCGCAGGGATCGGTGCTGACGGAAGAGGGCAGGCGCGTCTACCAGATCTTCATGGCGATCAGCCAGGCGTGGAACGATCTGAAATCATCGGCCGACGAGCGCTATCGGCGCACCGCCCGGTCGCTGCGCATCGGCTCGATCATCCCGACCGGCTCGGAAAGCTGGGTGGCGCGCTGCCTGGGCTCGCTGGTCTCGGAATGGAATGTGCGCCGCGACAACAATGCGATTTCGCTGGTCTCGATGACCGCCGACGATCTGCGCGAGGCGCTGAAGAGCGGCCGCATCGATGTCGCGATCCTGGATTCGGTCTTCGGGCTGGAAAACTTCCGCCATCGCGAACTGCTGCAGACCGAGATGGTGGTGATCGCTCCGCCGGATAGTACCGGAACCAGCGTTGCCGATCTCGTCGCCGGCCATCCGATCTGCATGCCCAGCCCGCGCACCGGCCTCGGCCATGCGGCCATGGCCTTCAGCTACGAACGCGCGCCCAACCGGCGCCTGCGCGGCCAGGATATCACCGCGGCGGATTCGCTGCCCGTGATCGTCGACCTCGTCGCCAACCATGGCTACGTTTCCTTTCTCGGCCGCGTCAGCGCCATGCCGATTGCCGACAAGGTGCGTATCGTCGATCTCGACGAGCATCTGCCGATGTCCTATCACGTCGCCTTCAACCATCGCAAAGCCGCCGCCGATGCCTGCACAATGATCATCGAGGCGGCGGCGAGAATTACGTCGGAAGCGGTCGTCAAAACCGCAGCCGTGGCTTAAGCCGCGGCGGAGTTAAATCAGAGAAGGCGAGCATGACGACGAAAAGCGCTGACACTTTTCGGCATCATGCTCCAGGGGAGACTGCAGCGTGACGATCTTGCTGGAAGTGTGCGTGGACAGCGCCGAAGGCCTTGCCGCCGCGATCGAAGGTGGCGCCGGGCGCATCGAGCTCTGCTCGGCGCTGGAGCTCGGCGGCCTGACGCCGGTGCCGAGCCTGATGCGGATCGCCGCCCGCGCAGCCATTCCGGTTTACGCGATGATCCGCCCTCACGCCGGCCCCTTCATCTTCGATGGGGCAGACGAGGAGGCGATGATGATCGATATCGATGCCGTGCGCGCCGCAGGTCTCGCCGGCGTCGTCATCGGCGCCAACCGGCCGGATGGCACGCTCGACATGCCGTTGATCCACCGTTTGAAGGCGCATGCGACCGGCCTCGGCTCGACGCTGCATCGCGCTTTCGATCTGGTGCCGGATGCCGACCAGGCGCTGGAGCAGGCGGTCGAGCTCGGCTGCGAACGCATCCTGACCTCCGGCTGCGCCCTGAAGGCCGCCGACGGCATCGAAACGCTGAAACGCATTTCGGCAAAGGCGGCCGGACGGATCGCCATCATGCCGGGCAGCGGCATCCGCCCCGCCAATGTCGGTGAAATATTACGGGCGACCGGCGCCCGCGAAGTACATGGTTCCTGCAGCTCGCCCGTCGAAAGCCGCGATCCGCGCGCCGTGGCTTTTGGTTTCGAGGCGAAAAGCACGAACAAGACCGATGTCGCGATTGTCCGGCAGATGCGCAAGGCGATTGAGGCGGGAGTTTAGCGACCGCGGCTTGCCCCTCATCCGGCTGCCGCCACCTTCTCCCCGCTCGCGGGGCGAAGGGGATATGTCGAGACCTCTCCGTCCCCCGCCCAGCTCTCGCAGGGCACGTCCCCTCGCCCCGTTTTACGGGGAGAGGGTTAGGGTGAGGGGCAGCCGCCGGCGCGAAGCGCACGGAAATCACGTCACGCTTTCGCTGGAAACGCCCTAACCACCAATACTGATCACAGCCTTGATCAACCCGTTCTTCTCATGCGCCCAGCGCGCGAGATCGCGCGGCGCATCGGCAAGCGTCGTTCGGTGGGTGATGAGTTTGTCTACCGGCACCAGCCCTATGGCGATCGAATCCGCCACATGCTCGAAATCGACGCGGGTGGCGTTGCGGCTGCCGATTACCATCATCTCGCGTTTGTGGAATTCGGGATCGGAAAAGCGGATATCGTCCTTGACGACGCTGACCAGCACCAGCGCGCCGCCATGGGCGACGAAGGAGAAGGCCTTCTCCATCGAAGGCCCGTAACCCGTCGCATCGAAGACCACGTCGAAACCGTCGCCATTGGTTTTTTCCCGGACGGCCTCGGCTGTCGCCTCGTTGGCAACGATGCCGGAGGTGAAGCCGAAACGCTCGGATGCCATCTGCAGCCGCTCGGTGCTGGTATCGAGCAGCGTCACCTCATGGCCTGCGATGCGCGAGAAGATCGCCGCCCCGAGCCCGATCGGCCCGGCGCCGATGACGAGCGCCCGTGCTCCCGCACCGGTCGTCGAACGGCGCACCGCATGAGCGCCGATCGCCAGGAACTCGGTCGTCGCCGCCGCCTCGAGACTTAAGCCTTTGGCGGCATAGAGGTTCTCGGCCGGTACCGAAATCTCCTCGCAGAAGGCGCCGTCCGTATGGACGCCGAGCACCTTGATATTGGTGCAGCAATTCGGCTTGCCCTGGCGGCAGGCGACACATTGCCCGCAGGAGAGATAGGGATTGACGATAACAGGCGTTCCGACCGCGATAGTGACGCCGTCGCCCGCTTCCAGCACTGTTGCCGAGATCTCGTGCCCCATCACCCGCGGATATTCGAGGAAGGGATGTTTGCCCTCGAAGATGTGGTAGTCGGTGCCGCAGATGCCGACATGGCTGACGGCAAGCCGCACCCAGCCGGCGGCGGGAGCCGCAGGTGACGGACGCTCGACGATATCGAGCACGCCGGGCTCCCGGCAAAGAACTGCTTTCATGACGGGTCTCGCATTCTTCGTTCTTTACTCTCTGTCGTGCCACTGCTGTTCGGTACGTGCGGATAGCTGCCCCTCACCCTAACCCTCTCCCCGTAAACGGGGCGAGGGGACGTGCCCTGCACGACGTCAATGGGGACGGAGAGGTTTGCGGCATTTGCCCTTCTCCCCGCGAGCGGGGAGAAGGTGGCGGCAGCCGGATGAGGGGCCGGCTGTCTCTTGTCGCTCAATTGCTTCGGCGGCGGCGCAGCTGGTCGAAGAACACGATCACGATGATCAGCAGACCGGTGATGATGCGCTGCCAGAAGGAGTTGACGTTCAGAAGGTTCGCGCCGTTGTTGATGGTGGCGAGAATGAAGGCGCCGATCAGCGGGCCATGCACCGAGCCGACCGCGCCGAACAGGCTGGTGCCGCCGATGACGGAGGAGGCGATCGCCTGCAGTTCCCAGCCGTCGGCCTGTGTCGCATTGCCGATGGCGATGCGCGAGGCGAGCAGCACGCCGACGAAGGCGGCGAAGGAGGCAGACAGGATATAGGCGAGGTAGATCATGCCCTTGACGTTGACGCCGGAAAGGCGCGCCGCCTCGGCGTTCGAACCGACCGCGAAGAGATACCGGCCCCAGCGGCTCAGATGCAGGAAGATGAAGGAGGGGACCGCCACCAGGATGACCATCCAGAACAGGCTGGGAATACTAAGCAGATCGGCGCGGGCGAAATTGCTGAAGCCCTCATTGGTGATGTTGATCGTCGAGCCGTTGGTGATCAGCAGACCGATGCCGCGCAGCGATGTCAGGGTTGCCAGCGTGATGATGAACGGCGGCAGGCCCATATGCACGATGCCGAAGCCATGGAAGGCGCCGATCGCCACACCCATCAGCAGCGTCA
Source organism: Rhizobium aouanii (assembly GCF_037002925.1). NCBI lineage: Bacteria > Pseudomonadati > Pseudomonadota > Alphaproteobacteria > Hyphomicrobiales > Rhizobiaceae > Rhizobium > Rhizobium aouanii. The sequence continues at coordinate 460,900 of NZ_JBAMYD010000002.1, forward strand.
GCGCGATCGCACCCCAGACCGGCACGCCCGCCTGCAGCAGCCAGGCGATGATGACGGTGCAGAAGCCGACGATGGCGCCGACCGAAAGGTCGATGCCGGCGGTGATGATGACGAAGGTCTGGCCGAGCGCCAGAATTGCCGTCATCGCGCCCTGACGCAGCAGGTTCGAAATATTGAGCGGCGTCCAGAAGCTCGGGGTGACGACGCCAAGCACGATCCAGAGGAAGATCAGCAGGCCGATCAGCGTCAGGCCGAACAGGATGTTCATTTTCCGGCGCGGCGGCGGCGCGACGATTTCGGTGGGGGTGACAGTCATGAATTTTCTCCCTCTTATTCTTCTGGCTCAGACGCCGATCGCTTCGCTGAGCACTTCTTCATGCGTCGCCGCGTGATAATCATGGCTCGCGACGATTTTGCCGGCGCGGAAGACGTGCAGCCGGTCGGCCAGTTCGTAGACCTCGGGCAGGTAGGAGGAGATCAGGATGATGCCGGCGCCCTCCTTCAGAAGCTTGGCGAACAGCCGGTAGATTTCCGCCTTGGTGCCGACGTCGACGCCGACGGTCGGCTCGTCGAAGATGAAAAGCCGGGCGCCATGGCTCAGCCACTTACCGATGACGATCTTCTGCTGGTTGCCGCCCGACATGCTGGAGGCCGGAACGCGCCGGCTCGGCGTCTTGATGCTGAGATTGCGGATCTGCTGGTCGGCATTGGCCGATTCGCGCGCGTGGTTGATCACCGGTCCGTGGCTCAGTCGCCCGAACACCGGCAGGTTGATGTTGAGGCCGATCGGCAGGTTGAGGCAAAGCCCCTGGTCGCGCCGGCTTTCCGGCGCCAGCGCAATGCCGAGCTCCATCGCCGTGCGTTCGTTGCGGATGTCGACACGCTTGCCCATCCATTCGACATCGCCCGATGTCGTCGGCTGGCGGCCGTAGAGCCCGAGCGCAAATTCGCTGCGCCCGGCGCCGATCAGGCCGTAGAGCCCGACGATCTGTCCGGCCTTGACGCTCAGCGACACATCTTCGAAGCCCGGGCCGGAGAGGCCGTTGACAGTAAGGATCGTCTCGCCGATCGCAATCTCTTCCTTGTGGTAGATCTGTTCGATCGAGCGGTTGATCATCAGCGAGATCAGCTCGGCATCGTTGGTCTCGCCGATCAGGCGCGTGCCGACATGCGTTCCGTCGCGCAGCACCGAGACACGGTCGGCAAGCTCGAAGACTTCCTCCATGCGGTGGCTGATATAGACGATGGTGACGCCTTCGCCCTGCAGGCGGCGGATCAGCTTGAAGAGCTGCGCCGATTCCTGACGGGTGAGATAGGCTGTCGGTTCGTCGAAGATCAGGAACTGCGTGCCGCGCATCGCCGCGCGCGCGGTTGCCACCAGCTGCTGCTGGCCGATGGTCAGCTCGCTTAGCAGTGCACCCGCCGGCAGGCCGAAGCCGAGATCGTCGAGCACGGCCTGCGCCATCTTCTCCATCTGCTTCTTGCGCATCAGGCCATAGCGGTTGACCTCGTCGCCGAGGAAGAGATTGGCGGCGACCGTCAGGTGCCGGCAGAGCACGACCTCTTGGTGGACGGCGTTGATGCCGCGGGCGATCGCCTCGTTCGGCGTCGACAGTCCTACCGATTGGCCACACCACAGCACTTCGCCGGCGGTGCGGGTGATGACGCCGGTCAGCAATTTGATGAGGGTGGATTTGCCGGCGCCGTTTTCGCCGACGATGGCGTGGATTTCGCCGGCGAGAAAGGTCAGCGTCGCTGGCTTCAGCGCCTGCACATGACCGTAATTCTTCTGCAGGCCCTTGAGTTCGAGGATAGGCGATCCGGTGGGAATTCGATTGGCTTCTTTCAGCGTCGCACTGTCATCATGGCGATGACTGACCTCTTCCAGTCCGATCATGGGACCTCTCCTCCTTGTGTCGCGTCTGCTCTCCATCCCCCGCAAAACATAGCACGGATGGAAAAGGCCGCGCCGGTTTTTGAAGACGGCGCGGCCTATTAGTCTTTGTTACTTGATCTTCGGGTTCAGCAGCGCGTCGATCTTCGGATCGGCCATATTCGCCTTGGTGACGAGGTTTGCGCCGGTGTCGACATTCTCTTCGACCTTCTCGCCCTTGGAGACGGCAAGCGCGGTCTTCACGCCGTCATAACCCATGCGGTAGGGGTCCTGAACGACGAGGCCGGCAATCGCGCCATCCTTGAGGAAGCCGACCGTCTTGTCGTCGCTGTCGAAGCCGATGACCTTGATCTTGTCGCCGAGCTTGTTTTCGGCGATCGCCTGGCCGACGCCCTGCGCCATGATCAGGTTCGAGGCGAAGATGCCGACGAGGTTCGGGTTTGCCGTGATCAGGTCGGTCATCATGTTGAGGCCGGTCGTTGCCTGGCCGTCGCCGTATTTGTCGGCGATCACCTTCAGGCCCGGATACTTGGTCTTCACCTGATCCAGGAAGCCTTCGCGGCGCTGTTCCAGCGAGCCGACGCCCGGAAGGTTGGTGAGGATGACGACTTCGCCCTCTTCCTTGCCGGTGGCGCCCTTGATAGCGGCGGCCAGACCGTCGGCGGCGATGCGGCCGCCTTGAACGTTGTCGGTCGTCAGGAACGACTTGAACGCCTTGGAGTCAGCACCCGAGTCGATGCCGATGATCGGAACCGACTTGGCCGCTTCATCGATCGGCTTGCCGAGCGCCTTAAATTCGGTCGGAGAAATGACGATGGCCGCCGGCTTGCCGGCAACGGCGTTCTCAAGAATGCTGATCTGGCCGTTGACGTCGGATTCGGCCTGTGCGCCGAGTTCCGGCACGTTGACGCCGAGATCCTGGCCGGCCTTGCGGGCGCCGGCCAGAACGATCTGCCAGTAGAAGGACGTCGTGTCCTTGACGATAATCGGGATCGTCACGTCGGCTGCAAACGACGGTGCCGGCATTGCCGTGGCGATAACTGCGGCGCCCGCAAGCGCGGTAAAGGCGCGGCGGGACAGAAGGGATTTCACGAAACTCATAAGGGTTCTCCTCTCAGGGTGCGTTCTCCTCCAATAAATCGGCCGCTGAACGCAGGCGGACGATTTTTATCGATAAAAAACATTTGCCAGGTGAAGCTAGCCGAGGCGCAATCAAATTGCAAGAGCGCCAAACCGGCTTTTTTTCTTTGGTAAACTCCCGCCAAGCAACTGATTTTATTCCAATACCAAGATACCCTAAAATAGGGATCAGGCCATATCGACCTCGTGCGGATGCACGACGCCCTTTTTCAAAATCAGGTTGCCGTACAGCCGGAATTCCGTCGTCGCGACGATATAGGTCGCCTTGCGGGCCATCGCGTAAAAAGCAAAACGCTCCACCGGCACGATGCGGAAATCGCCGGCGTGCTTGGAAACGATCTTCTGGAACTCGGTGCAGACCTCCGGAACCGCATCGGGATCGCCGACCACTTCCATCCGCCACGCCGCTTCCGGCACGAACGTGTCGAGCGGCATATGCGTCAGGATGGCCTCGGCCATGTCAGTGGCGCTGACGCCGTCGGCGCGAATGACCGGCGGGCCCATCGAGCCCGAGGGAAAATTGGCGTCCGATATGACGATATCGTCGCCATGCCCCATGGTCTTCAGCGCATGGAGCAGGTCGGGGCCAAGCAGCGGATGAATACCCTTGAGCATAATCTCTCCTCAGACTCGCACGGCTTCGGCGCCGAGCGGCGGCGCGACCAGCGTATAGGGTTCGAATTCGGCATAGATCTCGTCGGCAAGCCGCGGTTCGACGATCTCCATGTTGCGCGTCAGGCTCGAAGGCTTGGCCGTGCCGATCAGCACCGATGCGACGATCGTCTCGCGCAGCGGAAACTGCAGGGCGGGAGCCGCCAGCGGCACGCCGTGGCGTTTGGCGATCGCCTCCATGGCGCCGACCTTGGCAAGCACGTCGTCATCAGCCGGCATATAGTCGAAATGCGAACCCGGCACCGGACCGGTGGCGAGTATGCCGGAGTTGAAGACGCCGCCGACGACGAGCGAGGTGCCCTTCTCTCGGCAGAGCGGCAGCAGTTCGGCGACGGCCGAGCGGTCGAGCAGCGTGTAGCGGCCGGCGAGCAGAATGCAGTCGAGATCGGAATGGCGCATGACGTCGAGGCAGACCGGCACTTCGTTGACGCCGAGGCCGAAGGCCGAGATCGCGCCAGACGATTTGAGTTCCTCCAGCGCCTTCACGCCGGAATCGAGAAACTGCTTCTGGTGGACCGCATTCTTCGCTGCGCCATGTGTGTAGACGCCGAGGTCGTGCACATAGAGAATATCGATGCGGTTGAGGCCGAGCCGCGCATAGCTGAACTCGACCGAGCGCATGATGCCGTCATAGGAATAGTCGTAATCGGCATCGAAGGAGAGCGGGTCGACATAGCTGTAATCAGGCACGGTGCCGGTCGGCACCGGCCGAAGCAGCCGGCCGACCTTGGTGGAAAGCACGTAACTGCCGTCCGGCTGGTCGCGCAGGAAATCGCCGACCCGACGTTCGGCGAGGCCAAGCCCGTACCAGGGCGCCACGTCGAAATAGCGGATGCCGCTGTCCCAGGCCGCCTGCAGCGTGTCCATTGCCTGCTCGCGCGGGCAGGCGCGGTAGAGACCGCCGAGAGCGGCTGCGCCGAAACTGATTTCGGTCACCTCCAGCTTGGTCTTGCCGATCCGTCTCGTCTTCATCATTCCTCCTCACGAAGAAGCTGAAACTATCTATCTGGAGCAATCCCAGGAAAAGTGTGAAGCGGTTTTACGTCCGGGATTGCGTAAAAACAAAGATTACAGCGTCGCACCGAGATGCCACGGCACGAATTCATTGTCGCCATAGCCGAAGAGCTCGCTCTTGGTCTTCTTGCCTGATGCCGTATCGACGATGAGGTCGAAGATCTCGCGGCCCTTGCCGCTGATCGTCGCGTCGCCGGTGGCGATCGTGCCGCAATCGATGTCCATATCCTCTTCCATCGAGGCATAGAGCGCCGAATTGCTGGAAAGCTTCAGCGACGGCGCCGGCCGACAGCCAAAGCAGCTGCCGCGGCCTGTGGTAAAGGCGATCATGTTTGCCCCGCCCGCCACCTGGCCGGTCGCCGAGACCGGGTCGTAGCCTGGTGTGTCCATGAAGACGAGGCCGGGGGCCGTGACCCGCTCGGCATAACCATAGACCGCCGTCAGCGGCGAGCGCCCGCCCTTGGCAACCGCGCCGAGCGATTTTTCCAGAATGGTCGTCAGCCCGCCGCGCTTGTTGCCGGGCGAGGGGTTGTTGTCGAGCGAGGCGCCGTGCAGGGCGACGTACTGCTCCCACCAGGCGATCTTGTCGTCGAGCTTCTTTGCCACCTCGTCGCTGACGGCGCGGCTGCGTAGCAGATGTTCCGCACCATAGATTTCCGAGGTCTCCGAAAGGATCGCCGTGCCGCCGGCGGCTGCCAGCAGGTCGGCCGCGACACCCAGCGCCGGATTGGCGGTGATGCCGGAAAAGCCGTCCGAGCCGCCGCATTGCAGGCCGATGATGATCTCACCGACCGACATCGGTACGCGCTTTTCCTTGCCGACATCGGCGGCAATTTCGCGCAGCATGCCCATGGCGCGCTCGACCGCGCGGCGTGAGCCGCCGGCATCCTGGATGTTGAAATGCCGCTTCGAGGCGCCTGCACCACTCTGGCCGTAAAGCGTCAGCTGATTGACCTCGCAGCCGAGGCCGATCATCAGTACGCCGCCGAAATTTACATGCCTTGTGTAGCCGGCGAGCGTCCGGTGTAGCACGTTCATGCCGTCGCCGGTCGAGCTCATGCCGCAGCCCTGGTCGTGCACGATCGGCACGAAACCGTCGATGCCTTCATAATGCGGCAGGATCGTCCGGTTCGCCTCGTCGGCGATCGCCCGGCAGACCGTGGTGGAACAGTTCACGCTGGCAATGATGCCGATATAGTTGCGGGTCGCCGCCCGCCCGTCGGCGCGGCGATAGCCCATGAAGGTGCGCCCGACGTCGTCGGCAGTGGCCGTTTCAGGCGCCGAATTGGCGGTCGCCGCCAGCCGGTCGTTTTCGAAATGCAGGTTGTGGCTGTGCACATGGTCGCCGGCCTTGACCTCGGCCGTGGTGCGGCCGATCGCCTGTCCGTATTTCACCACGGGCGAACCGAGCGGAATATCCGCTATCGCCACCTTGTGGCCGGGGTCGATCTTCTCACGGGTCTGAATGCCGGCAACCGTCGAACCCGGCGCGATTGCCGCCGTTGCGACCGCGACATTGTCGCCGGCCGAAAGGATGATCCAAGGCAGTTTGTCCAAGTCTCTATCTCCCTGGGAAAGGCTCGCTACATCGGCGAAAGCGCATTGATTTTGTTTTTTATCTACAATAAACATTTTCAAGTCAACGGGGAATATTGATCCTGTGGACGAGGGAGGCAATGAGCCGCAGGCGACCGGAAATAAGCTAAAGGTCGTTTGAACAAGCCCCGATTTTTCTGCCCTGCTGGAGAGCGGGCGGTCGATACGAGGGCGGAAAGCGGGGTCTGGTGGCAAGGCAAAATACGGTCTTCAAGGAAGCCTATAACAGGTATGCCGTAGCCCTGCGCACGGATACCGCGCTGCCCTCGGAACCGGAGATCGCCGCCCAGCTCGGCGTCAGCCGCTCGACGGCGCGCGCCATCCTGACGCGGCTCAGCGAGGAGGGCATCATCCGCTGGAACAAACGCCAGAAGATCGTGCTGCGCCAACCGACAGACCACGACCTCTTTCCCTCCGAAGAAACCGACTCCCTGCATGATATCATCGAGCGCAGCTTCATGCAGCGCATCCTTGCCGATGATGCCGCCCCCGGCATGCAGATTAACGAATTGGAGCTAGCCCGCGAGATCGGCACCGGAACGACCAGCGTCCGCGAATTCCTGATCCGCTTCTCCCGCTTCGGCCTCATCGAGAAGCGGCCGAACAGCCACTGGACGCTTAAAGGCTTCACCCGCGAATTCGCGCTTGAGCTGGCCGATGTGCGCGAGATGTTCGAACTGCATTCCGCCGCCGAATTCGGCCGGCTTCCAAGGGATAATCAGAGCTGGGCCGATCTTGCCGCTATGCGCGACGAACATCACGCCATGCTTGCCGACATCAACCAGCGCTTCAAGGATTTCTCCGTCCTCGACGAGCGCTTCCACTTGCTGATCCACCGCGCCTCGAAGAACCGCTTCATCGCCGATTTCTACGACGCCATCGCCATCGTCTTCCACTATCACTACCAGTGGAACAAGACCGCCGCCCGCCAGCGCAACGAGCGCGCCATCCACGAACACCTGGATTATATCGCAGCGCTGGAATCCGGCGACCAGGCGGCAATCGAAACCGCCTGCCGAGCGCATCTGCACTCCGCCCGCCAGACCCTGCTGCAATCCCTGCCGCAGGTCGCGACGGAGAGCGCGTGAGGTGGGATAGGACATCTCGGCCCAGAGATCGCCGATGCCAGCCCCTCATCCGCCTGCCGGCAGCAACCGGGGTCGAGCCACGGGTCTCGACCCGTCCTTCGGACCCCCGCTTGCGGGGCGAAGGGGATATGCCGCGACCTCTCCCTCCCTCTATCGCGTCTCGTATGGCACGTCCCCTCTCCCCGTCAGAACGGGGAGAGGGTTAGGGTGGGGGGCAGATGTTTTCGATACGGCGGATGGCAGCCATCATGAAACATTTCGATGTGTAAGCCGTTATCGCGCTTATGGCCGACGCTAAACTCAATCCGACATCGGTCGACGGCACCGAACCGCACGGTGCCGAAAAGACGCGCCAGGAGAAGGCATCGACTGTAGAGGTCGTGCCGCCGCCAGATATCATTGAACCCGATCCGGAGTTGACGCCCGAGGAGGCCGAGCACGCGCGCAAGCGCTATTTGCTCAAGCGCTTCTGGATCAGCGCGCGCCGATTCTGGGGCCGTGGAGGTGACAAGCTCGCCTGGCCGTTGTCGATCGGGCTGCTTGCCATGATCTGCATGAATGTCGGCTTCCAATATGGGATCAATCGCTGGAACCGCGCGATTTTCGACGCCATAGAGCGGCACGATGCCGGCACCGTCTATTACCTCAGCGGCGTGTTCGTGCCGCTCGTGCTTGGAACCGTCGCCCTTGTCACCACACAGGTCGCTGTTCGCATGATGATCCAGCGGCGATGGCGTTCCTGGCTGGCGACAGCAGTCATCGCGCGCTGGCTGGCAAACGGCCGATACTATCAGCTGAACCTCATCGGCGGCGACCACAAGAACCCCGAGGCGCGCATCTCGGAGGATTTGAGGATCGCCACCGAAGCCCCCGTCGATTTTACCGCCGGTGTCATCGCGGCGTTCCTGTCGGCCTCGACCTTCATCGTGGTGCTGTGGACGATCGGCGGAGCCTTGACGCTGCCGATCGGAGGCTGGACCATCACCATTCCCGGCTTTCTCGTCGTGACCGCGGTCCTCTACGCCGTGATCACCTCCAGCGTGATCGCGGTGATCGGCCGCCATTTCGTGCAGGTCTCCGAGGTCAAGAACCAGGTAGAGGCCGAATTTCGCTATACGCTGACGCATGTGCGGGAAAACGGTGAGAGCATCGCGCTTCTCGGCGGCGAGGAGGAAGAGCGCAACGACCTCGACAAGACCTTCGGCAATGTGCTGAAGCAATGGGCGCTGCTCGCCCGCCAGCATATGCGCACGACGTTTGTGTCGCATGGGTCGATGCTGATTGCCCCTGTTGTGCCGCTCCTCCTTTGCGCCCCCAAATTTCTTGAAGGCAGCATGACGCTGGGCGAGGTCATGCAGGCGGCCTCTGCCTTCGCCATCGTCCAGACCGCCTTCGGCTGGCTGGTCGACAACTATCCGCGTCTTGCCGATTGGAACGCCTGCGCGCGTCGCGTCGCGTCGCTGATGATGTCGCTCGACGGGCTGGAGCGTGCAGAACAGAGCGACGCGCTCGGCCGGATCAAGCATGGCCAAACCGAAAGTGAGGCGATGCTCAGCCTCAACGATCTCGCCGTGTCGCTTGACGATGGCACCGCGGTGGTCAAGGAAACCCGGGTCGAGATCCAGCCCGGCGAGCGGGTGCTTGTGTCAGGTGAATCCGGTTCGGGCAAGAGCACGCTGGTGCGGGCCATCTCCGGTCTCTGGCCGTGGGGTGGCGGCAGCGTCGATTTCCGCGCCGATCGACAATTGTTCATGTTGCCGCAACGATCTTATATTCCTTCGGGAACGCTTGGCCGTGCTGTCGCCTATCCCGGTGCCGCCGATAACTGGCCGCCGGATGAGATCAAGTCGGCCCTCGACAAGGTGGGACTGGATTATCTGAAAGATAAGATCGAGGAAGACGCGCCATGGGACCAGACTTTGTCGGGCGGCGAAAAGCAGCGGCTGGCCTTTGCCCGTCTCCTGCTGCATAAACCCGATATCATCGTGCTGGATGAAGCAACCTCGGCACTCGACGAGAAGAGCCAGGACAAGATGATGCAGATGGTGATCGATGAATTGCCTGATGTCACCATCATCAGCGTCGCGCATCGCGCTGAGCTGGAAACCTTCCATAGCCGCAAGATCACCTTGGAACGCCGCCGGGGCGGCGCAAAGCTTGTCAGCGATATCGATCTCATCCCGCGCAAGAGAAAGGGGAACTTGCTATCACGCGTCTTGGAGAACCGCCGCTCCCTGCCGAAGGGTAGCACGACCTCGAACAAGGCGCCGCAGCCGCAGAATAGAAATTGAAGTCCGCTTGCGGGCGAGCAACCGCTGCCTATTGCGCATTCTGGGGCAGGTTGTCGGTGATGTCGTAGTAGTCGCCTTTGTCAGCGACAAAGATATGCATTTTCAGTTTGGTTTTGGTCGAGCTATCGAAGGCACCCATCGCGACAGCGATCCAGTCGTGATGGGGTGGATCCCAAAACAGCGATGATCCACATACCCCGCAAAATCCACGCCTCACCTTTTCTGAGGATTGATACCAAGTCACACCTTCACCTCCCTGGATCGCGATCTGACGCCTTGGCACGTCGGTTGTCGCGAAAAAGTGGCCGGATTGTTTTCGGCATTTGGAGCAATGGCACGCATCCGGCGCTCGCAGATCGCCTTCGATCTCAAAAGTTACGGCACCACACAGGCAGGATCCTTTGTGCATAAGCCTTCCTCTCATAAGCCCCGTCGCGCTTCTAAAGTTGCGCCGAGGATTCCGTGTTTGCAATCTGATCCAGATTTCCGATCAGCCCTTTCGATCAAATAGATTTTGACACCCATTTTCGCTCTCGCTGATCCGCCTCATCACGCGCCGCATCCGGCCCGAGGCCGATCTTCCGCTATCGGCGCGAGTGGCTGAAACTCCTCACGCGCGGTGGGAGAGCTCTGCTGCGCTGCGTATCGCAACATGATCCCGTATTGCCGCAGCGCTTTCTGCAGGCGACATGAACGTCACATCTAACGTCAGCGCATGTTGGTGCGGGATATTGAGAACCATGGCCTGTTGGCTACGGCTCCTGGACGTCTCGACGTCCGTCGTCTTCAAGTGGTCGCGCCGAGCGGGGGAGGAAACGCGACGCGCTAGTTCTTCTTCGGCACACAGCAATCTCACCGGAACGAAGACCGCAGCGCACTGTCCGGCGGCGTCAAAGAACTGTTGGTACGTCCGTGTGCTCCGCTCATCGCCTTCGACGCCTGCGTGCGTGAAGATGAAATTCCTCGACGGGCCGCTATAGGCGGTGATTGCATCCAGGACGGCCTGCCGGACCCTGCCAGTATACTCCCAGACGCCCTTTGGGAGCGGAGCGGCATCGTCGAGGAGGCGCAAGATCGGGTTGTTGAACCAGTGATTATCAACGATCTTCGCGGATATAAGCGAGCCGAGTTCTCTGGCGATTGTCAGCTTGCCGACGCCCGGAAACCCCAGGAGCAACACGAAAACACTCATCGTCCGACAACCCTCCCAACACAATCTGCCGGTGTGAAAACCCAGCATTTCTGCGCTTCCACGAGCTGAACCGCTTAATACGAGGCCGCCTCGCTGGCGACAGCCGCCCCCTCGCGCTTCTGGCTAGGCCCGACCGGGATCAGCCAGGTGGTGAAGAAGGTCAGCACCGCGACGACGACCACGCCCCAGAAACTCCAGTGCAAGGCCGCGTTGAAGACCGAGCGGATCGCCGGATCGGCGGCGAGCGCCGAAAGCCCGGTCGGCTGGTTCAGCACCTCGTGCAGGCCTGCAGCCGCCTCGCCGCTCGCATAATGGTTGATGCCGGCATTGAGGATGGCGCCGAGCACGGTGGCGCCGAGCGTATTGCCGAGGCTGCGGGCAAAGATGATCGAGGCGGTGGCGCTGCCGCGCATCGACCATTCGACGCTGTCCTGCACCAAGACGATGCTGGTGAGGCTGATGAGACCCATGCCGAAGCCCATGAAGAAGGAGCCGGCGCCGGCAACGATCGGCGAACTCTCAGGTGTCAGGAACAACAGGAAACAGGCGCCGAAAGGAAACATCAGGCTACCGACGCGCAGCGTGCGGCGGATGCCGAAGGCCTTGTAGAAACGGCTGGAGAGCATCACCGCCAAAGGCCAGCCGACGACGAGCATGGTGAGCGTGAACCCCGCGACAAGAGGCGAGCGGCCGAGCACGCCCTGGACATAGAGCGGCAGGATTGTCGAAAGCCCGATCAGCGCCATGCCGGCCAGCAGCGTTGCCGCATTGCTGGTCGCAATCAGCCTTCGGCTCCAGAGCGGGATCGAAATAATCGGCTCCGGCGCCCGCTTCTCCTGGGCGAGAAAGAGCAGGCCCGTCACCACGAAGACGGAGAAAAGCGAAAGCAGGATCCAGACGCTCGCATCGGTTTCCGTCAGCATGACGAGAAGTGCCACGATCGAGATCGAAAACAGCACCGATCCGAGGTAATCGATCTTTGCCTGCTTGTGCGCCACGTCCTCCTTGAGGAAGACCATGAAGGCGATGACAGAGATGACGCCGATCGGCAGGTTGATCCAGAAGATCCAGGCCCAGGAGATGTTGTCGACGATGATGCCGCCGGCGAGCGGCCCGACGACGGCCGAGGTCGCCCAGACGGTCGCCATTGCGCCCTGCACGCGGCCGCGCTCCTCCAGCTTGAAGAGATCGCCGATGATCGTCATCGTCACCGGCTGGATGGCGCCGGCGCCGAGCCCCTGCAGCAGCCGGAACAGCACCAGCGACATCATCGACCAGGCAAGCCCGCAGAGAGCCGAGCCGACCAGGAAGATCAGGATGCCGCCGATCAGCACCGGCTTGCGCCCGAAAATGTCGGAAAGCTTGCCGTAGATAACAGTCGTCGTCGACTGCGCCAGCAGGAAGGCCGAAAACACCCAGCTGTAATAGGAAAAGCCGCCGAGCTCCCCGACGATGCGCGGCATCGCGGTCGCCACGATCGTCGCCTCGATCGCCACCATGAAGGTCGCGAGCATGATGGTGGCGACGATAAGCACGCGGTTCGAGCGTTGCGCTGCATTCGACATGACGATCCTCTTGGGCGCTCCGCAGATGCCGGAAATATTGGCAGGCTGGCTGAGATGTGGGGCGATGTGCCGCTTGCGGAGTGATGTGGCTCTTTTACGACCTCAAGCCCGGCCGGTAAAGCAGGCCGCGACCGGTTTCTGACGCCAGCCATTGTTTTCGCGTGATGTCGGCGAAGTGGCGGCCGAACGCGAAGGCCCGGCGCCATTCCGCTCCGGGCCTTCGTTTTGTCAGAAGGTAAGGCGAACAATCACCTCAGCCTCATTGCGGGCATGCCTCATTAAGCGAGTCGGCGCTGCCGCTGGTGCAACCCGGCGTCTGCTGCAGGTTGGGATTGACCCCGCCGGGATTGATCGTGCTGCGACCGCTGTTGAGATTGACGCCGCCATTGCCGGTCGTGCTGCCGGTGGTGCCGGAATCGGTGCCGATAGACCCGGTGCCCGCCGAGCCGGTGCCGACCGACCCGGTGCCCGTCGCACCGCCGCCGACAGACCCAGTGCCAGCCGACCCGGCGCCTGCGGAGCCGGCGCCCGAACTCCCCGATCCGCCGATAACCGGTGCCACCGAAAGCCGCCCATTGGCATCCGCCCCACCGGCCGTCTGCGCCAGCGCCGAGCCGGCCAGACCGATCGAAAGCAATGATATCGCGATGAACTTGCAGGACATGATTTTCTCCATGCTTGTTGTCTCACGGGAGAAAACCTGCTGGGCGGGGGCATTGTTCCTGTCGGGGTTGCGGTTTTCACGGTCGTTTGATTGGAGGCAGATAACGGCCTGGGAGACTACTGGACTTGCATCTCCATGAGGGGCAGAGAAAACGGGCTGCCGAGGCTCGAAATTTTCTTTGAAGTCAGATCGGCCGCAGCGTCCGAATTGTTCCGATCGTACTCGCTAAGCAGATCGGCGCTCGTCCTCACGCATCTTTGTGACATGACACGAGCTTTCGCAACAACGCCCCAATGCATGCGCGGATATAACCTGCATCACCGCTTTCAATTGCTCGCTTGATGTCCAGAGGAGGGATTACCGACCACGGTGATCACAGCGTCTATTCCTGCAATATGGAGGAGGGATTCTGAGATCTAACCCGCTAGCCGACTAGTCTGTTGGCGATGTGAAACAGACATCCTGTCATTCGTCATCCATCAACTGAAACTCCCGCGCCGCCTGAGGGCAGAGGAGCTTGAACTGCTCGATCAGCGGCGGCATGCCTGATGCGCACGACACATCTGAACCCTCTGGTAATGGGAAAGTGACATGCAGCGGTTTTCCGCGAGGAGGAACGAAGGACATGGTGCCTTCGCTGCAACTGGCGGTGGAACGGGAAGTGTCTTTCCCATTCGTTTTTGTGTACTTCGCAACACACTGCTCTACAGTTAGTTTGCCGCCATGTGCTATTGTCTCACCTCCTGGGTCTCGCTCGCAGTATTCCTGGAAGTCGGCCTGAGTGACCTTTCCTGCCATAACTGCAGTGCTTGAATCGGTGCCGGTCCTGCTGACAAGCGTTCCGTTCCATCCACTACATGAGGCGAGAGGGAAGTCTGCTGCCTGCGCAGCGGACAAGCTACATGTGAAAAGCGCGATACTTAAAAGCGATGTCCTCATAGATGCTCCCAATCACTAACCTGCTCTCGTTCGATCGATATCGGTCGCGCATATGTAGATGAAGGGCAGCCAAGCCGCCATGAGTGAAGAGGCTCTAATTACTGAAATTTTGCCTGCCGAGTGGCCAAAGGCAGCTGAAGGTAAACGAAGGATTTTAAAAGAGGCTTATAAAGAAATGGTGCCGCTTGCAGGACTCGAACCTGCGACCCCATCATTACGAATGATGTGCTCTACCACCTGAGCTAAAGCGGCATTTCACGGCCGAAGCAATGCGGCCTGCGATTTGCATGGCGCTGATACAGCCATTGTCTGAAGATTTCAAGCACCCTGTCATGGCTTTGGCAAAAAAGAGGGGGAGGGGTGGGAAGGGCGCCTCAGAGCGTCAGCCGGGCGCGCGCCGCCCTGTATTCGGCCTCCAGCCGGTCGACGAGTTTTGCCACCGGCTCGACAGCCTTGATGGCGCTGATGCCCTGGCCGCTGCCCCATATGTCCTTCCAGGCCTTGGCGCCGCCGACAGCCTGCTCGAAATCCATCTTCGAGACATCGGCCAAGGGCAGATTGTCCGGGTCCATGCCGGCAGCCACGATCGAGGGTTTCAGATAGTTGCCGTGCACGCCGGTGAAATAATTGGAATAGACGATATCGCTGGCGGCCCCTTCGACGATCGCCTGCTTGTAGGCGTCCGCGGCGCGGGCTTCTTCAGTGGCGATGAAGGGCGAGCCGATATAGGCCATGTCGGCGCCCATCGCTTCAGCGGCGAGGACGGCGCCGCCGGTGGCTATCGCGCCGGCCAGCAGCAGCGGCCCGTCGAACCATTCGCGGATTTCCTGGACAAGGGCAAAGGGCGACAGCGTGCCGGCATGGCCGCCGGCGCCGGCCGCGACTGCGATCAGCCCATCCGCTCCCTTGCGGATCGCCGAATGGGCATGGCGGTTGTTGATGATGTCATGCAGCACGATGCCGCCGTAGGAATGCACGGCGGCATTGACCTCGGGCACGGCGCCGAGCGAGGAGATGACGATCGGCACCTTATATTTGACGCAGAGCGTAAGGTCGTGCTCCAGCCGCTTGTTCGACATGTGGACGATCTGGTTGACGGCAAAGGGGGCGGCCGGCCGCTCCGGATGGGCGGCGTCGTGGCGGGCGAGCTCCTCGGTAATCTCCGCCAGCCATTCGTCGAGCTGGCTTTCCGGCCGGGCGTTCAGCGCCGGAAAGGCGCCGACGATGCCCGCCTTGCATTGCGCCAGCGTCAGCGCCGGATGCGAGATGATGAAGAGCGGTGAGCCGACGACCGGCAGTCTCAATTTGTCCCTCAGGATCGGGGGCAGGGCCATGGTCATCACCTCCATTGACGTTTACGAAAACGTCAATCTCATAACAGAGATGAAAAGGCGATTAAAGACCGGCTGCCATGCCTTCGTCGATTTCGGCCCGAATATATACGTCCGGGAAAGCTAATAGAATAAGGCCCGCAAGCGGTGAAAGCTGCCGATATCCCTTCCGATCGACCGCGGCCGGGCCCGCAAGGCTTGCGGTTTGCCGCACTTGCCGTTACCGAATTTTGATGGAGAACGGCAGGGATTGCAGTCCGATGCCGAGTTCAAGGTGAAGGACTGGATGTGAGCGGATTAGAAACGGCCATCAGAACAGCGCTCGAGAATTCCGATCGCGACAATCCGGAGGTTCGAGCGAGGATCTATCAGTCGGCCCGCCAGGCGCTGGAAGCCGGCCTGCGCAAGCAGGACATCACCGACACCGAGGTCGTCGCCCATCACCGCCACCGCCTGGAAAGCACCATCCACGCCATCGAAGGCGAGGAGCGTGACCGTCTTCACCCCCGCCAGAGACCGCCTGAAGTGTCCGTGCCGCCGGTCGTGGAAATGCCGGCACCGCCGGTTCCGCGCGGTGACGTGGCCGATATCGACAGCCTTATCGATAGTCCCGTGCCCGCGGGCGAAACACGCACCCCCGAGGTGGCCTTCAGCCGCGGCGACGAGTCCAGCCTCCACGACGTGCATGCCGGCAATGCCGATCATCTGGCTGCCGCGCCCGTCGGAGAGGAACGCCTTGCCCGCGGTCAGCGCGCCACCAATATGGATTTCCGCCCGGAGCGGGCGGCAGGCCGCCGCAAGCCGCGCAAATTCTTTTCGCGGCTGCTCGTCTGGTGCGTCCTGCTCGCCTTCCTCGGCATCGGCGCCTGGTGGGTGCATACGTCCGGCCTGCTGATGACGGCGGCCGAGCGCGACACCAGCGTTGCCAATCCGCCGGCAAGCACGCAGCCGGAGGATTTTACCGGCAATGACGACAGCGCGGGGAATGCCCCTTCCCACACCGATCAACCGGTCACCATCGATCCGCAGAACAGTTTTTCGGCCGATTGGATTCCCTTGTTCAAGCCTGAGGACGCCGACAAGATGCAAAGCGGCCCGCGGGCGCGCACCGAAAAAATCGCTGGGAATGACGGTCCGGCCGTCCGGCTGATTTCCGAAAGCGGTGCGGCCGACGGCAATATCTCGATCAGCGTGCCGCCGTCGGTGCTGCAGCAGCTGGCCGGCAAATCCTCGACGATCGCGCTGACGCTGCAATCCACTACCGACGAGCCGACGCAGATTACGGTCGAATGCAATTTCCAGACGCTCGGTAATTGCGCCCGCCATCGCTTCAACGTCAGCCGGGAAAAGTCGGATGCGCTGCTGCAGGTCAAGTTCGACCGCTCGCTCGCGCCGAATTCGCCGGGCACGCTGACGATCAACAGCGATCTCGACGGCAAGGCGCGCGGCATCAACCTCTTCGCCATCCGCATTCTGCCGGGGCAGTGAGGCCGGCTTCTATTTCAGAAAGCCTGGCCCTGAGCCGATGATCTCTTCGTCGACCGTGCCCAGCGCTTGTCTGTCCTTGCCGTCATAATCCATCCTGTTCAGCATGTGGCGGATGAGTTCGAGGCGCGTCCGCCGCTTGTCATTGGCGCGGATCACCGTCCACGGCGCGAAATCCGTATGGGTTTCCTTCAGCATCCGGTTGCGCTTGTCGCTGTAATCGTCCCACTTCGTCAGCGCCGCGATATCCATCGACGACAGTTTCCAGACTTTCAGCGGATCGTGCCTGCGGTCGTGGAAACGCTTGAGCTGCATCTCGCGGCCGATATCGAGATAGAATTTGAAGAAGAAAATGCCCTCATGGGCGATGATCTTTTCGAGCTGCGGCGCCTGCTTGAGGAAATCCTCATATTGCTGCGGCGTGCAGAAGCCCATGACCGGCTCGACGCCGGCGCGGTTGTACCAGGAGCGGTCGAACAGCACGAATTCGCCTGATGTCGGAAACTGCGCGACATAACGCTGGAAATACCATTGTCCCTGCTCGCGGTCGGTCGGCTTGGTCAGCGCCACGACGCGCGCAAGGCGTGGGTTCATATTCGCCGAGGAGGCCGAAATCGCGCCGCCTTTGCCGGCAGCGTCACGCCCTTCGAACAGCGCCATCACCCGCTTGCCGGTCGCCTGCAGCCAGAACTGCACCTTGACGAGTTCGATCTGCAGCTTTTCCAGCTGCTCCAGATAATCCTCTTCCTTGAGCTTCTTCTTGTGGGGAAAGTCGCCGGATTCCAGCGCGCGTTCGTCCACCCAGGCCGGCAGGGTGGGATCGTCGACGTCGAAGATGCGTTTCTTTCCGCGGATCTCCAGCTCCACGGCCCTGTTTTCGACGTCCTCGTCCATATCAGCCTCCACAGCCCGATCGCTTCTCTTCCTGCAAGCGAACATATTTACCGTTGAAAATCAAATCTCTCGCCGCCAGCCGGCAATTTTTCTTGAGGTTCGGCTGCGGCCTTTCGCTTGAGACGCTGCAGCCCGAAAACTTCTGTCATGAATTGCCGCTATCAGGCAGAGTTCCAATATAAGAAAAACGAATCGACGCCGCGAGGGCACTTGCCAGACGAAACTCCATGGAGAAAAAGCCTGTTGGCGCGCATCCGGCGCGAACGGCCGGTGCTGCTTGCGGCAATCCTCAGTGCGCTCGCCGCGCTTGCCGCCGGCATGAACAAGTGGGTTGTGCTGGTCCTGCTGCTTGTGATGATCCTCACGGCGCTTTTCAAAGAGGCGCCGATCATCGAGGCCGAGCCGGCCCCACCGGTGGAGATCGAGCCGGAACTGCCGCCAAGCCGCCTGCCGGAGGTTTCCGCCGCGCTCTCCGGCCTCGATATCCCGGTCATGGTGTTGTCGGACGACGCCTCGGTGCTCTTCCAGAACCGTGCTGCCGAAAAGGCCTTCGGCGAGGTGGCGCTCGGCGCCCATATCTCGGCCCGTATGCGTTCGCCCGGCGTGCTCGACATGGTGCGCGAAACCATCGCCACCAATGCGCCGAACCAGATCGAGCATTCCGAGCGGCTGCCATCCGAGCGCGTCTATATCGTGCGCAGCGCGCCCATAGAATTCGCAGCCGAAGACGGGCCGCGTGAGCGCTATTTCATCCTCTCCTTCCGCGATATATCGGAGGTCCGCCGCATCGACCGCATGCGGTCGGATTTTGTCGCCAATGCCAGCCATGAACTGCGCACGCCGCTTGCCTCGCTGCGCGGCTTCATCGAGACCATCCAGGGACCGGCGAAGAACGATCTGAAGGCGCAGGCGCGTTTCCTCAACATCATGCTCGACCAGACGACACGCATGAGCCGGCTGGTCGACGACCTGCTGTCGCTCTCTCGCCTGGAGCTGAAATCGCATATCGCTCCGGATGAGAAGATCGATCTGGTGCCGTTGCTCGGCCATGTCAGAGATGCGCTTGTGCCGCTGGCCAGGGATGTCGGCGTCGACATCAATCTGCATCTGCCCGACGGCAAGGTCGAGGTGCTGGGCGACCGCGACGAACTTGTTCAGGTCTTCGAGAACCTGATGGAAAATGCCTGCAAATACGGCCAGGAGGGCGAGATCGTCGATGTCTGGCTGAAGAACGGCACCGGCCAGCCGGTCGAGGTCAGCATCGTCGACAAGGGCCCGGGCATCCCGGCCGAGCATGTGCCGCGGCTGACGGAGCGCTTCTACCGGGTCAGTATCGAGGACAGCCGCTCAAAGAAGGGCACCGGCCTCGGCCTTGCCATCGTCAAACACATCCTCACTCGCCACCGGGCGCGGCTGATCGTCAAGTCGGAAGTCGGCAAAGGCACCGATTTTACCGTCCGCTTCTGACGCGACAGGCAGCCTCAGACGTA